>JBCAXQ010000340.1:0-2963 GCA_038534015.1 Pseudomonadota bacterium | reverse complement strand
CTCGCGAATCGCCGAACCTGGGGGATCATCAGACATGACCATGAGACGCCAGACATGATCTGATCAATTCGAGTGGTAGATGCAGGATCCGCCGGAGCATGCTCTCTCGAGTCATGAACCTACTGGAATTGTGCGCCACAAGGAGACGTCGCGATGGAATCTTGGTGTCGAGATACCCGGACATTCGTACTCAAAAGCTGGGACCGCGGCTTCACCCTCACAACCCGACATTCTGTCTACGCAGTGAGTTCATGTAGGATCGCTGGAGCCTGGAATGTAAGTTAGGCATTTTGGGCCGAGATGGTTACTGGGATCTCTCCGCGGAACCGGAGAGCGATCGGTGCCGCGATCCTCGCGCTTCCGATCAACCGCTTGGTTGAAAACTGTGTGACGGTGAACTGCCCGATCATCTCGCGATCCCTGTGCTCAAGACTGTGGAAGCCCCAACACAAATCTATCTCCGGTAGTTTGGGGAGTCACGAGTCCGGCAGACCAAGTCGTTTTAGTGTGGCGAGCCAACGATCAGTATATGCGGCATCACTATAGAGTGCCCAACCTCGCAGATACTCTGTTGTAAAGCGCGGATAGACGTCGATCGCCTTTGAAATCGCGTCTCGCGCCTCTGCTTCATTTCCAAGTGCATCAAGAGACACGGCAAGATTGATGTAAACTTCACCTGCAAGGGCACCTTTTGGGTTCTGCGTCAGGAGTTTTTTGAAGATTGGTATCGCCTTTTCGTGCGCTCCAGCAATCACATAGCTCTCTCCGAGGTTCTCAAGCATCCACTGCGGAGTGTGCGGATTTAACCGAACCGCCTTCTCGAAATTGCTGATCGCCTGCTCGACGTCCATCGACTTCTGTTGTGCCAGACCAAGCATGCCGAGCATATCAGAGTCGTTCGGAGCAAGCTGGGTTGCTTTCAATCCTGCCTCAATCGCCGCGGCATGTGCTCCCTTGTAAAGGTGGATCGCGTTCATCAAAGCATAGGTGCCCGCATACTCGGGATCGAGCTGTTCCGATTGCTTCGCGAGTTGCACGGCATTAGTAAGCGCCGCCGTAGTATCCGAAGCCCATTGGAACCGCGCCGCCATAAAGTAACGCCAGCCGAGCGCCGCGGTGAGTTGCGCAGAGTTAGGTTCGAGCTCTAGAGCTCGGGCGTTGAGTGTTTGGGCGCGAGCATTGCCAGCTTGTGTCCACTCTTCATGTGCTGCCCAACCCTCAAGGCTAAGTAACCATGCGTCGATGTTGTTCGTGCTGTTCGTCCGCGACCATATCGTATCCCCACGGGCCAATTCGACGTGAAGACTTTCAGCGATCCTCAATGCTATCTCGTCCTTCACAGCGAACAGATCCGTCATCTCGCGATCGTGCTTCTGCGACCAGATATGGTTCCCGCCTAATGCATCGATCAATTGGGCTGTAACACGGAGTTGTTCTCCGTCACGTTGCACCGATCCTTCAAGGATGTAGCGTACTCCCAACTCCTCGGCGACTTGCTGAACGTTCACGGGCCGGCCCTTGTATGTGAACGCAGAATTGCGAGCGATGACGAAGAGCTGCGGGATCCGTGCAAGTGCCGCGGTGATGTCTTCGCTGATACCATCGGCAAGGAACTCTTGATCGTGATCGCCACTAAGGTTGTCGAAGGCGAGGACAGCGATCGACGGCTTTTCAGGCAGCGGAAGCGCATAGTTTGCCTGGTCGGCTGGATCAAAGTCTGGCATTGTCCATCGCCACCACGCCCAGCTGCCTAGGGCAAAAGCGATGAGCGCTGCTCCCGCGACCCACGGCAATCGGCGCGGGCGCTTTGCAGAGGTGAGCGGCGCTTCATCCCCTCCTAAAACCTGAAAGGCGTGCACGGGTCGAGCGATGTTCTTGACTTCTATTTTCCCAAGATCAGCCAGGTTGCAAACAACGCGATCTCGTACCTGATCACGCGTCGATCGGCTAATTACGATACCGCCAACCGGAGCCAGAGCTTCAAGTCGGGCGGCGACATTTACTCCGTCGCCTAGCAGATCTTCCCCATCCGCAACCACATCACCCACGTTGATGCCGATACGATACGCGATGCGTTGCTCGCTCGCTGTGCCATAGTTGCGCCGGGCCATACGCTCTTGCAGAGCAATGGAGAAGCGCAGCGCCTCGACCGTTGAAGAGAACTCGATCAGCAGCGAGTCTCCGGCAGTGTTAGCAATCCGGCCATTATGTTCCTTGAGCAACGGCGCGACACTATCAGAGCGGATCTCGCGCAAAGACCTGAGCGTTCCTTCCTCGTCGGCTCCAATCAGTCGCGAGAAGCCTGCTATGTCGGCAGCAACAATTGTGGCAAGGCGCCGTTCCATGAACTCCCTCCGGCTACGAACTATAGTCAAAGCCGCGTTTCGTCGCCACAAAACTAGCATGCCGGTGTCGCAGCCCGCCAGGTTTCGACCGGTCTACCAACTCCAAATGATGTCTGAAGTACCTTTGGAGCACTTTTGATCAACGTCTTTGCTTGGTGTTTTCGAGAAGATCTTGTGACCCGCACAGGTGTGGCGAACGTGCACATTCCAGAGTTGCGAAGGTTGTTTTACCCGAACGGACTTAAAGCCGCCGCGCCCTCTCAATGTGTATTGCGCGGCGCGGAATCCGCAAAACTGCTATTCAATGCTCAGACCTGAGGCTGGAAATCACGCAGTTGGGCCGCGGCGCCATCTTCGTCGCACGTTTGTGCCTACCCAATCTCTCGCTCCGTAAATTCAACGGAGCCCTCTGAATTGAGTTTGACTTTCTGATGTGATTCAATTGGGCCGGAGCGCGGTTGGATTTCAGTGGGGGTGGCGATGTCACGCCGTGACTACAGTCAGAAGACTTTTTCCGATACTTTGATCGAGGGCCGGATCCGTCGGCGCAAGCGGCTGGAGAAGCTGGAGCGGATCGACGGTTTGCTCGACTGGGATCGGATCGACGGGCTTCTCGAC
>JBCAXQ010000339.1:0-2970 GCA_038534015.1 Pseudomonadota bacterium | reverse complement strand
AACACCGCCCGCAGGCTCAGCAGGATCGGGAAGAACAGGGCCAACAGTGCGAGCGCTGGAATTGTCTGCACCAGGCTGGCAAAACCCAGTGCAACCCGGGCGACCGGTTGCGAACGGCTGGCCCAAACCGCCAGCGGCAGCGCGACAAGAATGCCGAGGCCAATCGCGCTGGCCGCGAGCACGACATGCGCGGCGAGCTTGTCACCCAACCCGAACAGAATTTCCCAGAAACCGCTCATGCTTCCATCTTCGCCAGGCGTTCGGCCTGATCGCGGGGGACCGAGACCAGTCCTTGTGCAATCTCTCCGCCGTTGCCGACGAGCAGGCTGCGTGGCGTTTCGTCCGCGACCACCTGCCCGGCGTCCATCACCAGCACGCGGTCAGCAAGCAGCAAAGCTTCCGCCATGTCGTGCGTCACCATGATTGTCGTAAGGCCGAGCTTTTCGTGCAGCTCGCGCACCCGATCTCCCAACGCGTCACGGGTGATTGGATCAAGCGCGCCGAACGGCTCATCCATCAGCAACAGTTCGGGTTCGATGGCGAGAGCCCGGGCGACACCTACCCGCTGGCGTTGGCCGCCCGAAAGTTCGTCCGGCATCCGGCTGGCCATGTCCGGTTCCAGATCGACAAGAGTCAGGAGCTCGGCAATCCGTTCCTCGGCAAGCTTCTCTCCCGCAAGCCGCGGACCGATTGCGATGTTCTCTCCCACCTTGAAATGCGGGAACAGGCCAATACCCTGGAACACGTAGCCAATACGCCGTCGCAATTGGGCAGGCCTCAGCGATGTGACATCTTCGTCTGCGAGCAATACGCGCCCACCCGAAGGCACTTCGAGCGTGTTGACCATCTTGAGAAGCGTCGATTTGCCAGAACCCGAAGCACCGACCAGCGCCACAAAGCTGCCTTTCTCGATCGCGCAATTGACCCCGCCAACGGCGATCACGTCTCCTTTGGGGCCGTATCGCCGCTCCACATTCTCAAATGTCAGGAAGGTCACTCGGATAGCCGCTCCACTGGCAATTCGATGGTGACCCGCAGGCCGCCCGGTTGCCAATTGCGTACCATGGATCCGCCAAGTTGATGCTCGATTGCCATATGGATCAGGCGCGAACCGAACCCTTCGTCCTGCGGTTGCTCAATCGTTGGACCGTTGCTTTCGGACCATTCGATCCTGGCTGTCTCGCCGTCTCGCTGCACCATAATCGCCAGCTTCCCCTCGGCAACGCTAAGAGCGCCATATTTGGCCGAATTGGTTGCGAGCTCATGGAAAACCAGTGCAAGCGGGGTCGAAGCACGACGACCGAATTTCACCACGTCACCGCTGATCGAAACCGCTCCGTTGGCGCCAGCGCCATAAGGGGCCATCAGAATATCAAGCAGCTCGAGCAATTCATCACCGGGCTTCTTGTTGATCGGCAGCGCAAATTCCTGAGCGCGCGAGAGTGATCTCAGCGTGTCACCGAGCTCGTTGCTGAATGCCTTGAGCTTATCATCTCCGCGTGCACGCAGCGAAATCAGGCCGGTGATGACCGAAAAGATATTCTTGATCCGATGCGCGAGCTCGCCTGCCAGCAATTCGCGTTCCTGAGAGATCACATACCGATCGTGGATATCGGTGATGGTCCCAAACCAGCGCGCGTTTTCTGGATCACCAGAAGATGGCACGGCGCGCGTGAGCATCCAGCGATAAGAGTTGTCCGGCAGTTTCATTCGCCATTCGTATTCGAACATGGTGGCCTGAGATACAGCCTCCCCAAACTTGGCCACTGATGGCTCGAAATCATCCGGGTGCACAGCCGGCCGCCAGTCTTCGACTGTTTTGGGCGGGGCCAGACCGGTTAGTTCGGTCCACCGCGCATTGAACATGTCAAACGTGCCGTCTGGGGCCGCGGACCAGGCGATGTCCGGCACGCTGTCGAACATCGACTGAAGCCGGTCTTTGCTTTGTTTGAGTTCCGTTGTCGCTGCGCTGGTTCGGCGGTGCTCTTCAAGCCGCCGTTTCACGGCTTCGGCAAGCACCGTGAGGCCCTCTACCTGATTGGCATCCAGCCCCTGGTGGCGCGGTTCGGTATCGGTGACGCACAATGCGCCCAATGGGGCGCCTTCGGATGAGACCAGCGGCGCACCAACATAATACCGGATATGGGCGTCACCGCGCACGAGTGTGAAATCGGCGAAGCGCGGGTCGTTGCTTGCATCGAGCACCTCTAGCAGTGCGGTGCCCAACATGGTGTGAGCGCAAAAACTGGTCGAGCGCGGCGTTTCGGAAATGTCCAGCCCTTCGCTCCAGAGGAAGCGCTGGCGTTCATCATCGACCAGGCTGATTGCGGCTGATGGGGCTCCACACAGATGCGCGGCAAAGCGGGCAATCCGGTCAAGTTCCTGGTCACCGGCCAGTGCATCCAGACCATAGCTCGCCAGCACGCGCAGGCGCTGTTCCTCATCGCAATACTCCTGCGATGGAGGCTGGTCAGATGGCCAGGGTTTGGTGTCCAAGAGTGACAGTGTATCTTCCCCTCATTGCCGGGCCATACAGCAAAGCACCGCATGCACAAATCCGGGTGAATCATCGCAATAATTTCAATTGCAACCGGTTTGCGCATGACGGGAGCGCTGGTATGGCCTCACTAGATTGCCGCCGAAGATACGTGATTTACAGGGAAAACTATGCGCGCGACCCCCGAATTTGATTTCCAGCTCGGCGAAGCGGCCGAGATGATCCGCGACAGTGTGTCGCGCTTTGCCGATGAACAGATCGCCCCGCTGGCCGAAAAGATCGACCGCGAGGATTACTTTCCTCGTGACGAGCTTTGGAAAGCGATGGGTGAGCTCGGTCTGCATGGCATTACAGTCGAAGAGGACGATGGCGGACTGGGCTTGGGCTATCTTGAACATGTGATCGCGGCTGACTTCCTCGACCGCGATGGCATGTTCCAGATAGCCGAGCCCCAACCCGCCATCTTCTTCCTC
>JBCAXQ010000338.1:0-2971 GCA_038534015.1 Pseudomonadota bacterium | reverse complement strand
CTTTCGCCGGGTCATCGGAGAGAGCCGCGATCCCAAGACCACGCCCGTTGGCGATGTGATGACGACAGAAGTGCGCATGGCGCAGGAAGACGATCAAGTGCTCGACTGGCTCCAGGTGATGTCAAACGAACGATTCCGTCGTCTGCCAATCGTCGACGAGCAAAACCGTTTGAAAGCGGTTATGTCGCAGGGCGATTTCGTCAGCTACACCTGGCCACAATTGCTCAACCAGGTGAGTCAGATGGCGCAGGCCACGCTTGCTCCGATCTTCAATCCGCTGAGCATCGTTTTCGGCGTGTTGGTTTACTCGGTCGTATTGGTGATCATCCTGCTCTATCTCGTATGATAGCCAGGCGAGGTTAGATCCTTTCGGCCTGAGCCACGGCATCACTGGCACGAAGCGCGCTGAGTATCCGGTTGAGGTGCGCAAGATCCTGCACTTCGGCCTCGATCTCATAGGTAACAAACGGATGGTCGAGCTGCACCTGCTCCAACGTTGTCACATTGGTCTTGTTTTGCGCAAAAACGCCGGCCATCTCGGCCAACGTTCCGGGCCGGTCGTAGATCGTTATGCGCAGCCGACCGACCGCGCCGTGCGAGCGCTTGCCCCAGGACAGGTCCAGCCAGTCTGCATCAATCCCGCTCGCCAGCTCCAGACAATCGATGGCGTGGACCAGCACCCGCTCATCCTTGCGGCGTAAACCGACAATGCGATCACCCGGAACCGGATGGCAGCATGTGGCAAGGGTGTAGCCAACGTCTGGAGTAAGGCCGCGGATCGAAATCACCTTTTCGCGTTTCGACCAATCCGCGTCGTCTTCGAAGTCAACTGTGCAGCCGGGCACCAAAGCTTCCATAACCTCGCGGTCGGTCAGCTTGGCCGCGCCAATCGCGTACATCAGGTCATCGGGCTCATCCATGTCGAGCCGCTTGACCGCCTCCTTGATAGCCTTTTTCCCGATCCGCGCCGGCACGCGCGCCGCAATCTCGTCAAACAGTTTGGAGCCGATGGCCGCCACTTCGGCCCGTTCCTTAAGCCGCACCGAACGACGGATCGCGGCCCGCGCCTTGCCCGTCACAACAAAGCCGAGCCAGGACAATTGCGGCTCGGCGTTCTTGCCCTTGATGATTTCGACCACATCGCCGTTATTGAGCGGGGTGCGGAGCGGCATGTGCCGCCCGTTGATCTTGGCGCCGACGGTCTGCAGGCCAAGATCGGTGTGGGGCAAAGGCAAAGTCAACCGAAGTTGAACCCTTTGGCAGTTGGAACAGTGCCCCCTTGGGAGTGAAAGCGAAGATGCGATCCTGGTAGATCGCCAGCCGCGTGTGCTCGAGCAGTTCCTCGGCATCATGACTGGCATCGACGATCTCGATAAGATCGCGCAGCCACCCGACCTCACCATCCGCCTGGTCACTCTGTTTATAGGCCCAGTGCGCCGCCAGCCCGAATTCATTGCGGCGATGCATCTCATTGGTGCGGATCTGCACTTCAACCCGCATGGAGTTTTCATACATCAGCGAGGTGTGGAGCGAACGATACCCGTTGGTCTTGGGCGTCGAGATATAGTCCTTGAAACGGCCCGGTAGGAATTGCCACGTGGTGTGCAACACGCCCATCGCAGCGTAGCAATCTGTCTCGTTATCGCAGATCACGCGGAACGCCATGATGTCGGTTACCTGCTCGAACGAGACATGCCTTTCGGCCATCTTTTTCCAGATCGAATACGGATGTTTCTCACGCCCTGAAACCTCGACCGACAGGCCCGCCTCAGCAAGGCGTTGCTTGATCGCAAGCGCAATGGCATCAACCTGACCGCCATCCTGACTGCGCAGTTCGTCAAGCCGCTTGGTGATGGTCGTGAAAGCCTCAGGTTCCAGCTGTTCGAACGCGAGCGCCTGCATCTCGCGCATATATTCGTACATGCCCACCCGCTCGGCCAGCGGCGCATAGATATCCATGGTTTCACGCGCGATCCGCTGGCGTTTCTCGGGCTTTTTGATGAAGTGTAGCGTGCGCATATTGTGCAGCCGGTCCGCGAGCTTGACCAAGAGCACGCGGATGTCTTCACTCATTGCAAGCAGGAACTTGCGCAGGTTTTCCGCCGCCCGCTCATTCTCCGGCATGGCTTCGATCTTGGAGAGCTTCGTAACGCCATCCACGAGCCGCGCGACCTCAGGCCCGAAATGCGCCTCGATGTCTTCGATCGTCGCCAGAGTGTCTTCAACCGTATCGTGCAACAGCGCGGTAATGATCGTTTCCTGATCGAGTTGAAGGTCAGTCATCAACCCCGCAACTTCGACCGGATGGGAGAAATAGGGATCGCCGCTGGCGCGCATTTGCGTGCCGTGTTTCTGCACGGTGTAGACATAGGCGCGGTTGAGCGCCGCCTCATCGGCGCCGGGATCATACTCCTTGACCCTTTCAACCAGTTCGTATTGCCGCAACATAGCATTGAATGTGCGGGTGTGAGCCGGGTATTGCAATCCCAAACGCGCGCTGCCCTTTCTAAACCGTATTTGTCGGAGGGCCGAAATCGTTTTCGTTTGGGTCCCCTTTCCAAAGCAGGATCACCAGCAGGATCACCCAGCCGATGTAAGGCGCTATTATCACGATCAGCGCCCACCAACGCCGACCAGTATCGTGCAGTCGCCGGATCACCACCGAAAGCAAAGGCAACAGCTGGAAGACAGCGATGGCCCAGCCCGTTGGCGAAAGCTCGTCCCCCTTTGCAGGCCGAAGATCCGGAGCAATCGAAATCAGGGTCAACCACGCCACAGAGACAATCAGAAAGGTCACAACCAGTTCAAGGCGAGAGGCCCGCCCTTGCAACGTCGGAGCATATCTCAGCGCAATCTCGGTCAATTGCCCTATGGTCGTGCGCGAAACAGGCTTGGGCAGTTTGATCACTGGCCATTTGAATGCGTAACCAAATACCATCACATCGCCCCTGCCCATGACGCAGCCACGAGA
>JBCAXQ010000337.1:0-2976 GCA_038534015.1 Pseudomonadota bacterium | reverse complement strand
GTGGTCGTGATCGATATCATTGTGAAATAGACTACGTCGAGGAAGCTGACTTCTCCATCAACCGCATCGACCAGCCCACCGCGGTCCAGCCAGTGGATCATCACCACAATGAAGATCAGGAACAGCGCAAGGCCAAGGCGAATGCTCAGATCGCCCCAAACCGGAATCCGGACTGCGCGGCGAAGCGGCTTGAACCGCCGACGCTTGAAGCGCTTTGGCTCTTCGGACGGCACGATACGATCTAGCTGCTTATCTGCCATACGCCTCGCGTACTCTCAGCTTTCGAACCGGCTGGCGATCGTATCGATCGATGAATAATGAGTCAGGTCGAGCTGAAGCGGCGTAACCGCAATGTAGCCATCGGCAATCGCTTCTAGATCGGTGCCATGGTCGAGCGTGTGCTCGATCGCATGAAGACCGAACCAGAAATAGCGATGCCCGCGCGGATCCGTGCCTTCTACTATGCTGCCGCGAGAATAGTCATGGAAACCCTGGCGAACGACGCGCATTCCTTTCACGTCGTCTGCCGAGAGTGGTGGGAAATTGACATTGACCAACGTTCGTTCTGCGAAAGGCGCGTCGAGCAGCGGCTTGATCACTCGTGCTCCCCATTCGCGTGCTGCGCCAAATTCCTGACCGGTCCCGTTTGTTTCGCGGCTATAGACCTGGCTCAGCGCAACCGCACGGATACCGGCCAATGCTCCCTCGATCGCTGCCGATACAGTGCCAGAATAGGTAATGTCATCGCCTAGGTTTGCGCCGCGATTTACACCCGACAATATCAAATCAGGTGGGCTATCCATCACTTCGCGAAGCGCCATCATAACGCTGTCGGTTGGCGTGCCAGTGACAGCGAAGCGCCGCTCCCCGAATTTTTGTAGCCGGACCGGCTCGTTGAGAGTCAGTGAGTGCCCGGCGCCTGATTGCTCTTCACTCGGTGCGCAAACCCAGACATCGTCGCTGAACTCGGCCGCCAGTTCCTCGAGAACTTCAAGCCCAGGCGCGTGAATACCGTCGTCATTGGTAACGAGAATGCGCATCATGCAGCAGGTTTCAGCACGGTCATGCCGCCCATATAGGAATGAAGAACGTCTGGAATCAAAACGCTGCCATCGGTCTGTTGATAGTTCTCGATGATCGCAACGAGCGTGCGACCTACAGCGAGGCCAGAACCGTTCAACAGATGAAAAAACTCGCTCTTCTTTTCACCTTCTGGCCGATACCGCGCATTCATTCGGCGGGGCTGGTAGGCGCCTCCGTTAGAACACGAACTGATCTCCCGATACGCACCCTGACCGGGAAGCCAGACCTCAAGGTCATAGGTCTTCATCATGGCCGCACCCATATCGCCAGAACAAAGCGCCATTACGCGGTAATGCAGGCCAAGCTTTTGGAGCAGCCCCTCCGCGATCGCCGTGATCCGGTCCAGCTCTGCTTCCGCCTTTTCAGGAAGCGACGCCACGATCATCTCGACCTTCTCGAACTGATGCTGGCGAATAAACCCGCGAGTATCGCGGCCCGCTGCACCTGCTTCAGACCGGAAACACGGTGTCAGCGCGGTGAGCCGCATTGGAAAATCGCTTTCATCAAAAAGCTGCTCCCGGAACGAATTGCCTAGCACCATCTCCGAAGTTGATATCAACAGGCGATTGTCGGTGGTGCGGAACAGATCTTCACCAAATTTTGGCAGCTGCCCAGTGCCGTATCCGGCCTCTTCGTTGATAAGAAGCGGTGGATTGCACTCGATAAAGCCATGCTCCTGAGTGTTCGTATCAAGCATGAACTGCCCCAGTGCGCGATGCAGGCGAGCCATGTCTCCGCGTAGGAATGTAAACCTTGCGCCTGAAATCTTGGCTCCGGTTTCAAAGTCCATACCCAATGCGGGAGCGATATCGGCGTGTTCGCGGGGTTCGAATTCGAAGACTGGCTTGTCGCCCCATTCGCGCAGATAGACGTTATCATCTTCGCTCTCGCCATCGGGCACATCGTCTGCCAGCACGTTGGGCAATACCAACATGGCCATGCGCAGTTGCTCGGCCAGCTCGCGGTCCTGATCTTCTAGAGCAGGCATGGACTGCTTAAGTTTCGCGACTTCGGCCTTGAGTGCCTCCGCCTTTTCGGTCTCGCCCTGACCCATGGCCCGGCCGATCGCTTTCGAGGCCTCGTTGCGGCGCGCCTGAGCTTCCTGGAGCTTTGTCGTAAGCGCGCGGCGCTGTTCATCAAGCTCGAGAATATGCGCAGAAACCGGCTCCAGCCCGCGACGGGCCAGAGCTGCGTCAAATGCGGCGGGATCATCCCTGATTACGCGAATATCGTGCATGGGCAGCGCCTATGCCTGCTTGGTAAAACAATTGGAAGTGGTGTTCCGCGCGAAGGTTCAACCGGGTCAGCTGTCAGGTTGGGGCAGAGCCAACACGACCCTCGACGCCAATGCCGAAACTTGGCCAGCTGGCGCGGCTTCTTCTGGAGGAATAGGCGCTGCATCAGGCCATAGACCAAGCATGATGTCGATGTTGGCACGCACCTCGTCGGCTTGAGGCGTGTCGAGATCGGCAGCGATCTGCTTTGCCACGGTCACAAAGCCCCAGGCATCCTGATATTCTGCAGGATCAGTTACCGCTCCATCTTTCACTGCGACCGCGTATTCGGCTGTGGCTGTGTCCATCAAGAAACGGATCAGTTCAACCGGATCGCCGCCAGCTTCGGATCGAACAGCTGCGAGATTTGCCTCGACAGCCTCTAGCTGTGGTTCGATTTCGGAAGCTGGTTTGCCAGCCTCCAGTGCAGCGGAAACCGCTTCGAATGGGGAGGGATCAAAACCGAGCTCGGCAAGGCCGGCGCGCTCTGCTTCGTGCGTTTCTGACACAGGGTGGAGCAGGTGCGGTGCGGCCGCCTCGCTTTCGCCTGCACGGTAAAGTGCAAGGCCCGCAGCGACATGGCCCGACATGAATGCTAGCCTCTGTGGCAACTCAAGCG
>JBCAXQ010000336.1:0-2997 GCA_038534015.1 Pseudomonadota bacterium | reverse complement strand
GAATCTTCCTAAGTATCACCCTGCCGCCCACTCCCTCCTCCCTTCCACCCGGATCTTAACCCGGAGTGATAATCCAGGTGGAAGGGAGGAGGAAGTGGGCGGCCTGGCCGAAGATCAAGTCCGCCTGATCACCAGATTCCGGATCTCGGTCATGTCCTCCATCGCAAACTTGATGCCTTCGCGGCCAAGGCCGGAATCCTTCACCCCGCCATAGGGCATGTTGTCGACGCGGTAGCTGGGCACATCATTGATCACGATGCCGCCGACATCGAGCTCATCCCAGCTGTCGAACATCTTGAACAGGTCGCGGGTGAAGATGCCCGCCTGGAGTCCAAACTTGGATCGGTTCACTTCGTCCAGGGCTTCGTCAAAGGCTGAGAATTTCTGCAGGATCGCCAGCGGGCCGAACGCCTCTTCATTGAGCGCGCGCGCATCTTTGTCGACGTTCTCAAGCAAAGTCGCTTCGAGCATATTGCCATTCGAAAGCCCGCCGCCAGTGAGCAGCGTCGCGCCGCCTTCAACCGCCTCATCGATCCAGCCCTTGAGCCGGGTCGCTTCACCTTCGGAAATCATTGGGCCGATAAACGTGTCGCGGTTTTTGGGATCGCCTGCGACCAACGTGGCAGTCTTCGCGACCAGCATGTCCTTGAACCGATTATAGATATCTTCGTGAATGATGATCCGTTGTACCCCGATGCACGACTGGCCCGACTGATAGAACGCACCGAAGATGATCCGCTCCAGAGCATCATCAAGGTCAGCATCGTGATCGACAATGACCGCCGCATTCCCCCCAAGTTCAAGGACAACAGGCTTCTTGCCCGCCTTGGCCTTGAGCGCCCAACCGACGCCGGGCGAACCGGTGAAGCTCAGCAGCTTCAGGCGCTCGTCGACCGTGAACAGGTCTGCACCGTCACGGCTTGCGGGCAGGATCGAAAATGCCCCTTCGGGCAGCACATCGCATTCGGCCAGCACCTCGCCCATGATAAGCGCCCCGAGCGGGGTCTTTGACGCGGGCTTCATCACGAACGGACAACCGACCGCGATGGCCGGCGCGATCTTGTGCGCCGCGAGGTTGAGCGGGAAGTTGAACGGCGAGATGAAACTACACGGCCCGATCGGCACCCGCTTCCACATCGCCGAATATCCGCGTGCGCGCTCCGAAATGTCGAGCGGCATCACTTCGCCGTAATTGCGCACCGCTTCTTCGCCCGCGATCCGGAACGTGTCGATCAGACGGGTGACCTCGCCTTCGCTATCCTTGATCGGTTTGCCCGCCTCGACGCACAAGGCATAGGCGAGCTCATCAAACCGCTCCTTGAAGCGGCTGACACAGTGCATCAGCACATCCTGCTTCTCGAAACTCGCAAGCTTGCGCATCGGCTCGGTCGCTCGGACAGCACCCGCAATCGCCTCATCAATTACATCGGGTGTCGCCAACGCCGTGCGGAACGCCACCTCACCGGTGAACTTGTCTGTGACCGCCAAGTCGGTGTTGGGCTGCGCGGCCTTGTTGTTGAGATAGAGCGGGTAGATGTCTTTGAGCTGGGGCATGAATAACTCCGGTCGAGCTGAGCCTGTCGAAGCACGAATGTGGTGCTGCGCTCGCCCTTCGACAGGCTCAGGACGAGCGGTGGCGCAAACTACAGCTCTTTGCTGAGCCGCTTGATATCGTGGTTCAGGATCTGGTCGTTCTCGGTGTAGTCGACCGGGCAATCAATCAAATGGACGCCCGGCGTATCGCGCGTGTGGGCCAGGACATCGGTCAGATGCTCGCTGCTGGTGACCCGATGGCCATGCGCGCCATAGCTTTCGGCGTAGGCGACGAAGTCGGGGTTGCCATATGTCAGCCCCCAATCCTTGAAGCCCATATTGGCCTGCTTCCAGCGGATCATGCCGTAAGCATCATCGCGCAGGATCAGCACGGTCAGGTTGAGACCAAGCCGCACCGCCGTTTCCATCTCCTGACTGTTCATCATGAAACCGCCATCGCCGCAAATCGCCATCACTTTGCGATCCGGATAGAGCATGGCACTCATCATCGCGCTGGGCAGTCCAGCGCCCATCGATGCGAGAGCATTGTCGAGCAGGACAGTGTTGGGCAGATGCGCGGTGTAATTGCGCGCAAACCAGATCTTATAGATACCGTTGTCGAGGCAGATGATACCGTCCTCGGGCATCGCCTTGCGCACTTGCCGGACA
This sequence comes from Pseudomonadota bacterium, assembly GCA_038534015.1. GTDB lineage: Bacteria > Pseudomonadota > Alphaproteobacteria > Sphingomonadales > Sphingomonadaceae > Erythrobacter. The sequence goes on along the minus strand of JBCAXQ010000336.1, from coordinate 795 downwards.
AGATGCGGTGGAAAAATCGGAAAGCGCGTGTCATTTTCAAGCGGCTCCGAATGCGCGATATCGGCGGCCCGATATTCCAGCATCCGGCCACAATTCCAGCTGTCTTGTGGCGTGATCGCTTCCTTGATCTGCCAGACCGCATTGGCGATGTCGCCGATCACCTCGACTTGAGGGAAGTAGACCGGATCAACCTCTGCGGTGTTGTTCGAGATGTGAATCACCTTTGCACCGTCAGCGTCCATGAAGAATGGCGGTTTCTCGATCACGTCATGGCCGACATTGATGATGAGATCGGCATCTTCGATGGCGCGGTGGCAAAAGTCTCCAGCCGAAAGCGCGGCGCAGCCAAGGAACAGCGGATGCCGCTCATCCAGCACACCTTTGCCCATCTGCGTGGTGACAAAAGGTATGCGGGTCTTCTCGACAAATTCGCGCAGCATGTTGCTGGTCATCCGGCGGTTAGCCCCGGCGGCGATCACGAGGACAGGCGATTTCGCCGTTTCAATCGCCTCGACCGCCTGACGCACCGCCTTGGGCTCGGCCGAGGGTCGCCGCGCCTGGCTGCGAGGGAGTGGCCGGGTCGTCGCATTCTCCGCCGCAATGTCCTCCGGCAGCTCAAGGTGCGTCGCGCCCGGCTTCTCCTCCTCGGCCAGCCTGAAGGACTCGCGGACCCGGCTTGGGATGTTGTCCCCGCTCGCCAGCTGATGCGTGTACTTCGTGATTGGCGCCATCATCTGGACCACATCGAGGATCTGGAAACGGCCCTGTTTCGAATGCTTGATCGGCTTTTGGCCA
>JBCAXQ010000335.1:0-3038 GCA_038534015.1 Pseudomonadota bacterium | reverse complement strand
TCTTCCGAAGACTTTGCCAATCAGCAAAAATCGGGTTTCGTGACATGCCCGGAATGCGGATCGCTTGAGGTCGGCAAGGCTCCAATGGCGCCTTCCGTGCCGGCTAAGGGTAACGCCTCCTCGCAAGAAGTTAGCGCCGTCAATCATGAGGCGCGCCCTGTATCCAACTCGCCAATGCCTGCCGAGGTTCAGAAGGCGCTCAAGGCACTGGCTCAAGCGCAGTCAAAAGCCCTTGAGAAGTCAACCTGGGTTGGTGACAAATTCGCCGAGCAAAGCCGCGCGATGCATTATGGCGAGCGTGATGAAGCTCCGATCCATGGCCAGACCAGCCTGGAAGAGGCGAAGTCACTGGCGGATGAGGGCGTGCCTGTAGCGCCTTTGCCCTTTCCTGTTGCGCCACCCGACGAACTCAATTGAAACTGAGCAATCTGGTGCTATTGGGGCCATCGGGGACCCCGTAGCTCAGCCGGATAGAGCACCAGATTCCTAATCTGGGGGCCGCGTGTTCGAATCACGCCGGGGTCACCACCAAAGCTCCTTGTGAATGTCCTGTCTAACGAGTCTCCGGAGACCAGCGCCAGTGAGCTCTTGTCGAGAGAGCCAGTACCGCAGCAGAAATTCCAACTAACAAGGCGCATGTTCCCAGCCAGCCGCCCCAATCAAACACCGCGGTACCGAGAATGCTCCCGATTGCGCCGCCGATGAACATGATCACGATGTAGGTCGTTGTAAGGCGAGTGCGAATCTGCGGCTCAAGAGCAAGAAATGTCATTCGCCCGGTCACATCGATTGTAGGTCCCACCAAGTTGCTGAGCGTTAAAGGGACAATCAGCAGCCAGGCGCTGCTACCCAAAGGCCAATAGAGGGCGGCGGCAAACAATTGAATTACCGCCATGATCATGCGGGCACGGCGAGGCCCCACTCTGTCGGCCCATTTGCCCAACCTCGGCGTCGAAAAAATGCTCACCGCCGCAATCCCGGCCAAGTATCCGACCGTGTCGACGCCATATCCCATCTCGTCGCTGGTGAGGTAAAGAGCGAGCGCAAGCCAGGTCGCAGTGAAGCTGGCGAAATTGAACGCCTGGATAGCGGCCGAAAGCAACATGTCCCTGTGCTCGCGCGCTAGCGTAAAGACCGAAGTAAGAAGCCCGAGATAGTTGCCACCCTGCCGCTTATCCGACGCAGTGTCGCTTCGCATCACGACAGGAAGCAAGATTGTGACGCTCGCCATCAATGTGAACGCGATCCAGTACACGCTGCGCCAGCCATACTGTTCTGCGATCACCCCGGCACCAACCCGCGCGACAAGGATGCCGAATATCACGCCCGCTGTAAGGATGGCAGTCACTTGGCCCAATCGTTCGGGCGCGACCCGCTTGGAAGCAAAAGCGGGGATCAAATACGGCGCGATGGTGACCAAACCTAGGAGCGTAGAGGCAAGGGTAAACAAGGCCAATTGCTGCGCCAGAGCCATGGCGAGCATGAACAGGCTCTGCAATGTCACAAAGGCGATGCACAATGTGCGGTTGGAATACCGGTCACCGAGCGGGAGCAACAGGAAGATTCCCAACGCAAGCGCAAGCTGATTAAGTGCTGGCACAACGCCGATTTCGGCGTCTCCAACACCAAAGTCGCGAGCGACCTCTCCGATAATCGGATGTATGTAGTATGCGTTGGCTGTAACCACAGCCACGACCACGGCCAACGCATATTCTTGCGTTCGGCTGAGATAAGCCAACCCTGTCTCAGCCGAGGGAGAGGTCAAACGAGGAAACCTGCCTTCTTGGCCATATCGATCACGCCCTGCGCAAGCTCCTGTGGTCGATCCTCCTGGCAGAAATGGCCGCAGGTTGAGAGCATGCCATGCGGTTGTCCGGATGCTCCAGCTATGCGGTCTATCAACGGCTGAGCGAGCCCTCCTGTGACAGGATCATCTTCGCCAAACAATGTCAGGAATGGCCTATCGAAGGCTGCCAGTCCTTCCCATGCACTCTTGTTTTGTTCGATCCCGGCCATGCCGTCCTCCACCGGAACGAGTTGTGGAAATGCCCGTGCACCCGCCTTGCTCGGTTCATCTGGAAAGGGAGCATCATAAGCGGCAACCTCTTCCGGTGTACGCTCAGTGGCGGTCGCGCGTTGAAGCAGTTCTCCGATCATGAATTCTGGCGAAGACTTGGCAAACTGACGCCATGCGAGGAACGCTGGCGAGGGCGTTCCTCCGGTCGGCAGAAACGTGTTGCTGGCTACGACGCAAGTGAATTTATGAGGCTCTTCGCCAACCATGCGCAGGCCCAGTAGGCCGCCCCAGTCCTGGCAGAACAGCGCAGCAGGTTCGGGAACCACAGCATCACGCCATTGCTTCAACCAGCTAACGTGCCGGTCGTAAGTGTAAAACGCTACATCGTCCGGTTTGTCGCTCTTTCCAAACCCGATGAGGTCGGGAGCCAGGCAGCGGAACCCTGCATCAAGCAAGACAGGGATCATCTTGCGATAAAGGAAGCTCCAGCTCGGCTCGCCATGAAATAGCAACACGGCAGGAGCGTCCTTCGGTCCTTCATCAATGTAATGCATGCGCCCTGAGTGGCCTTCTCCCAGATCGATATCGACCCAGTTTTCGGCAAACGGGTAATCGGGAATGCTGGAAAAACGCGAAAGGTCAGTTTTCAGGACTTGCATGCTATTGTGTCTCCCGGCCTGCACCGGGAGACGATCGAGTTAGGCAGTTTCGCCCACTTTCTCGCCCACCGGCACCTGTTCTTTGAAGGTGTGCGTAACATAGGGGAAGGGGATTTCGATACCCGCCTCGTCGAGGCCTCGCTTGATTGCTCGAACCACTTGGTCACGATTCAAGACGGCTTCCTTTCCGGATGAAGGAGCCCACCAGCGCACGATGAAATCCACTGAACTTGAATTGAAGGTATCCGCGAGGACGTCGACACGTTCGTCTTTGTCAATCAGGTCCACGCCTTCAACAGCTTCTCTGATCGCTTTGTCCGCTGGTGGGCTCCTTCATCCGGAAAGGAAGCTGTCTTAAATCG
>JBCAXQ010000334.1:0-3060 GCA_038534015.1 Pseudomonadota bacterium | reverse complement strand
TCCAGCGGCTCGATCCGACTGGATTTGTCGCGACTTTGACGTTGGGGCTCAAAACGGAAGCCTGATCTCCTGTTAGAGAAGCTGGACGCCTCTCAACCAGACTGACCTATGACTTTTCCTCAAGAGCCGCTAACCGGCGATCGTCAATCTGAATTGTAAAGCTTGATCGGTGGGATTCCGGACGACTTGCTCGACCGTCTCTTAAGCCATTCGTTTTCCAGCGACCTGCGGCTACTGAACTGTCATTTAGCTGAGACAAGTTCCTTTTGGCCAAAGCTGGGGTTTTGGTTTATGCTGCAGTGCACACGCCAAAACCGCCAGCCATCTCGACCAAACTATGCGTTCTCACTTTTCGAGACCTCCGACTGACCCATTGGCAGACCGTTTCGAAGTTGGGGGCCGTCCAATTCAAGAGTTGATGGGGAGGCAGTGAATGGTGTCATCCCCAGACAATGCGGTCGTGTTCACCATGGACACACCGGCCTTGCCGATGAACTATCCTGGTTTCGTCTTTCGAACGCTTTGCGCAGATGGCTATGATGCCGATACCGTTCTCAGGGGCACAAATCTGGAACCAGAGCTGTTCGCAGATCCATATTTCCGCACGGATTTTCTGACGCTTCGGCGCTTCATTCTGAATGCCCAGGAACAGACGGGCGATCCACATCTCGGGGCCCGGCTCGCGCTCAAATTTGACGTCACTTACATTGGCTTTCCAGCCTACGCGGCCATGAATGCGCCTCGACTTGTGGACGGTCTGAACGTGCTCAGTCGCTTTGTTCATCTGACCTTCCCGGCAATCGGCCTGAGCTTTCCTGACCGAGAGTCCGGGCACAAACCGGATGAGACCGAAGTGCGCTTGACGCCCAAGCTTCCGCTCGAGGAGATCGCCTATTTTGTAAACGCCAGCGCGCTGATCGTGCTGAACAGGTTGCTGCTCGACATGCTTCAGATACCGCTTGTCGCGACGCGTGCGGAAACAACCATCGGTGAGCCCGAGGGGTGGGCTGAAATCGCTGCAGAGGTCAGTCGCGTTCCCATCCGGTTCGATGCGCCCCAAAACAGGATCATCTTCCCGTCCAAGCTGCTGAACCAGGCGCTGCCATGTTCCGACCCGATCAACCACGCGAAGCTGGTAGCGCTGTGTGAAAAATTCGCAGCAGACGCGGGTCACAATGCAACACCTGTCAGCCAGGTCCTGGCCTTTCTGGAGAAGGGTGCCAACGTCGGGGTGCCGCTTTCCGAGGCAGCGACTGGACTTGGTTACTCTGAGCGTGGCCTTCGGCGTCAACTGGAGCGGGCCGGGGCGACCTATCGCACATTGGTTGACCAGGTGCGGGAGCGACGCGCCCGGGAAATGCTTTCCAGCAGCACGCAGCCCATACAAGCCATAGCCCACGAGCTTGGCTACGATGCGCCGTCCAACTTTGCGCGCAGCTTCAAGCGGTGGACCGGCATGACACCAAAGGCCTTTCGCGAGGCTCTACAAAAGCGGGAAGACAACGGTCAGAATTGAATACAATTTGGCCTGACAGGAGCTGTGCATTCAGGCGGATCGGGGAATATCCCACAACACGTCTTTCCGGATTAAGGGACAATCCCATGCACAACGTTTTCCGTTCCGCAAATCGGGCGCTTTTTCTGGCCGCTTTCACGCTGTCGCCGATCGCGCTGGCGGCTCAGACGCAGGCCCCAGAGGCCGAGGTCGCCGAAGCTACTGTGCCTGAGGCAACGCCGGTCACGCCGCCCAACATCCTCGTGGTGCTGTTCGACGATGTGGGCTTTACTGGATTTGGAGCCTATGGCGGCGACGCGCAAACCCCGAACATCGACGCACTGGCGCAGTCGGGCACGCTCTTTTCCCGGTATTATTCATCGCCGTTCTGCGGGCCAAGCCGCGCGATGCTGATGACCGGAATGGACAATCACCAGACCGGCATGGGCACGCTGGTCGAAACCGTAACGCCCGAGCAAAGGGTGTTGCCTGGCTATTCGATGATCTGGGAGGACGATCAGGAGACGATCGCAAGCCGTTTGTCTGACGCGGGCTATCGGACCTATGTTTCCGGCAAATGGGGCGTTGGCGCCAAGGGCAAGAACCTGCCTGACCGCTTCGGCTTCGACCGCTCCTATGTCATGGATTCCACAGGCGGCAGCAATTACGACCACACCCACTACCTGCCGGGCTACCCTAAAGTGTCGTGGTACGAGGATGGTGAGCCCGTCCAGCTGCCCGAGGATTTCTATTCGTCCCGCAACCTCGTGGACCGGATGATCGATTACATTGACGAAGGCGAGGCGGAGCAGCCCTTCTTCGGCTTCCTGTCACTTCAGGCGGTCCACATCCCCGTTCAGGCCCCATCCGAGTTCATCGACAAGTATGACGGTGTGTTCGACGCTGGGTGGGACGTGATGCGCGAAGAGCGCTGGCAACGCACGATGGAGCTTGGCCTTGTGCCCGAGACCACGGTTCTGGCACCAGTGCACGAAGACCACCGCGCCTGGGATGATCTTTCGCCAACCGAGCAAGCCACCGCAGCGCGCCAGATGCAGGTCAACGCTGGCATGATCGAAGCGGCCGATTTTCATATCGGACGCCTTTTGGATCATCTGGAGGCCACCGGACAGCTGGAAAACACGATTGTCGTTGTCACCTCCGACAACGGCCCGGAGTCCGGTGTGACAAAGTTCGGCAATCCCCTCTACGATCTGGCGCTCAGCGCGATCCACCGCCTCGAAGGGTTCGACACGTCTCCCGAAAATATGGGCCTGCCCGGCAGCCTGACCGCCATCGGACCGGAATGGGCATCTGTGTCTGCATCGCCGTTTAACCTCTACAAATTCTACTCAAGCGAGGGGGGGCTGCGGGTGCCGCTCGTGATCGCCGGGCCCGGTGTCGAGACCACCGGTATTAAGGATGCTCCGGTTCATGTGGCCGACCTGATGCCGACCCTGCTCGACGCTGCTGGTGTCGAATACGACACTGGCGCACTCTACGGTCGCAGCATTTTGCCGGTGCTCGCAGGTGAAACAGATCAGACGCGGGGTGAGAACGAGAGC
>JBCAXQ010000333.1:0-3076 GCA_038534015.1 Pseudomonadota bacterium | reverse complement strand
CTGGTGTCAACATGAGCGCGTTCATGAAAGTGGGCGTTGATTTCCATGCAAGTGAGATGGGCTTTCGCGGGAACTTTTGAACCACCAACCACCTCGAAAAATGCGATCAGACTGATTACATCCACAAGATGCCTGATCCGATCGAAACACTGCGTCTGAAACTCGTCGAGCAAGTGCGCGGTGTTTTCAATGATACGAACAATGGCCAGAAGCCGGTACCGCCTTCTGATGACGCCTTGTTCGAAAAGGACACGCCAATCCGATTGGTCCATGCCGATATCGTTGGAATGATGAGCGGCGGGATCCGCGCGCTGATGCTGCAAATGCTCCACCCGCACGCGCTGCAAGGGGTGCTCGATCATTCCAATTTTCGCGAAGATATGCATGGCCGTCTGCAACGCACCGCGCGGTTCATTGCTGTCACAACCTTCGGTCATCGTGACAGGGCGATGGCGGCCATCGACCGCGTTAACAAGATCCATGCGAGGATCGAAGGGACGCTTCCCGATGGCTCGCCCTACAACGCCACAAATCCGCGCACGCTCGCCTGGGTGCACGTTACCGAGGCGCAGAGTTTTCTTGCTGGATATTTGCGCCATGTAAGGCCTGACATGCCAAACCGCGATCAGGATGAGTATTATCGCCAGTTTGCCGTGATCGCCAGGGCACTGGGTGCGGACCCGGTCCCTGAATCCCGCAACGAAGCTGAGGCAATTTTTCGCGAATTGCGGAGCGATCTCACAACCTCTTCAGAAGCCCGCGAAGTCGCAAAACTCGTACTTACCCAGCGTCCCAAAGGCGCACCACCCGCGCTGCAAGCAATGCTCGGCGCCGATGCGGTGGCCATGCTGCCACCCTTTGCGCGATCGATGCTCAATCTCTCCAGCCCTGGGATTGCAGCGCTTCCGGCGCGCGCGGCGACTTGGGGCATGGGCCGGACATTGCGCTGGGCGTTCAAACAGACCTGAGCCCGTTGGCTTGATCCGGAGATGGAAAGCAGGCCAAGAATTTTGACCAAGCCTGTTTGTCTCCACTGATCGATATTCCTGCCTCAGCCGCCGTGTGTCCGCGATAAACCACGGCCGCAATGCCCGACGGACCTCCTGTAACCAGCAGATCGGGATCAAGCGCCCTGCCCCTCCCCACTTCGAGCACGCTTCGCCGGGTCCAGAAGAAATCTTCGCCATCAATCACCAATCCGATGCTGGCACGAAAATTCTCCACTGTGCTTTCATCAAACATGGTGCGCAACGACAACACCAGTGATGTTGCGCTGAATGGTCGCGACGGATCATGATCGGGGCTTTTCACGGCCCATCGGCCCAGCATCTGGAGCACCGGTCCCGTTTCGCGGCCCCATGGCGTGAGTTGATAGACCTGGATCGAGGCTGGTGGAGGCAGAACCTCCCGCTCGACAACTCCCGCTTCCTGGAGCCTCGAGAGTCGTTGCGTCAAAGCATTGGCACTTATGCCTTGGATGCTCCGTTTGATGTCCGAAAAGCGTCGTGGACCGAGCGACAGCTCTCTGATCACAGGCACGGCCCAACGCTCACCGATGATATTCATCGCATGGGTTGCCGCACATGCCTCGTCATAACGACGAGGTCGGATATTGCTATTGGTCATTTTTCTTAACTTCATAGTCTGCTAATCTAACCATCGTTGACATGCCGTTGCAACAGCGTGCTTTCAGAATGTCTGAAACGTGAGAGGAGAGATCAAAATGACCTTCATTGACAGCTTCGTGATGGCGGTACCGACTGCCAACCGCGAGAAGTTTTTGAAACACTGCGAAACCGCAGACAGTTGGTTCCTCGAGAACGGCGCTCTGCGCGTAGTCGAAACCTGGGGCGACGATGTACCGAAAGGTGAAATGACGGATTTTCATCGTGCGGTAGCGGCAAAGGAAGATGAAACGGTCTGTTTCGGTTGGATCGAATGGCCGGATAAGGCGACGCGCGATGGGAGCATGGGCCGCATGATGAGCGGCGAAGTCATCGATGATCGTTTCGACCCCGAAAAGAATCCGATGCCATTTGATGGAAAACGCATGATTTTTGGCGGATTCACCACAGTTTATGATAAGACTGCCTGAGCTCAACACTGAAGCCATGGGAGAAGGCCAATGTACGTAGCTGTGGCAGCTTTATCGGTGCCGGAAGCCAACCGGGAAGCATACAAGAAAGCAGCTGAATTCATGGCCGATTGGTCGATGAGTCAGGGTGCACTGGAAGTAATGGAAGCTTGGGAATCACACGTTCCCGAGGGCAAGAACACCGATCTTCGCAAGGCGGTCGCTGCACCCGAGGGTGAAAAGATCGTCACCGGCTGGGTGATATGGCCTGACAAGGAAACGCTGGAAAAAGCCAAAGAGGCAATGGGCCGCGGCGAAGGTTTTGAGGACTATCCCGAAGGCGATCCGCCTTTCGATGGGTCGCGCCTGATCTTCGGTGAGTTCGAACCAGTTGTTACTCGAGGACGCTGACTTATGGCTGAATTCACATTTTACACGGTCGCAATGAGCCGTGGTCAGATCTCCCGTTGGGCGCTGCACGAAGCAGGTGCGGACTACGACCAAGTGGTGTTCGACTGGACAACGCGTCCGGACGACTACGTAAAAATCAATCCGATGAACAAAGTGCCGGCGCTGGTTCACCATCATGGTGACCACGATCACATCATCACCGAAGCGGCGGCGATCAACCATTACCTGGCTGAGACTCATCCCGACAAAGGCCTGCTGCCTGACGCTCACGAGAAGGCTGCCTATTTTCGCTGGCTGTTCTTCGCCGCTGGCCCGCTCGAACAGGCGGTAATCGGGAAAGCGATGGATTGGGAAGTTCCAGCCGACAAAACCGGCATGGCTGGGTTCGGATCGCTCGAGCTGGCGCTGTCTGCGATTGAAAATTGGTTGAAGGTCAACGATTTTGCCGCTGGTAATCGCTTCACAATGGCAGACACCTATGTCGGCAGCCAGTTCATATGGGGCCTTAGATTTGGCTCAATACCCGAAACTCCAGTGTTCAAAGCCTATGTCGAACGGCTGATAACGCGCCCGAAATGTATTGAGGCAGTG
>JBCAXQ010000332.1:0-3083 GCA_038534015.1 Pseudomonadota bacterium | reverse complement strand
CCAAGCCGATCGAGAGGATTGACTCACCGACTGTATCTTTGCCTGGCCGTCCGTCTTCGGCTTGGTCGAAGCCGCAAAACCGGTCCGTGCAATCCTGACCCAGACACTGCGGGGCGGAAAGTGAACGACACACTGAGCGAGCGGCTGGCTGAACACTGGACCATTTCGGCTCAGTTGCTCGGCTGGTCGCCCGACGAGTTCTGGCGCTCCACACCTAGCGAGTTCCACGACGCGTTGTCCCGTCCCGTTGATCAGCAAAGTCGGGGGCCAACGCGTGCTGAAGTCCTAACCATGATGGAGCGCGAATTCCATGAATGATGCAATCGACGAACTCGTTATCGATGTTCGAGCCACGACTGATGGTTTTGCGAGCGATCTGCAAGGGCTTCGATCGTCAATCGATAGCTCGATCCTGGACCCGTTCGAGCGAGCAGGCGGGATCCTCGAAAAGGGTTTGCTGACTGCGTTGCGCAAGGGCTCCCTCGGTTTCGATGATCTGAAACGTGTTGCCTTGAGCGCGCTTGAAGAGATCGCGAGCCATGCGCTCCAGTCAGGCTTCGGATCGATATTCGGAGGGTCGCCGTTTGGATTGGATGGGGTGATATCCCAATCCCTGGGGTCTGTTTTGGGTTTGCCCGGCAGAGCCACCGGCGGACCTGTATCTCCCGGTACGAGTTACCTCGTTGGTGAGCGTGGGCCCGAAGTGTTCGTCCCGACCAGTTCAGGCCGGATCGAGCCAGATGGAGCCATGTCCGGTCAGGCCCGTGATGTTAGGGTAGCAATCCAGCTCTCAACGCCGCGCGGCACGAGCACGCCAACTGCAATGCGCCGCTCGTCTCGACAGGTGGCCAGCGCCGTGAAGCGCGCCCTTCAAACCGCTTAAGAGGAATTGCTGATATGGCCTTCTGGCTCGCTCGCGAAAGACGCGATCAGGAATCGCGTTTCTTGCAGCGATTCGATCCCAGATTTTGGACGGTGGATTTTCCGCGCCCTGCGATGGCATCTGTCATTACAACCTCGCCTGACAGCATGCGGGTGGATGTTGAGCTACACCATAAAGGCGAATTGGTCGGGCTTATCTGGGACAGTATTGACGCGATCGATCACCCCCTGCTCGCCTATGAGACAAATCGAGACTACTCCAACACAATCCTGAGTTTTGATTGGCGCTCGGAACGGCTTGCCACCCTCGACCAACCCAATGGCCCCACGCTTACGATTGAAGGTCGTGACGCGGCAGGCCAACCGCGTACATGGTATGTTCGACTGTGGAACTACGCGACAGGTACCAACGAAAACGCTTCTGTCACGCTCCCGTTTTCGCAATTGGAATCGGGGTGGACCCTGCCGGGTGAGCCAATCAATCCGGCTGATATCGACCGCATGTTTATCTCGCTGGTCGCGCCAGGCTTCGAACCGGGCAGCGAAGAACCCCTCGACTCAAGAGTGGCTGGCTATGTCCGGATATCCGGCATCAAGTGTGACGGCCGACATGCAATGCTGGAGCTAGGCGATGTCAGACTGCCTGAACATGGAGAGCAAATCGCCACAGCGTATGACGATCAATACAACCAGTCTCCCAGCCGGATAGTTCGCAGCATCGTTGGTCTCGGCTATCGCAATGAGGTCTTGCACTATGTCGGCATGAGTCACTTCCCCAGGCTGGGTTACACCGATCAAGGCGACTTGCACGTACTGGAGGAAGGTACAATCTGCACGCCAGCTGCCCAGTGGCATCGCAGCTTCTACGATCTGTGTCGCAAATTCGAGTTTGAAGTGATCAGTTCGATCTCTTACGAGCTCTTCGACGATTACTGCCCTGAGCCTTGGAAGCAACGGACCTCTTCGGGTGAGCCCGCCCTTACAGGTTGGGTGCCACCATCGACACTGCTTTCACCGGCGAACCCGGATGCGATGGCCTGGGTGCAGGCTTCGGCCCTGAAGTTCGCCACATTCCACCAACAGGAAAACATCCCGGTAAGGATACAGATCGGAGAGCCATGGTGGTGGGTAACGCCATCAGGCGAAATCTGCCTTTACGATGATCTGGCGAGGATCGCACTGGGAGGCGATCTCCCGGTCATAAATGACATACGTTCCCCTCTGGCTCAGGATCAGCGAGATCTTCTGGACGATGCTGGCAGCCTTCTGGCGCAATCGACAGCCGAATTCACACAGGTCATCCGGGCACACGCACCGGACGCCGAGGTTCTCCTGCTCGCTTTCACGCCTACGATCTTGGCCGATGACATGCCCGATCTCTATCGCGCCAACTTGCCTGATGGTTGGGCATATCCGGCATTCGATCGCCTGCAACTAGAAGACTATGATTGGCTGACCGCGGGTGCCGATGCACTCCGGCGCTCAGCTTACAGTCTGGTCGACCAGCGCCTTGAATACCCCGTCGAACTGACCGACTATCTGGCCGGATTTGTGCTTGATCCGACGGATGCAGAAGACCTGTGGCCCTTTTTTGATGACGGGCTGGATGAAGCTCGCAATCGAGGGATCGGCAGGCGCTTTGTATGGGCGTTGCCGCAGGTTGCGCGGGATGGATACACACGGCTTGCCCCAACCGAAGAGAATCCGATGGAAGCTTTTGACGATGTCCTTTATCCCTTCGCGCTCGGCCGCAACACCAGCGTTGCGCCGGAGTTCTCAACGGCGGTGGCCGTTACTGCATCGGGGTTCGAGAACCGCAATTCGCTCTGGTCTGATGCAAGGATGCATTTCGATGTCGGTCCTGGAATTCGTTCGGAAGCCGAGCTCGCAGAGTTGATCGCATTCTTTCGGGCACGAAGGGGTGCCGCGAAGGGTTTCCGGATCAGCGATCCTTTCGACCATAGCTCGTCGGGGATGACAGGAACGCCAACAGCCACGGATCAATGGGTTGGAATTGGCGATGGGCTGCGATCAGACTTCGCATTGCGAAAGAGCTATGGCTCTGGCGACGATCCGCAACAGCGGCCGATCACACGTCCAAGAAATGAAACTGTGCTGATAAGCATTGATGGTGCTCCCGCATCTGGTTGGTCTCTTCTGCCTAAAGGGATCGTACGCTTTGACGTTGCACCGCCGTCCGG
>JBCAXQ010000331.1:0-3102 GCA_038534015.1 Pseudomonadota bacterium | reverse complement strand
CGATGCGTTCAAGGTCATAATATTCTGCTTCCGTCGCAGCCGATCCTCGGTTATCACGTCAACGGCGTGTACCTAGGATCGGCCGCGACCGAAGCAGAATATTATGACCTTGAACGCATTGAGGTGCTGCGCGGACCGCAAGGCACACTTTACGGCCGCAACACTACGGCCGGTGTGCTCAACATCATTACCCAGAAGGCAACCGACGAATTCGAAGGGTATGTCACTGCGGGATATGGCAACTTCAACTCGATAAAGCTGCGCGGGGCCATCAACGTCCCTCTGACCGAGAATCTCTCCACCCGTGTTGCGGGGTTCTTCCTTGATCGCGATGGCTATTCCACAAACCTGTTTACCGGCAATGATGTTGACGACCGCGAGATGTTCGGTGTGCGCAGCAGCACCAAGCTGGAATTTGGGAACACGCGTGCCGATCTGGTCGTGTCTTACTTCCGTGAGGATGATCGCCGCCAATTGCGGACCAAGGTGCTGTGCGTCGAGGATGCGGCATTAGGCTGCTCACCGCTTGAATCTGGGTTCGGTGTGCCGAATTCGCAATCCTCCATATACAATGCATTTGGCACCGCACTCGGGCTGATCGCCCCGGGCACCAACTACTTCGAAGGCAGCTTGAACCCGGCCGACACCCGCCTGCTCAATGAAGACGTCGACCCGAGATATTTCACCGAGGAATGGCAAGCATCACTTGAGATTACCCATGAGTTTGGCGACCTGACACTCACTTCGCTCAGCGGCTACGCAGAGATCGAGCGTGACGCCTTCCGGGATTTTGATCGCTTTGTTCCCACCGTGAACCTGCCGATACCGGTAACGTTCGACTTTTTTGCCGATGGGACGGAAGTCACCAGCAATGCGATTCTCAATGGTCGGCGCGACCAAAGCGAAGCGCGCGAGTACTACCAGGAACTGAGACTGGCATCAGACTTTGATGGTGCGTTCAATTTCATCGTCGGCGGGAACTACTATGACCGGCGCAGCTCCGGGATATCGGACTTCACCAGCAATATCTTCGCATTCCGACAGCAGGTTACCGGCCTCAACTCTGAATTCGACTCTCTGACAATCGAGTCCGACCCCACGACAACAAAAAGCTTCGGTGTGTTTGGCGAGGTCTATGTCGACATTTCCGACAGCACGCGGGTCACTGGCGGCCTGCGATACTCGGACGACAAGAAGACTATCCTGACACGCCAGATTTTCTTCAACCCTCAAACCGATGGCAGCGTGCCAGACTTTACCTTTGGCGAGTTCGACCGCGGAGTTGTGACCGGCCGGATCGTCATTGACCACCGCCTGTCGGATGATGTGCTTGGCTATGCCAGCTTCTCGCGCGGCTACAAGGCTGGCGGGATTAATCCTGGCGAAGCTGGCGCAGACGTTCGCGGGTTCGATCCAGAATTCCTCAACGCCTATGAAGTGGGCCTCAAAGGCGGCACCTCCGATGGCTCTTTCAACGCCAGCGTTGCAGCATTCTATTACGACTATGAGGGGCTGCAGCTCGGGCAGACCACGCCGACCTCCGCCCTGACGGTCAACTCCGACGCGAAAGTATGGGGTGTTGAAGCGGAATTTGCCATTCGACCGTCCAGCCGCTTCCAGGTGGATGGCAGCGTCTCCTATCTGAATAGCGAGATTGTAGGGTTTGAATCAATCGATGAAACTGATCCCTTCGGTTCCGCTCCGGGCACCGTGGCCGTGGCCGCGACCCCTGCCGGAGTGATAAAGGACGCAGACGGAAACCCCCTGCCCTTCTCGCCCGAAATCAAGATCGCGATTGGCGCGCAATGGGATATCCCGGCAGGCAATTGGACAATTACACCCCGCGTTGATCACTACTTGCAAAGTGAGTTTGTAAGTTCAGCGTTCAACAAGCCAATCGACCGTTTCGATGGTTACGGGCAAACCGATCTCAAGATTCTGCTCGCACCAGACAGCGATCAGTTCGAGATCCGGGGTTATGTGAAGAACCTGTTCGACAACGATGATATCACCCGCGTCCTACCCGCAGGCCGTTTGGTCGGTCGCTTCCGCGAAGTTGTGATCCTGGAACCTCGCACTTACGGAGTCGAAGCAACATTCCGGTTCTGATGCCCGGAGCATACTTAGAACGAAGCTGGGAGATTTACCCTGATGGCTCGGTCGCTCCACTACCGAGCCATCATCGCTGGGGTATCGGGTTGATCAAATTATGAGGGGAGCTGTGATCCGCGCTTGCATTGGGTTGCTGCTGTTGTTTCTTGTGCCATTGGGCGGCGGCCTCATCTGGGGCAATACACAGGTCGAAGTGGACGAGACCGAAGTTGACCCTGCGATAGCCTATATCAACGCACAGTCACCTGAGGGCACCCCCTTTCGCGAAGCCTACTTCGAACATGGTGGCAATCGACTCCACTACGTCGAAGCTGGCCAAGGAGAGACAGTGCTCTTTCTGCATGGCTTCCCATCCTATTGGCTTTCGCTTTTCAACCAGATGGTGGCCTTAAAGGAGGGTTACCGCGTGGTCGCGATCGACGGGCTTGGTGCGGGACGATCGGACGCGCCTCTAGACGTTGAGCACTACACGCTCGAAAAC
Organism: Pseudomonadota bacterium; assembly: GCA_038534015.1. Taxonomy (GTDB): domain Bacteria; phylum Pseudomonadota; class Alphaproteobacteria; order Sphingomonadales; family Sphingomonadaceae; genus Erythrobacter. The sequence continues at coordinate 509 of JBCAXQ010000331.1, read as the reverse complement.
ATGTCCACCGGCGTAATCGCATTGCTGGATGAGCTGGGCGCGGACAAAGTTCATTTGGTCGGGCATGACTGGGGCTCAACCTTCGCGTTCGGCCTCGCCCAGCGGCATCCGGAACGCGTTCTTAGCGTAACCGGGATCAGCGCCCCGCCGCAAAACGTGCTGTTAGCAAGTTTGCAAAGCGATCCGAATGCGCGTTCGGCTGCAGCCTATATAGAGCGGCTCAAGAGCGCCAACCCGCTTTTGATTGTCGCAACGGGCGGACATAAACGGGTCTGGACGGGAGCCTACGAGCCTTTGGTCAGAGCTGGGCATCTCACTCCTGAAGCGGGTCAGCTGATGCGCGATGCGACCGGCGATCCACGTCGTCTGAATGCTCACATCAACTGGTACCGGGCCAATATCCCGGCACCCGATGCGTTGACGCAAACTGATTTTTGGCCAGCTCCCGATGCGCGCCTGCCAATGCCTGCGCTTATGATCTGGGGGCAAGGATCGGATCGTCTTGCCCC
>JBCAXQ010000330.1:0-3113 GCA_038534015.1 Pseudomonadota bacterium | reverse complement strand
GCGTGGTTCGCGACTTTTGTTCAAGCAGAATGGCCTCGGATGGCACCCCCGCCTTCAAAGCATAGTCGCGCGCAGTGGCCGACTCCGACAGCTCATCCTCGGATGATCGCCCTCCGGTAAAGAGGATCTTCTTAATCCGGCCCCCCCGATAAAGCGTGATTGCATGATCAATGCGAGCGGCAAAGACCGGCGTGGGCGTGTCGCCGATGACAGCCGCCCCCAACACAATCGCCGCATCTGCTTTGTCGCCACTGCTTTCATGCGGGCCGACACCGATCCATAAGGCGATTACGGTGAGCCAAAGGCCGAAAAGCAACGCTGTCTGGCGAAGCAAGATCATCCAATGACGCGCTTGAATGCCTCAATCGCTGCGACCTCGTCCCCGTTCCAGACGCCACCTGAAACGGCAAGAAAGTCTGCACCCGCCTCAACCAGTGGCTTGCAGTTTTCCGGCGTAATCCCGCCAATTGCGACACACGGGATTTCAAACAGAGTTGCCCAGCGTTCGATGAGCTCGATTGTAGGTCGCTCGGCGTCGCCCTTGTCCTTGGTGGTGGAGGGAAAGAAAGCGCCAAAAGCCACGTAATCGGCTCCAGCCTCACCGGCTTCCATCGCCAGATGCATGGAGGCATGGCAGGTGACCCCGATTTGGGCATCCCGACCAAGGTCTTCGCGTGCATCTTTGGGATCCCCGTCGCCTTGACCCAAATGCACGCCATCCGCCCTAAGCCGCTTGGCCAGGGCAACATCATCATTCACAATGAACGCAACATCATGCGCGGCGCATATGGCTTGAACTGGCTTGGCCAGGGCAGCCAGCTCATGCTGATCTTCAATGGCTTTCACCCGGAACTGGAACGCCGTCACCAATCCCTTACCCGCAACCAGGGCACGTTGAAGCCGATCGGGAAAGTCACCGTCCACCCTTGGCGGTGAAATAAGATAGAGTTGTGTATCGGTCATGCCGAGCGCTCTAATGCGCCAATAGGACCGAGCCAATCCCTTGTTGGATTAGCCCGCGCACGATGCGCCGCTGATCTTGGCAATTGCCCCGCCAAGCGCTGCGTCGAACTCGTCATCCGATTGGCCCTTGCGCAGATCCTGCAGCAGGCCGCGGCTAAAGCTCGCTATCATGCCCGGATTCTTGGCAAGATGCTCACATGCGTCATCGGTCGAATATCCGCCCGATAGCGCCACCACCCTGAGCACACTGGGGTGTTCGATTGCAGGCGAGTAAGTGCCGGGAACAACCGGGATCGAAAGCTTGAGCATGACCTTGCGGTCTTCAGGCAGCGCGTCGAGCCCCTTCATGATTTCGGTGAGAAGAATCTGCTCGCCCTCGGCGCGATCTTCCGCATGAATATCGTATTCCGGCTCAAGCATCGGGACGAGGCCCGCATCGGCGATCTCGTTCCCGACTGCAAACTGCTGCTCAACGATCGCCGCGATGCCTGCTGTATTGGCCGACTTGATCACAGAGCGCATTTTCGTGCCAAACATTCCCTTGGCCGCCGATTTTTCCAGCAGCGCAGGAAGCTTGTCGAGCGGTTTCATCAGCTGCACGCCGTCAGCCTCATCAGCAAGACCCTGGTCCACCTTGATGAAAGGCACGACACCGCGATCTTTGAGAGCGTCCGGCGTCGGTTTGCCATCGACTTCGCCGTCCATTGTCTTTTCGAACAGAATCGCGCCGATCACTTTGCCGCTCGCAAAACTTGGCGACGTGATCACCCGGCTGCGCATCGCATGGATCTGCGCGAACATCTCCTCGTCGCCCGCCCATTCGCTATCCTCCACGCCATAGCCGCGCAGTGCCTTGGGCGTGGAGCCGCCGGATTGATCAAGCGCAGCGATAAACCCCTGCCCGTTTGCAATCTGGGCGATCATGGCGTCCGAATTCATTGGTGTTCCCTCATCGATGCATAGGTATGCGTTGGCGGCGCCATAACCAGCCGGTGCCTTGCTAGCAACCGCGCCAATCACCCAATTCCCGGCCTTTTAGGCGCCTGACGCTGATCTACTTGCGATAGCTGTCGACGGGACCAAAACGCAACGTGCAAACGTAGGCGCAATGGGCAATATTCCGGGTGTTCGTGCGCGACTCACGGGAAACGGGGGAATGGCATTGGAGATATCCAAAGCGGTTGCTGGCATGCTTGCTTGCGCCATCGTAGCATCCTGTTCCGAAAATGAACCTGAAGTCTACACCATCACAACACAACCGGGCGAGATTCAGGTCATAAGCCTCGATCGTGATTTGGCTATGGCACTCAATGGAGCAAGCGAAGCGAAGGTGGACGAGGGATCGAAAACAGTCGCGCTCGCCCGGGGCGAGGCGGCGTTCACGAGCAAGGCCGACACGGCCTCGCCTTGGCGAGTAGAGTTTGATGATTTGGCACTAACGGATATTGGCGGACTGTCCCGAGTCACGCTTGGCAACAAATCAGCAGCTATCGCGGTCGCCGAAAGCGTTGTGGTGGTACAACCAGACGCTGAAGACACTCGGCTGGCGGCAGGTGAGGCGATCAAGATTCGCTTGGATGAGGGTACCGTCACTCGGCACGAAATCAGTCCCGAGACAATTGGAACGTGGCGTATGGGTCGGCTAGAGTTTGACTCTACGCCAATCGACGAAGCGATGAATCGGATCGAACGGAGCACGGGCCTGAGTGTTGCAGTCGATCCGCGCTTTGGCGAAGCGCTCCTATCTGGAGTGATCCTGATCCCCGAAGAACCTGATGACGAGGAAGACTTTGTCAACGCTATGGCAAAAGTCATTGGCGGCGAGGCGAACTTCGAAAACGAATCCTGGTCGATCCGGTAGCTATGCCAAAGAACAAGGGGCGAGATGCGCGAACGCATCCCGCCCCCTGGCTAGAGTTGTACAATTGGATCAGTCGCGATCTGCGATCTTCACCAACCGATTGGTCAGGACTTCAAGCCCTTCCCCGGAACCGGTGCGAACATCGATGTTCCCGATCTTCTCGGTCACACGTTCGAGCGCTTCCAGCTCCTTCAGACGCATCAGCGTCGGGTTATCGGCCATCAGCTTCGCGGTGTTGAGCAGACTACGGGTAGCAGCCGTTTCTTCACGACGACGGATCAGGTTGGCC
>JBCAXQ010000329.1:0-3113 GCA_038534015.1 Pseudomonadota bacterium | reverse complement strand
CTCTGCTGCGAGTGCAGCAATAATCAGGCTCATCGAAGCCCTCAGATCGGTCGCCATTACCTCCGCACCGGTCAGGTGCGCCGGCCCTTTGACAATGGCGGTGCGCCCTTCGGTGTTGATGTCGGCACCCATACGGTTGAGCTCGGGTACGTGCATGAAGCGGTTTTCGAAGATCGTCTCTTTCAGCACGCTGGCACCATCGGCCTTGCACAGCAGGCTCATCAGCTGTGCCTGCATATCTGTGGCGAGGCCGGGATAAGGAGCGGTTGTCAGATCCGCCGACTTCAGCGCGCCATTCGCTGCGACCAGTATCCCCTTGCTGTCTTCCGTGATTTCCACCCCGATTGAGCGCAGCGCCTGAAGCGTTGCGACCATCTCGTCACCCCTCGCTCCTTCCAGCCGTACCTCGCCTCCGGTGATCGCGGCAGCGCAGGCGTAAGACCCTGCTTCGATGCGGTCTGCCATCACTTTGTACGTCGCGCCATTGAGCCGTTTCACTCCATGGATGGTCAGATCAGAGCTGCCGATACCTTCTATCTCTGCCCCCATCGCAGTCAGCAATCGACAAAGATCAACGATCTCCGGCTCGCGCGCAGCGTTGAACAATCGGCTGGTCCCATTGGCCAGCACCGCCGCCATCACGGCGTTTTCGGTTGCGCCGACTGAAACAACGGGGAAGTCGAAATCGCCACCGGGCAGGCCGCCATCGGGAGCGATGGCGCGGACATAGCCCTGCGCAAGTTCGATTTCGGCCCCAAACGCCTCAAGCGCCCTAAGGTGCAAATCAATCGGGCGGTTGCCGATCGCACAGCCCCCTGGCATCGAAACCGTGGCCTCTCCTGCCCGCGCAAGCATCGGTCCCAGAACAAGGATCGAGGCGCGCATTTTCCTGACGAGGTCGTAAGGCGCGACAGTTGAGGTCAAACGGGTTGCTTCGAAGGTGACCACTCGGCCGAAATCTTCGGGACGCTTGCCTTGAATACCCACCGAGACGCCGAACTGCCCCATCAAATGCTGAAAGCCATCAATATCGGCAAGACGCGGAAGGTTACGCAGAGTAACAGGCTCTTCGGTTAGCAAAGCACAGGGAATCAGCGTCAGCGCAGCGTTCTTCGCGCCCGAAATCGGCAGCGTGCCGGAAAGGCGTTTGCTACCACGAATAATCAGTTTGTCCATGGCCAACCCCCTAGCCGTTTTGCCTTGATCCGCAAACGTCACACACCTGCAATGCACGCAGCCCAGTTGACGGATCGCTCCCCCAGTCACTAGTCCGAGCGACATGAACAGCCCAAAACCGATCAAGCCAAAGCCGATCAAGAAAGCCGTATTCCCCGTCGCGGGCCTTGGTACGCGTTTCTTGCCAGCCACAAAAGCTATCCCGAAAGAACTGCTGCCAATCGTGGATCGTCCGCTAATTCAATATGCGGTGGACGAAGCGCGGGAGGCGGGGATCGAACAGATGATCTTCGTCACCGGTCGCGGCAAAACCGCCATCGTCGAACACTTTGACGTTGCTTACGAACTTGAAAGCACCATGAACGAGCGCGGCAAGGACATGGGGGTTCTGAACCCTACTCGCGCAACACCGGGCGATATCATCACGGTACGCCAACAGGTTCCAATGGGTCTGGGACATGCAATCTGGTGCGCTCGCGCGATTGTGGGTGATGAGCCATTTGCGATCTTCCTGCCCGATGAACTGATGATCGGGAAAAAGGGTGGCACCGGATGCATGAAGCAGATGGTCGATGCGTATAACCAAGTCGGTGGGAACCTGATTAGTGTGCTCGAAGTCCCGATCGAAGAGGTATCTTCCTACGGCGTGATCGATCCGGGGGCAGCGAACGGTACGCTGACCGAGGTGAACGGCCTTGTCGAAAAGCCCCCTGTTGCTGAAGCGCCTTCAAACAAGATCATTTCGGGCCGATACATATTACAACCCGAGGTCATGCGCACACTTGAAAGCCAGGGCAAAGGGGCTGGTGGCGAGATCCAGCTTACCGATGCGATGGCGCGGATGATTGGCGACCAGCCCTTCCACGCGGTTACATTTGACGGCAAGCGTTATGACTGCGGCAGCAAACTCGGCTTTGTCGAAGCAACCCTCGCGCTTGCGCTGGAGCGGGATGATATGGGCGCCGACGTGCGCGCGATGGCGCTACGGCTGTTGGGCGGCTAGCCTTACCCGTCAGGATTGCCCAGCTTCGCCTCAATGCGATCGAGCATCTCGTCACTGAAATGCCAGTTCTGGATCATGTATTTGGGATGGAGTGCGCCGTTGAGGCATGCGAAATGCACATATCCGCCTTGGCGGAATGGGGCGATCCCGTCGTCCAGGCAGATGTCGAACATTGAGAATTCTTCCTCGCCCATCGGCTGCCCACACATTAGACAAGGCGACATGTTTGGTTCGAGCTTCTTCTTGCGGGGCCTGCGCGCTTTCTTGACCGGCTGATTCAACCGGTCAATCAGACCAGTCATCTCGATGTTCCATTCGGCCTTTTCGCGTTCCTCCGCTTCGGCCCAGAGTTCCGACAACTCGCTCGAAGAAATGACGTGCGCGAGCTGTTCACGCGCGCGTTCATAGAGATCGAGCGAAGGCTTCCCAAAGCCATTGATGGTATTCGCCAACTCAAGCGGCATATCCTTGTGACGGTGACCATGCATGGCAGCGACACATTCGGCGACCACGACAATCCGGCACGCCAGATTCGCGTCCATCTGTTCATCGTCCACGACCTGTTCAAGAACCGCGCAAAGATCGTCGGTCGAAGTGATCTCGCTCGCAAAATCCAGCGCGTCATCGTTGTCGAACGGACCCGTTCCCCAAGCACCCATAAACAAACCTCCCGGTCAGGGCGTTCCTAACCGAGAGGTCTTTATGGCCGATAAAGGCCGCTGGATGCTATTCGGCCGCTTCGTCGGTTGGCAGATCGTCCTCACCCTGATCGGCTATCAGTGGGGCCCCAACACCGTCATTCGCGGGATCTTCTGCCGCCGCCGCCGAGACCAGTGTCCCGAGCGATGAGCCATCGAGGCCGAGCTCTTTCATCAGACCGTCGAGCACCGGCGCCTGCGCGCGGTAAGCGAGCGCGGCAGAAACCGCATCGGAT
>JBCAXQ010000328.1:0-3122 GCA_038534015.1 Pseudomonadota bacterium | reverse complement strand
GATGCATTCGATCACCCTTTCCGAGATCGCAGGCGCGGAGATCTGGCTTAAGTTCGAAAATCTCCAGTTCACAGCTGCATACAAAGAACGCGGTGCGCTCAATGCGCTGTTGCATCTGAACGATGAGCAAAAAGAGCGCGGGGTTATCGCAGCCTCTGCAGGCAATCACTCGCAAGGGCTTTCGTATCACGGCACTCGCCTGGGCGTGCCAGTCACCATCGTGATGCCGCGCACCACGCCCACAGTAAAAGTGATGCAGACAGAAAGCGTTGGCGGCAATGTCGTGCTGGAAGGCGAAACCTTTGACGATGCCTACGCTCATGCGCGCAAGCTTGAGTCTGAGCGCGGCCTGACCTTCATTCACCCGTTTGACGATCCGCTGGTGGCTGCCGGGCAGGGCACAGTCGCTCTTGAAATGCTCGAAGCCAAGCCGGATCTCGATTGCCTTGTGACCCCGATCGGCGGTGGCGGGTTGATTTCCGGCATGGCGACGGTGGCGCGCGACCACAACCCCGATATCGAGATCGTTGGTGTCCAGGCCGCGTTGTTCCCCAGCATGTGGGCAAAGGTGAAGGGCGAAGATCGTGATTGCGGAGGAGACACTCTGGCCGAAGGCATCGCGGTGAAGAAGCCGGGCGCATTCACTTCGAAAGTGATTGCCGAGCGAGTTGATGACATCCTGCTGGTTGAAGAGCCAGCGCTGGAAAAGGCAGTGTCGTTGCTGCTCCAGATCGAGAAGACCGTTGTTGAAGGCGCTGGCGCAGCCGGTCTTGCCGCGGTTCTTTCCAACACCAAGCGTTTCGCGGGCAAGTCAATCGGCCTCGTCCTGTGCGGCGGCAATATCGATACCCGACTGCTCGCCAACGTATTGCTTCGCGATCTTGCACGACAAGGGCGTCTGGCGCGCCTGCGTGTGACCTTGCAGGATCGGCCTGGAGCACTGTTCAAGGTTATGCGGCTGTTTGATGCGCACAACGTCAACATCATCGAAATCTATCACCAGCGAATTTTCACCACGCTGCCGGCCAAAGGGCTGATCACTGACATTGAGTGCGAAGCGCGGGACGCCGAGCAGTTGCACGCATTGGTCGAAGCGTTGCGGGCCAATGGCTACAAGGTCAGCATTGCAGAGCTCAATTAGGGCCGAGTGGGATTGATCCCACGGTGAATGGCGTCCCGCATTAACCAGCCCAAAAAGTTTTCCGCAGCCTGATTGTAAAAGGTTGTGAAACGACCTGCTCCAGAATGACGCTTTTCTGCGGATGATCAGTTTCCTGTCCGGTGCGATGGATGCATTTGGTCCATTATTCACGCTGTTTCATGGTTAAGGGTCTTTTACCGCAGGCCCTGAGAAGGCATAACAATGTCTTAACGCGGGCCGCTCCGATTCCCGCAATGAGAGGATTCAGTCAGACCCGTGACGGCACCAATCCGCTTTCCCCGTTTCTTCGTAACGAGCCCTGCGCCGTGCCCGTATTTGCCGGGTAAGAGCGAACGCAAGGTCTTTACGGAGCTGAAGGGTGCGCATGCGGACCAGTTGAATGAAGCGCTGGGCCGAATCGGATTCCGGCGGAGCCAGACGGTCGCCTATCGCCCAAGTTGCCTCGATTGTCAGGCGTGCGTTTCGGTCCGTGTTGTCGCCAACGAGTTCAAGCCTTCGAACACTCAGAAGCGGATCATCAAGCGCAACCGGGATCTGATCGCGACTGAGTGCCGCCCGTGGGCGACTGACGAGCAGTTCGAATTGCTGACCAAGTATCTTTCCGTTCGCCATCCCGATGGCGGCATGGCAGCGATGGACGAGCTCGATTATGCCGACATGGTTGAACATACGCCGGTATCGAGCACGCTGGTCGAGTATCGCGAACCAACAGAATATGGCGAACCGGGCCGTCTGGTTGGTGCCTGTCTGACTGATCGCCAGGGCGATGGTCTGTCTATGATCTATTCGTTCTACGATCCCGAACTCACGGATCGTTCGGGCCTGGGCAACTACATCATTCTTGATCACATCCGCCGGGCAGCGAGCGAAGGCCTGCCCTATGTCTATCTCGGCTATTGGGTCGAGGGATCTCCGCGGATGCAGTACAAGGTGCGCTTCCGTCCGCTCGAACGGCTGACCCGGGACGGCTGGCGTCGCATGTCGGACGATGAGCAAGGTAAGCTGATCGCCGACGCAACCAAACCGCGCACGACGGTTGCCGGGACGAGAGGCAAGGATGGCCAGCCGGCAAGGTTTCAGACGAGCTGACGCGAATGTTGGTGAGGGAACGCGTCTGATCCCGGAGCCAGGCGTTTCACTCGCTCTGGCAAGCGATCAGCGATCCCGCTGATTCCTGATTATTGGGACTGAAACCCGCTCTTGCGTACTCTTTGGCGCGGGCGATGCCCTGGATGAGCCGCAGTCTGCAGGCTGCTCTTTCGGACCAGCTCGACCGGCCAGGTTTCGGGCTGCGGTGAAGAGGAACTTGGGAATCAATTTGCAACCTCACGGACTGAAGGCGAGGCAAAGCTATCGAGCAGAAAACATCCGAGTAGGAAAATGGAATAAACGCGCCGTGGCGCGCGAATGGCGCGCTTGACCAAAACTCTGGCACCAAGCGGCAAGGCCAGAAAAAGCCGGGGGTCTAGAAATCATTTCGTCACTAACCAAAGGAGGCGACAATGAAATCTAGCGCATTCAATATCTCAGACCGGCTGTTTGCATCATTGATCACAGCGAGTGTGGTGGTCGCAGCAGCTACCTTTGCAACTGGATTTGTTGCGTACTGACATCGGACGGCGGCGCGCTTGCATCTGAAAGGTGCGGGCATGCCAACACGATGAAACCTCGCGAGTGGCTCGGCTGGTTGATACAGCCGGGCCGCTTGTCTTTAAGAGACCCGATTGCCTTCATTCAAAACGGTTTCGCCTTTCTGCGGCATCAGCTAAATCCAAAAGGGTGAGTTCTGTCTCCTCTCTCTATGCTCGTAAAGCGATCGCGCAGGCTGACGCGTCGCTCGATCGCGCCGCGCTGTTTGAAATCTGCAAACTGGAAGAGAATGCTACGCCGGACATCGCCGAGATGGTCGCGGAAACAGACTATGTAGCGTTGCTGGAAGCAATTGCAGCGGGCGAAAATG
>JBCAXQ010000327.1:0-3132 GCA_038534015.1 Pseudomonadota bacterium | reverse complement strand
AGCATCACGAGATCACCGGGTTGAATCCGGCCATCGCGGCGCGCTGTATCAAGCGCCAGCGGCACTGATGCGGCAGACGTGTTGGCGTGTCTATCGACCGTCACGACAACCTTTTCGGGAGGTATTCCAAGCTTTCTCGCCGTCGCATCAAGGATGCGTGCATTGGCCTGATGGGGCACTACCCAGTCAATCTGCTCGACAGAAATCCCTGCATCTTCAATGGTTTCATGAAGAACTTCGGCCAGGTTTACAACCGCGTGGCGGAACACCTCGCGGCCCTTCATGCGCAGATGCCCGACTGTCTGCGTGGTTGAGGATCGCCTCGACCATATCCAGCAGATCGTGTTGCGCACCATCGGCATGAAGCCGAGTCGCAATAACGCCATCATCGCCGCCAGCAGCGTCGTCGGCTTCGAGAACTACAGCCCCTGCGCCATCGCCAAACAGGACGCAGGTTGTGCGGTCTTCCCAATCCAGAATTCGGCTGAAAGTCTCTGCCCCAATCACCAGCGCACGCTTCGCCATACCGGTTTTCAGAAGCGAATCGGCTGTTGCAACCGCGTAGAGAAAGCCGGAACAAACCGCGGCGACATCAAAAGCGATTCCGCCATTGCAACCAAGCGCATGCTGCACCTTCGTCGCGGTTGCAGGGAATGTGTTGTCCGGTGTCGCGGTAGCTAGGACAATCAGATCAATCGACCGTGCATCCATGCCTGCATCATCGAGCGCGGCCCGCGCCGCATCGATAGCCAGAGAAGCAGTTGTTTCACCGTCACCGGCAATATGCCGCTGGCGAATACCGGTACGCTCTACGATCCACTCATCGGTGGTATCGATACGCTCTGAGAGGTCGGCATTGGTTACAACATTGGTCGGCAGCGCCGAACCCGTGCCGCGCAAGCGGGAACGGATCACGCGGCGGCCTCGTTCGCTGAATCATCGCCGTTTTCGCGCATGGCTTCATCGCCAAGCGCAGCCAGATCTTGGGCAATGCGCTCTGTCAGTTTGTTCTTGAGCAGGCTGGCCGTCACCGCCACAGCATTGGCGACCCCGTTCGCAGTCGCGCTGCCATGGCTCTTCACCACGACCCCATTCAGCCCGAGAAATACCGCTCCGTTGTGGTTGTTCGGATCAAGATGGTGACGCAGCAATTCCGTCGCCGGGCGCGAAACCAGGAATCCGAATTTCGATCGGAGCGAGCTGGTAAACGCCTGCCGCAGCAGATCGGTGACAAACCGAGCCGACCCCTCGATCGCCTTGAGCGCGATATTGCCGGAGAACCCATCGGTAACCACCACATGGGTCTCCCCACGATTGATCTTGTCTGACTCGACAAAACCGTCAAATTCCATCGCCAGGCCGGTGGCCGCCTGCAATGCAGCCGCAGCATCGCGTAAGGCTTCTGTCCCTTTGATTTCCTCGGTGCCGATGTTGAGCAAGCGAACTTTCGGTCGTTCGAATCCGTTCACGATCCGCGAATAGGCCGCGCCCATCACAGCAAACTGCACGAGGTTGCGCGCATTGGCTTCGGTGTTGGCTCCAAGATCGAGCATTACGACATCATGCTCTTCAAGCGTTGGCATCAACGCTGCCAATGCCGGACGACCAATGCCGGGCATGGTCCGCAATGCGATCTTGCTCATCGCCATCAACGCGCCGGTATTCCCAGCGCTGACGGCGGCGCCCGCAGCGCCTTCCTTAACGGCATTGACCGCTAGCCCCATGGATGTGGTCTTGGCCCGGCGAATCGCACGACTGGGTAGTTCGTCCCCTTCGACGACATCCTCACAATGAAGGATCTCGGACGCTCCGCGCATATTGGGATGGTTTTCCAACGCGGCCTTGATGCGCGTTTCATCACCGACCAGCAGGAACTGGAAATCGTCATGGCGACGGCGCGCGAGCGCAGCGCCTTCAACCATCACGCGCACGCCTTCATCACCGCCCATCGCATCAACGGCGATACGCGGCAGGCTCATGCTCTCTATCTCCGTGCTGGTCGCGGGTTGCCTTAGAGGCCGACCGCGACGACCTCACGCCCGTTGTAATATCCGCAATGCGGGCACAGATTGTGCGGACGCTTCAGCTCGCCACAATTGTCACATTCGTGGAATGCTTCGACTTTGAGCGAATCATGTGCGCGGCGATTGCCACGGCGGTGGGGCGATACTTTTCTCTTAGGGACAGCCATGGCGGCACCTGTTCCTTAAAAATTTCAGCCAGATCACTGGCTTTGTGTCTCGATACGGGGCCGCTCTAAGGCAAGGTTCACGAGCACACAAGCTTTGCTGCATGCGCCGGTCCAAGCCTGAAGTGGCGGGAAGCGGCGCGCTATACCGGAAAAATCGCACGTTGCAAGCTTCGTTAGTGCCCCCTAGCACGAGCGGGTCCTGAGGGAGGGAATCAATCCATGATCATACTACCGGTCACACTGACCGCCGCTGCCGCTGCTGCAATCCTGAATGTCTGGCTGATGATCCGCATTGGCCGCGTCCGCGCACAGGAGAAAATCTTTGTCGGGCACGAGGACAATGAGAACGTGATCCGGCGGATGCGGGCTCAGGCGAATTTCGTCGAGAACGCGCCATTCGTGCTGATTTTGATCGCCGCGATCGAGCTGTCGGGCAAAGGCGATCCGTGGCTGGCCTACGTCGCCGGATTGTTCATCATTGGGCGCGTCGCGCACGGTCTGGGCATGGATGGCGGATCGCTGGCGAAAGGCCGGATGATCGGCACGATCATTTCGATGCTCACTCTGCTGGGCCTGGGAATTGTTGCGGCGCTGATCGCTGGCGGGGTTATGTAGCAAACTTTTTGGGAAAGTTCCCGACACGAGTGGTTGTCTTCAAAACCCCTTTAAGCGGTCGCTGACGACCCAAGAGCGTACTTCCATTCAGTGCAGTGTGACTTCAGTTTGCGCCTTTGCCCGCCGGTTCAGATTATTGGGCCAACAAGCAATTGGCAAAGTCGGCGAATGCTGCCCGTGTCCGCTCAGGTGCTTCTTGAGTGATATCGTGATCAGAGTCCCAAACCTCAATAAAAGATGGGAGATCGTTTTCGCCTTCAAGATAGGCTTTGGTTCGCGGATCTTCGGACCCTAGGATAACCTTGGAGCATGAAGCAGATAGCGAG
>JBCAXQ010000326.1:0-3137 GCA_038534015.1 Pseudomonadota bacterium | reverse complement strand
GACGTTTGGCCTGCCCGAAATCATGTTTGGGCTTTATCCGGGCATGGGCGCGCATGCCTTGCTTGCTCGCAAGCTTGGGAGCGCAATGGCGGATCGTTTGATCACGTCAAACCGGACTTACACTGCCGAAGAGATGTATGATCTTGGGATTGTTCATGAACTGGCGGAGCCTGGTGACGGGCTCAACGCGACACGCGACTTCATTAAGCGATCAGACCGCAGGCATGCGGGCCTCGTCGGCTCGCGGCGTGCAATGAAGCGGGTCTGGAACCTGCAACTGGAAGAACTCAATCGCATCACCGAGATGTGGGCTGACACCGCTCTTCAACTGCGTGATCAGGATCTGAAAGTGATGAGCCGCCTTGTCGCTGCGCAGGCTCGGCTTGCGGAACGCATTGCTGCCGCTTGACTTCAGACTTCAGTTCCGTGGCCGAGCGCAAGGTATTCTTCGCTTCTCATTTCCTGCAGTCGGCTCGCGGTCCGCTCAAATTCAAAGCTTCCATCACCGGCTGTGTACAGCTCATCCGGCTGTGCCTGCGCCGTAGCGAACAGCTTGACCTTGTGTTCGTAGAGCGTGTCGATGAGTGTCACGAATCGCGCCGCTTCGTTCCGTTTGTCAGGGCCCATAAGGGGGATGCCGACGATGATGACGGTGTGAAACGCCCTTGCGATGGCCAAATAGTCCGGAGCCCCGCGTGCATCCACGCACAGGCGCTTGAAGCTGAAAACGCCAACCCCTTTCAGTGATTTGGGCACATGGATGGTTCTGTTGCCGGAGACGCGTAACTCCTCCGACGGGACGTGTTCAGCATCTTCGGGCGCAAAGTCAGTCAGGCGAAAAAATGCCTCTCGCACGGCGTCCGTCGATGCATCTCCCAGAGGCGTGTGCCAGGTCGCGAGATCACCAATTCGATCAAGGCGATAATCTGTCGGACCGTTGAGATCTATCACATCAAGTTCTGTCTGGATCAGATCAATGAACGGGAGAAAATGTTCGCGATTTAGCCCGTCCTTGTAGAGATCGTCTGGTGGACGGTTCGAGGTCGTTACAATCGCCACGTCGCGCTCCTCGATCAACTGGCTGAATAACCGGCTCATGATCATCGCATCGGCCGAATTGGTGACGACCATTTCATCAAATGCGAGGCAACGAACGCCCTCTGAGAGCCGTGCCGCGACTTCGGGTATCGGATCCCCTTCCGAATTCTTGCGGGTCTCGCGCAGCGTCTCATGAACTTCCTGCATGAAGGCATGAAAATGTGCGCGGCGCTTTTGCGGGATGGAGAGCGTTTCATGGAATAGATCCATCAGCATCGATTTGCCGCGGCCCACACCGCCCCACATATAGACGCCTTCGGGTCTTTGCACCTTCTTGCCAAACAGTTGCGTCAGCAATCCGCCGGGTTTCTCTGCCTCCAGTTCTTTTTGTAGTCGATCGAGCCGCACCGCAGCGCGCCGTTGATCCCGGTCAGGCCGCAGCTCGCCATTGGCGATCAGCTGTTCATATCGCGCCAGAAGGCCGCTCATCGGCTTGAGGGTTTGCGCACCAGGCCAGAAAACGCAGCGACGAGGTGCGTGTCATTGTCCTGCGTCACTTCACCGCGCAGGAACAGCAGCCGCCGGGTTTCGCGCAACACTGACACAACGACATCAATCGGCCGATCGACTTTGCCTCCCCCGATGAACTGCGTGTTGAGTTCAAGCGTGACTGCCATTCCAGCATCCTGGTCGGTCAGAATGTGCATTCCTGCGAACAGGGCGATATCGATCAATCCGAGCGTCGCTGCACCGTGAATGTTGTCGGACAGATTCGTGTGCCGGGTCTCGACATCCATCCTGAGACGGCATTGTTCCCCGTCTCTTCGAACCCGCAGCGGACCAAGCGCTTGCCAGTTGAACCGGGACTTGTCCTTCAGGTCCCAGCGATACCACCCAGGGTGCCCTTCAGCCTCACCAAAGTCGAAGAATTGCGGCGGAGCTTCCATTAGCCAGTGCTAGCCAAGCGATCAGATTTCGCGTTCGGCCATCATCTTCTTGGTTTCGGCGATGGCTTTTGCCGGCGAGAGCCCCTTCGGGCAAACATTCGCACAGTTCATGATCGTGTGACAGCGGTACAGGCGGAACGGATCCTCGAGCTGGTCAAGCCGCTCGCCAGTCATCTCGTCGCGGCTATCGGCCAGCCAGCGATAGGCCTGAAGCAGAATCGCGGGGCCAAGGAACTTGTCCGAATTCCACCAATAGCTCGGGCACGATGTCGAGCAGCAAGCGCACAGTATGCATTCGTACAAACCGTCGAGCTGTTCGCGTTGCTCCGGAGACTGCAGCCGCTCTTTACCGGAAGGCGTTGGGCTGACGGTTTGCAGCCAGGGCCGGATTGACGCGTATTGGGCGTAAAAATGCGTGAAATCGGGGACGAGGTCCTTGATCACATCCATGTGGGGAAGCGGCGTGATCTGGATTTCGCCCTTAAGGTCTTCGATTGCCGTGGTGCATGCGAGACCATTCTTGCCGTTCATGTTCATCGCACACGAGCCACAAATCCCCTCGCGACAGGACCGGCGGAATGTCAGCGTCGGATCGACTTCATTCTTGATCTTGAACAAGGCATCCAGAACCATCGGGCCGGTCTCATCAAGATCAAGCTCGAACTTGTCATAGCGCGGGTTTTCACCGCTATCGGGATCATAGCGATAGATCTTGAACTTCTTTACCCGCCCGCCATCTGCCTTGTGGATGTGACCACTCCCGCGGATTTTCGAATTTTTCGGAAGGGTGAAGGTTGCCATGTGCGAATAGATCCCGTTGCTTTGCCAGACCTATCTAGCGCCTCTTGCGGTGAGGGCAAGATGGCTGTGTTGCGTGGATTGGGATGGCCGTTGAACGCTGGTCATGACTCGCAAGCGGCCTCGCTTCATCGCAACTGGAGAACGGTTGAAACACATGAGACAGTGTCCTGGGCAGAAAATTCGACCGATCAATTTCGCGCCGATTGATCGTTGCGCCAATCGCCGAGTTTCGGCTTGAGGGGAACTTGTAGGCCATCCTTTCCTTTTACCTGTCATGAGTGATGTAGGACAGAACTGGCCCAGAAGAGCGGCCGTGTTTGGCGCGTCGGGCGGAATCGGCCGGGCGATCTG
>JBCAXQ010000325.1:0-3146 GCA_038534015.1 Pseudomonadota bacterium | reverse complement strand
CGGCAAGAACATCTCATTGATACCCATAACCAAACCCAGAACCAGAGCCATTGTCTCTGCAATCGGCACATCTTGAGAAAAGCTCGAAAGCGAGACCGATCCCACGGTCACGTCGACAAACTCCAGCATCAGGAACATCGCCAATAGACTGCCAAGAAGACCGGCAAACATCAGGCGCATCGCAGGTTCAACCATATCTTCTTCGGCCTGAGTGAGATCCCGAAGCTTGAACACGACTTTCCTGATTCCGTAGGAGAGCCAAACACCAATCGATGTACCAATCCAGATCACCATGAAGGACGCGGCAACATGGGTGTCGACTCCAATCTTGTCCCAGATTTCACCTCTGCCAGCATGCGCCATGACCAAGAACAGACCGGTGAAAACGGCCACAAAGATCGCAGCCCACACACCCAGTCTCTTGAGATAGGCATTCTTCACACGCGGCCCTTCTGACGCGATCAGGTCGTCGACAACACGTTCCAGCGCAGCTCTGGCCACTTCTGGCATGGCATGCCCTTCCAAACCCAACTGGGCCAAACGATAGAGCCGTGTGTAATAAAGTCGAAACTGGGGAAGGACGTCCCCGTCTGCATCAATATACAGCTTCTTGACGGTCTGAAGGACCTGATCGATTGCCTCCTGCAGCTCTATTTGCTCTTTGGGCGGTGCCTTCTTGCTGGGCTTTATGCCGTAATAGATATTGATCGCACGACGATCAGAGGGTTTGGCGAACTCTCTCCTTTTTCCCTTCTTCACCGCGTCTTTCCCAGTGTCACCAGACTGATCGTCAGCCGGAGCACCGCCAACGATCTTGACCTCTACGGGTTCTCTCGTGCCGTCTTCAGAAGCTGTTTCTTCCGGATCGGCCTGTTGCTCAACTTCGTATAGGATTGCCCCTCTGGCATCCGCCGGAACAATGGCATAGGCACCTTCGACTACGCTATCGAACGCCTCGCGGAGGGCTTTGGCTGCATCTGCGTTCTCGTCGGCATCGTCCTGGCCGCCAGCAGTATCGACTGCCTTATCCTCGCCACTGACTGAGGAGGGAAGCGCCGGATTTGTTTCCTCGGTTGGATCTGTCATGAACTCTATCCCCCTGAAATCACCAATCAATCCGGCGGCCAGCGTCCCACAATAGACCGATGCAGGTCACCCCCCGGCTTGTCAGGCATCTTCTTGTCGATCGACTTGGTCAGCGAGGAAGAGATATCCTTGACCCGCTCATTCAATGGAAGCACCAGATCCAGATTGTTGGAACTGGCCAGCACGCGATCCAGGGTTTCCTGAAAGAGCGCCCGTGTCTTGATCAATGCATCCAATCGATCATCATCGTCATCATCATCGGGCGGCCATTTCCCGACAATGAGGCTATCAATCGAATTGTCGCGGAGACGAGCCTCGAGCTGAGCAGTGTTGATACCCTTGCGCTTCAATTCCTTGATCGCAGCTTCGATGATCGATTTGGGATCATTTTGAGCCATAGAATTGCCTCTCCGCTGGCTTGATCGATTCCAACCACTTTTACGCGAAACAGGGTTCTATACACTCTTGCCATTTGCAAGAGATTATCGACCCTTCGACCTCATGCGCTGGACACTTGGCGTTTTCTTACAAGCGAAGAGGTGTTTAGCCCTTCTCACTTACGGGTGGCGCCGGAAGAACCCGCAACATTGTCGTGAGAATGAGGAAAGCGTTACGTTCCGCAAATTCTTCGTTATAGTTTTCGGTCTGCACCACCAGCACCGCATCCATATTGGGCACCAGCGCGACAATGTTTCCGCCGTTTCCTTTCATCATGAAAGCGCCTTCGAAACCCCGCGCAGAACGCAACGGTGTTGCCCACCATAGATAGCCATAATGTACGTGTTGGCTGAGCGTATGCCTGGGTGTGAGCATGCTCCGAACCCACTCTTCCGGTAGAATTCGCTCGCCTTCCCAAACGCCGCCATCCATCACCATACGCCCGATCTTGAGCAGGGCATCGTCGCTTATGGTCAGCTGCCCGCCAGACTGTATTTCGCCACTTCTGGAGGTGCGCCAGTCAGCCCCATCAATACCGAGCGGGTCAAACAGGCGCTGCTGGACGTAAACATCGAAGCGCTCACCCATGGCCTTTTCAACCGTTTGCCCCAACAGGAATGCGCCAGCCGTGCAGTAAGAGAACGGGCCGTTACCATCCTCGTCGCGGTCAATTTCACGCGCAGGCAGTGCCAACGCGAATTTGGCCCAATGGCGCCGAGCATACATCTTTTCTTCCTGCCCAGGCGATCGGCGATCCCAATCATTGCAGTCGAGCGCAGACGACATTGAGAGCAGGTCTGCGATTGTAATGGAATTGAAGGGCTGCCCTCGCGAAGAACCCAGATACGGCCAGACTTTCACATCCGTGCCCGACAGCGCTCCTTCGGCAATCGCCGCGCCGATTGCCAACGCAGTAATCGACTTGCCAGCCGACTTGATATCGACGCGGTCTCCGGTTTCACCTTCGCCAAAGCGCTTGCGATAGGCTTCTTGACCATGCTGCTCGACGGCAATCGCGCGGATCTTTCCGAGTTCGCCTTCCCCGATCCTGGCTTCCAGCTGTTTGACCGAAATGTCAGGAATGGGTTGCGCAGCCAGGGGCACAGCAGACAGTCCAAGCCACACAACAGCTATGCCGACAATGCGTTTCATCCCGTCCCTCCCGAGCCAGAGGCATTGTTTCTACTCGTCAGGCTGAACGCGGGCAAAACACTTCGCGACGTTTTGTCGCATCTCAGCGCTTTAGCGCGAAGCCAAAAGTAACTAGGCAGTTACTTATGAACATTGCGGCACTTCCGACCAAGGGCGAACGTACCCGAGCGCATATTGTTGCAACCGCCGCCAGTCTGTTCTGGCGGCGCAGTTATCACGGTGTTTCAGTCGACCAGATTGCCGCCGAAGCACAGGTCAACAAGGCGACAGTGTATCGCTACTTCGCCGACAAGGCCGATCTCGCACTCGCGGTGGTCAAATACCATGGCGCCTTCAGCCTGGAGATGGTGTTCTCGGCCAGCTTCGCGCAGGCCGAGGCGCCGGATCAAAGGCTCGCTGGCATTTATGCCCAAGTCCATAGATGTCATCCTCTTCGTTCATCTGCTGAGTGTGAGCACAATAGACTTGGG
>JBCAXQ010000324.1:0-3148 GCA_038534015.1 Pseudomonadota bacterium | reverse complement strand
GGAAGACTCCTCCCACCATCACCATGTCAGTGTGACGGGGAAGTGATGAGAGAGGAGAATTCATGACAATGTCCAGCATGCACTTGAGTTTCGATCCGCTCGGCCACGTTGGCTGTACCCATGACAGAGCTATCGGAATTGAACTGGAACTGCATGCTGGACATTGTCATGAATTCTCCTCTCTCATCACTTCCCCGTCACACTGACATGGGGATGGGGGGAGGAGTCTTCCAGCAAAATCGACGGTCTGAATGGCAGCCAGGCTATTTGCCTTCCAGCGCCTCGGCTTCGCGTTTCGCAGCGCGTGCCTCATCCGCCTTGATCCGTTCTTCGGCAGATTTGCGCGCCTGTTCCGCAAGGCCGCGCCAGGTCTTTTCCGAACGCAGTTCGCGCTCACGGACGTTATCGAGCGTGGCGGCCTTCGCTGCAGCGGCAGCGGCATCGGCGCGCTCGGTGTAGAATTCGTATGTTTGTGCCATGTCTGGCGGCTCCCGTTTGTTGGAGTTGGGAGAAATCGAAGCGCGAGCCGTTTGCTTGGCCCGCGCCCCGGAAATTCGAATTAGTCAGCGGCCGAGAGGTTCACGGCGCTTTCCTTGCCATTGCGGCCCTGTTCAACTTCGTAGTTGAGGCGCTGGTCCTTATCGAGCGACTGCATGCCGGCGGCTTGGACAGCCGAGATGTGCACGAAGCTGTCGTTCGAGCCATCGTCAGGTTGGATAAAGCCATAGCCTTTGTCGGTGTTGAAGAATTTTACGGTGCCAGTCTTTGACATATGTCGTTCCTTTCGAGAACGTGAGTTACCTCCGGACGAGATTGCCCGTTGGTCGTGCGTGAGGATCGTTCAGATGAAAGGAAGTCGTCGTCTGGTTTACGCCGGGGGTCCAAAGAACCAAGCGGCGGGTCGCAAATGTCGAAGTCCGTCGCAAATTCCGACGTCAGCAATAGTCAACTAGCAGGTAAGTGCGCATTCTCCTAATTTTCTTTCACGATCGAAGGGTCAGGGCGTGCGCACGTGGTTGTGAGCGGCCCGTGTGACGGCTACTGTGACGGCTACCAATCCACTCTCGCAATCCCGCCCACACACCAAGGTAGCCCGATGATCAACCGCCCGATCGCCCTCCCGCTCATTCTCGCTTCTCTGGTCGCCAGCTGTGCACCAGCCTCCGAAACCGACGCCGAGGGCGATGCGATTCTGGCTGATGGACCGGAGACTGTTTCGACCGAGCTGTCGGGCGACGATGTTCCCACCGGTATCCGTACCGTGGCGGAAGAGACGATCCCGGGCATGACCATTGCCGAAGTCGAAATGAAGGAGCGCGATGGTATGACTTTCTTCGATGTAGAAGGCGCGCGGCCGGATGGCAGCGAAGTCGAACTGGACATGCTGCAGGAGGATGACGGCAGCTTCCGGGTGGTCGAAATCCAGCGCGACATAGACTGGGCCGATGTTCCCGATCCGGCCCGCGCCGCGACCGATGGCGTCGATGGCATGTTCACGCCGGATCGCGTGATCGAAAGCGTCCAGAACGATGGCACGGTGATCTACGAATTGTTCGCCCCCGGCAAGACGGATGAACCCTCAGCTGAAATCTCAGTGAAGGACGGCGAGGCTGAGATGCTGACCGAGCGCTGGAAGTATTGAGCGCCGCGCAGGACCAGCCCTGACCAGCACATGCACCCCGTGACCATCCTGATCGATGCCGATGCCTGCCCGGTGAAGGAAGAGGTGTATCGCGTCGCCGAGCGGTTCAAGGCGCCCCGTCCAGAAGTGCATGTCCGCGTGGTCAGCAATTCGCCCTTCCGTGTGCCGGTGAGCGAGCGGATCAAGCGCGTCCTGGTCGATGACGGGTTCGACGCGGCAGATGACTGGATCGCGGAGAATGCCGATGCACGTTCGGTCGTGATCACCGGCGACATCCTGCTGGCCGAACGGTGTCTGAAAGCAGGCGCGAAGGTGCTCAAGCACAACGGCCAGGAATTCGACGCCGCGAGCATAGGCGGTGCAATTGCAACCCGGGCGATCATGGAAGACCTGCGCGCCGGAATGGACGGTGTCGGTGGAGGCCCCCCGCCGTTTTCGAGGGCGGACCGCTCGCGGTTCCTGCAAGCGCTCGACCGGGTGCTGGTGAAGCTGACGCGTCTTTGACTTCGCCTCAAGCGCCGGCGTTCACATCCGTTCACTTGGCTATCTTCGCGGCTTGCACACAAGTCGGCGCAGCCGCAAGGGCGCGGGGTAGCTGGCTTCGTCGCGGATGCCTCATAGCGAACACTCAGTTCGTCGCTCATGCTGCACGCTTGAAACACGTGAGACAGTGTTCAAGGGACAAAAAGCAGCCGATCCAAAGAAGGCCCTCAAGCAGCGAAGCGATAGGGCAGAGAAAACACCCGTTGATCGAGCAAAACGATCATTCGGGAGCGAGTGTAAAGCGCAGGACATGGCCCGCAAACCAAGGCAGATTTTGCCGGGGTAGGAAAGCTATTCCCCGCACGCGTGGTTGGCGGAATGCCAATCCCTGATCGTCCATTCCAACGGTGCCCCGCCACAATTTCAACGGTGGCTACAACGCTCACTACAACGCTGGCCCTCTAGCGCGAGGTCCGTCGCCGATCATGTCGATGGGCACACTGGGTCGAAATAGAAATTCAGATCTGGGTCAACGCGTAGCAGCCCGCGGCCGAAGTCGGCCTGCGTCGGCTGGGGAAAGGAACACTTATGACTGAAGCAGTTTGGAAATTGCGCTCCGCAAGCCGTCTTGTGCTTGCAACCACCACCGCCATGGGGGCAATCGCATTGTCAAGTCCAGCCATGGCCCAGCAGACCTGTGACGTAACGGGACCTGGCGACCCGGCCGTGGCGTCTGGCACGGACGCATTGGCATGCGGGCCTGACGCAGATGCGGACGGAGACCGTTCAGTCGCCGTCGGAAACGATTCACGCGCGGATGGGGAAGACAGTGTAGCTGTTGGCAATGAAGCGAACGCAAGGGGCGACAGCTCTGTGGCGATCGGCGATGATGCTTTTGCCCAGCAAGAAGGCAATACGGCAGTTGGTGGCGGAGCAGCCGCCAACGGCAAACGTTCCGCCGCATTCGGTCAAGACGCAAAGGCGGCTGATTCCGATAGTCTGGCGCTGGGGGCATTTGCCAAC
>JBCAXQ010000323.1:0-3151 GCA_038534015.1 Pseudomonadota bacterium | reverse complement strand
CAACCGGCTCGCCAGCATCATTGATGGCGAAGTTGAACTGGGCAAAATCAAACTGGGTGCCCGTTCCGAAGTAGATGCCCTGCTCCTGGCCTGCCTGGGCATCAGCCCCCGACCAGGCATTCGTCATTACGGACTCTATAAGAATTTTCTGCGAGGCATCCTCGAAGTTCAGACCAGCCTGCAAAGCGTAAGTCAGGTCGTTGCCCTGCCCCTCAGACACAGGACCGCGCGCATCGCCGGTTCCAACAGCATCGAATTCGATCTGCAGCTTGCCAGCAATACCACCATCGAGCACGCCGCCAGCGACTACGCCGGACACGTTAGTGAAGAACTGGGTATTGTAGTTGACTTGATGGCCTGTAAATCCGAGCGCAAAACCGCTAAGGCCGTTGGGCGCGCCAACCTCGTTTTCCATCGTGAACTCGAAGACTTCACCAACGCCAACCCGAGAGTTGATCGACAGGCCGTTGTTCGGGTCGAGTTGGAACGGATCAAGGTTGTCGACCAGGTTGTCGTTGTCGTCGTTGTCCGTCTCTTCAACTGGTACGCCGCCCGGAACGAACGCGAAAATGTTGTTGCCGCCGTGGGCTGCGACCCAAATGGATCCACCGGGCCCAACTGTAACGTCGAGCGGGTTGGAGCCCTGGCTGTCCTGCCAGGGGATATTCGCTTCCAGTTCGGCCCTGTTCAGTGCGGTCGCGCCATCTGCGCTGAACTCGACCCGCAGGATCTGCTCGTCAAAACCCGTCGCAAAGAGGTCGCCATCGAACTCCTCCAGCTCTACCGGATGAATGGCGGGATCATAGTTGAAGATGACGATGCCATTGGTCGAACCATTGTTCAGCACAAGCGCATCGTCCGGGCTGTTCCCACCCGTCTGCGGCTTCAGGTAAAAGCCTTCAAGCGCGGTTACCGTGTAGCCATTGAGCGGATCACCATTGGCTTCGGGTGGTAGAAAGTCGCGAAGCGACAAACCGCCATCAAATTCGGGCGCTGGGATCGCGTCGGTCTGCTTGTTTTCTTCGGCGGTCTCGATCTCAGGCTTGAGATAAAGAATGGCGTTAGGATTAGCCCGACTCGCATTTGGAGAGCCGTAATAGCCTCCCTTTTCCACCAGATGAAGCTGGTCCTGTGCACCAGGCGAAACTGGGGAGTTGTCTTCCAGAACCGGGACATTGTCCGCGGTATTCGCATTGGCTTGTGTGACCGGAATACCGTTGGCATCGACCGAGGGATCGCCCCAACCGTTGTTGGCCCCATTGTCCCATGTGTAGACGCGGAAATTCTGCTCGCCTTCCACATAGCCCGTATCACCCGGCTTCAGAACGTAAACTTCAACGTCGTACGCATTGCGGAAGCCCGTCGCGAAAATCTCAACCGGGCCACCTGATTCCAGATAGGCCTGATTATAGCCGTCATTGCCGCCAAACGGATTGTCGGCGTTCTTGGAGAAGCCAACGCCATCGACGGTTTCTCCATCAATCTCATCGCGCGGGCCACGCTCTATGCCCAGTGTCGGCAAGTCATACTTGTAAGCCTGCCCTTCACCGTCGGTGTCAGTGGGCAGGGCTTCGATCGCGTTGACATCGACTTCGAGAATTGCGCCGGAAAGATAGTATTCCGGTGTGTAAACGAGGTTCTGCGACGGTGCGCCAGCATTTGTGAAACCGCCAACCGAGATCAAAAGATTGCCCTCTGGCGTGAAGTCCATGCCGTTGACGGAGTGGTTTTCCTCAGACCGCGGAATGCCGCGCAGAAGGTCGATCTTGTCGACCGACCAGGTATCGTCAGTCACATCGAGCGGGACATCGAACGTCAGCTTGGACAGAACGCCGGAGTTCGTATCGATTGGCTTGTTGTCCACCTGCGCTTCGCCGCCGCCGCCGATGCGGGGGTCGCTGGAGGACACATAGACTTCAATCTCGCCTGTTGCCGCGTTGTACTCGGCAAGAAGCCCAGTCACCTGCCGGTTGGTGATGCCCGTCGCCAGCGAGCCGTCATCATTGTGGTTCAGGATCGTGTTGACGATCTCGGTCGAATACACTTCTTCTGCGGAGAAGTCCTTGTCCTCTCCAACGCCCGTGCTTGTGATCAACCAGACCGTAATAGTGCCGTCTTGCTGGGACGTGATCAGGAGATCATCGCCTGTCGCTGTCTTTACGAACTGTAGCGATGTCGGCGACGTGTAGCCGGCGATAACGGCGTCAAAACCAAACTCTTCCATGATCACTGTCCTTCAAGATCAGAATTCACCCGTGGGCGGCGGACCGCACGGGTGAATGGAGCGCGCCTATTCGGGGCGCGCGGGTAAAACGTATCGAGTGAATTTTCTGCAGAGGCTGTAAGCGCTAGGCCGGTACACCGCGACGATAGATCTCGGACCGCAAAAGCGGCCAAGCAAAACTCGTCTATGTGTGCCATCCCCAGCACCCTCCCCACATTCTGCGGTCTTCGAGGAGCGTATTCTTCGCCCACTTTCCCAGCCGCGCGGGACAAACAATCCCGCACCCCCCATGGTTCTGACCAATTTTCAGTTCGGGATCAATCACATTAACGTTTTGGTAGCATTCTTTTCTGGCCGTTCTCTCTCGTGGGGAGAATTAACCACACTTAACGTCCATGATGGCCCGTAACGGAGCAATCTGGGCGCAATCAACGTCATCTCGATCGCTCCGGACCGGGTGCCTGATTCCACACAAACCGCCAGACGCTCGCCTACCAGGCGAACTTTGTAGAAGCATAAGCCTGTGCCGTAGAACACAGCGTTGCCGACCCAAGGTGTGGGACCAGAAACCTCAACCCACGACCTGCCGGAGTGACCCCATGAGATATCTATCTGCCAGCCTCGTCCTGCTCGCCTCTGGCGTCGCCACATGCCCGGATGCCTCAGCCGGCCGGGAGGGCGATGTGGAGGTGAATGGCACGCTGGACAGCGTCACCATCGTCACCGGCAGCAATACGGTGAAAGCGACCGGCTTTGGCTCGCAAGCCACATCCAATATCGGAACCATCGACGACACCACGATCAATGGCAGCCTCGACCAGGTCGTTGTCGTCGGACGCAACACGACGACCGCTACCCGCGCGTTCACCGACGCACACACTGATATCGGCACGGTCGACAACACCGTGATAAACGGCACCGCCAACC
>JBCAXQ010000322.1:0-3162 GCA_038534015.1 Pseudomonadota bacterium | reverse complement strand
TGCGCGGCATATTGTCGGCCGTCCTATATCGAAGGCCTACGCCTATGACGCCTATGGAGCGCCGGGCATTACTTTCGAGATCGGCGATGAGACCGACCGTGAACTGATCCAGCGCATTGGCCGCGAAGCAGCAATCGCGATGATGGTCACGATGCTGGAAACGCAAACCAGCAGCGCAGTCGCCGAGTGACCAAGTCGCGGCGCTCTTTGGGCGGTTTCGCGATCTTGGCATCGCTCTGTCTGCAAGGCTGTCAAAGCTATGCCGATGCAAGTCCAAGGGTCGGCGCTGAGCTTGCAAATGCTGACCTGATCATCGCGGGCGGCACGCTGTTCGATGGGAGCGGCCAGCCTGGCACCATAAGCGATATTGCCATTCGCGGGGACCAGATCGTCTTTGTCGGGGCGGATGCCAGTGCGAAATTCCAGGCCGACCGCGTGATTGATGCAGATGGTTTCGTCGTCGCGCCGGGCTTTATCGATCCCCACACTCACGCTGGGTCTGACCTTGGTTCGCAGGACGAAGGACGTCGTAGCAACCACGCCTTTGCCTTTCAGGGCGTGACAACTGTGATGGTTGGAAATGACGGGTTTGGCAGCCCTGAAATCGGGGCCATGTCGCAAGCAGCTGAAGGCCTAGGCATTGGTACGAACGTGGCCTTCCTGGTTGGCTTTGGTGCGGTTCGCGAAGAGGTCTTGGGCAAGGCCAACAGGGCTCCCGACGAAGGCGAACTTGCGCAAATGGTGTCGCTTACGAGGCAGGCCATGTGTGAAGGCGCATGGGGGCTCTCCACGGGGCTCTATTACGTGCCGCAAAGCTATTCCGAGACGGATGAGGTCATCGCGCTTGCCAAGGTCGCGGGCGAACTCGGCGGCTATTATGACACCCATATGCGCGATGAGAGCACCTACAACGTAACGGTCACCGGCGCGCTTTCCGAAACGCTTCGCATCGGCAAAGAAGCGCGGCTCCCGGTCCACATCGCGCATATCAAAGCGCTGGGCCCAGCAGTCTGGGGTCACAGCGCGCAGATGATCGAAATGATTGAAGAGGCGCGCGCGGCGGGACAGCGCGTGACGGCCGATCAGTATCCGTGGGAAGCATCGGGAACACGCATTTCCAACGCGCTGGTGCCACGTTGGGCGCTTGAAGGCGGGCTGGAATCGCTGCGTGGACGGCTTTCCGACGCTGAAAAGCTGACAACAATCCGCACCGAAATGATCGAAGCGATTGAGCGCAGAGGCGGGGCTGACCGTTTGCTGGTGACCGGGAGGCTGGCCGGTTCCAGCGCGCCGGTCGGGAGGACCTTGGCAGAAATCGCCGAAATTGAACGGACACAGGCGGTCGATGCAGCGATTGCGATTCTGCTCGAAGGCGATGCACGGCTCGCTTCGTTCAACATGTCCGCAGACGACATTGCCGCTTTCGCTGCGCAGGATTGGGTCGTTACCGGGTCGGACGGATCCACCGGCCACCCCCGCAAATATGGCAGCTTCCCAAAGGCCTATCGCGACCTCGTAATCGGCGGCGGCGCCATGAGCCTTGCACGCTTCATCCGCCGCAGCAGCGGCATGACCGCAGACATTATTGGACTGGATCGGCGCGGCTATCTGAGGCCGGGCTATTTCGCAGACGTTCTGGTGTTTGATCCGGAAAGCTTCGCCCCAAATGCGACCTATTCCGCGCCGCGTGAACTCTCCAGCGGAGTGGTCCATCTATACGTCAATGGCGAAGCCGTGATCAGCAATGGTTCAGCAACCGGTTCGCTCTCTGGAAGGCCGCTTCTCAAGGATACGCAATGCTGAAGATCTGGCTTGGAATTAGGCTTTGGAAGCGCGTGTTGGGCGCGCTTGTGCTTGGCATCATCGCGGGGTTTGTTCTCGGCGAGGATGCAGAGAGCATTCGCTGGATCGGGGACCTGTTCATCCGCGCGATCAAGATGCTGATTGTGCCGCTGATCTTCTTCTCGCTGGTGTCCGGAATAGCCGCGCTGGGCGACCTCAAAAAGCTTGGGAATGTCGGCGGCAAGGCGCTGATGCTGTTCGTCTTCACTGCGCTGGCATCGATTGCACTAGGCCTCGTTTTAGGGACCATTTTCCAGCCCGGCATGGGGCTCGATGTGTCCCTGATTCAAGGCGCTGACATCACCCCGCCGCCAGACCTGACCTGGACACAGCGGCTGCTCGACATGATCCCTGAAAACCCAGTGATGACGATGGCTGAAGGGCAAATTTTGCCACTGATCGTTTTTGCCGTCCTGGTTGGGATATCGCTGCTCATGGCCGGGGAGGAGGCAGAGCCGATTGTCAGAGTTGTCGATGCGGGGGCCGCGGTCATGCAGCAGATGACCATGATTGTGATGGAGTTGACGCCGTTTGGTGTGTTCGCGCTCATGGCGTGGGTGACAGGCACTTTCGGCTTCGAAGCGCTCGTCCCGCTCGCCACCATGGTTGGGCTGAATTACGCCGGTTGCTTCATCATCATTCTGGTCGTCTACCCGTTGATCCTGCGCTTCGTGGCGCGGTTGCCGGTGGTGGATTTCTACCGCGGGATCTTCGATGCGCAGGCAGTGGCCTTCTCGACCGCATCATCAAACGCCGCGCTGCCAGTGACGCTGCGCTGTGTGCAGCGCAATCTGGGTGTCTCGCGGTCGGTCTCCAGCTTTGTCGTGGCGCTGGGCGCGACAATCAACATGAACGGCACAGCGATGTATCTCGGTCTCGTTGCGCTGTTCGGCGCTCAGTTGTTCGGGATCGAGCTTACCTTCACGTCGTATCTCCTGATCGCGCTCACGGCGACGCTGGGGTCTGTCGGCGCGGCTGGCATTCCGGGGTCAGGGTTGATCATGATGAGCCTTGTTCTGACGGCCATCGGCGTGCCGCTGGAGACAATCGCATTCGTCGCCGGGATCAATCACATCATGGACATGATGCGCACCATGACCAACGTGACAGGCGACGCAACCGTCGCCGTAGCCGTCGGCCGGATGGCGGGAGAGATCGATGTCGAGGAATACGAATCCGCAGACGATATCTGAGTCAATCGCCAAGCAATTCAGCGAGCCTTTCGCCTGACCCCATGGCCAAAGTCCAGCCCAGCGAACCGTGCCCGGTGCTGATCGCCAGTGACTTGCTGACGCGGCGGATGATCGGCTGGGAATTGGG
>JBCAXQ010000321.1:0-3188 GCA_038534015.1 Pseudomonadota bacterium | reverse complement strand
TGCGACCGTTCAACGCTATCTGCCGGGCATTTCCTTCAGGCAACGCACCTCGATCGACACCATCCCAGGCCTGGAAAACGGGGCCTGTGGATACCGGTACGCGCGGATTGATCAGCAACGCCGCCATTCCGGTCAGGTCGCTTTCAATCGGTTCGAGTTCAGTTCCCGTCCCTCGACCCACCACCGTCTCACTGCGCACACAGCACGGCACATCGGCCCCGAGCTTCGCCGCGCGGGCATGCCAATCTTGCGGGAGACCGTGAGATTGGTCGACAATACGAAACACAGCGCCCGCATCCGCCGATCCGCCGCCCAAACCGGCCGCCACGGGCAGGTTTTTCTCCAGAGTCACATCCAGACCGGTCGCTCGCGGCAGAGCCGATAGCGCCTTTGCCACCAGATTATCGAACGGATCGACGATCGCGCCGACAAACTCTCCAATTGTCGTTACGCGATCCTCGTCGGCAGGACGCGCGATCAAGCGATCGCCAACATCCACAAACGCAAACAAGGTCTCGATCTCATGATACCCGTCTTCCCGACGCTCACGAACATGCAGCGCGAGGTTGATCTTGGCATAGGCGGTTTCTGTGATGGTCACAGCGTCTCCTTAACCTCCGGACGAGCATGTGTCTGCAATTCCATGGAGATTCGTGCCGGTATCCTCGCTTCTCGAGCAAGGACTGCACTAGCGCAGAACATTCGCCAATTGCGCGCGGAGGAATGTCTTGATCCGCTTGTTTCGACCGGGAGAGTTTTTCCCCAGAACCCCCTGAAACTGCTCGGGAATGTGATCGACAGCCTTCTCTGCATCAGGGCCGAACACGTAGTGTTTGAAGACTGTCTCCCATGCTGCCCGGTCATTTTCTGGCAGATCGCGCAGCACCAGCAATGCCAGCGCCAGCGCATTCATAGGAGAACCATTGTCCTGGTTGGACCACCAATAATTGACCAGCACATTGAATGGACCTTTTGATTCCACAAAATGCCACCACAAGCTTGGCAGGTAGATCGCATCGCCCGGTTCCAGCACAGCCAGTTGCGCCTGTGCAGCGGCCTCAGCAAATTGGGGGAAACGCTCCTCATCGATCCGGTGCAGATCGACCATGCTCGCGGGCTGGCCGGCCATGTTGTAATCAATCGGCCCGACATAAAGGTTACTGATCTGATCGGGCGGAAACACGACAAAACGCCTCTCGCCAGACACGAGGCAGGCGATGTTTTCCGAGACATCAAAATGCGGGGCAATCGTTGCGGAATTGCTGATCCAGATCTTTGGAACGACCGTCTCCGGCAGCATAGGCATCGGATTATCCTCGCCAAAGCGCGGAAACGCATTGCTGGTAGGCGACGCTCCGGCGTAGATCCCGTGAGGTTCCAGCTCGCTTTCTTGCTCCAGCAGTTTGTCGATTATTGCCGCAATGGGAACATCACGCGATTCGAAGGTGAAGCCGCTCATATCGTCGGAATAGAAGTATCGTCCTTTCACCGCCGGTGGCGCGATAAAGGTTGGCGTGACCGCGCCAACATCCATGCTCTTCAAGTAGCTGGCGAGGACTTCGCGCGATCGCTGACTCGCAGCGACTACAGGCCAGTCTTTCGCTATCCCCTTGAGTATGATCGGCCTGCCAGCAGGCCGAATGTCCGCTTCAAACTCGCTTCTTGATACCCCTTCAACTGCCTCAATGGAGGGCAGGTCAAAGTCATAGATCGATTGAGCAGCCATGACCGGCTAGCGAATCCAGGCCATCACATGTTCGGATAGTTCGGACCACCGCCGCCCTCAGGCGTCACCCAGTTGATGTTCTGGTTCGGGTCTTTGATATCACAAGTCTTGCAGTGGACGCAGTTCTGCGAGTTGATCACGAATTTGGGTTCCTGCCCCTCCTCCTCGACCCATTCGTAGACGCCTGCCGGGCAATAGCGCGCCGATGGTCCGCCAAAAATCTCGTACTCGCTTTGGCGCTGTAGTTCGCGGTTCTCAACCTGCAGATGAACCGGTTGGTCTTCTGCGTGGTTGGTGTAGCTGAAGCTGACCGAGGTCAGACGATCAAAGCTGATCTCTCCATCAGGCTTTGGATAGTCGATCTTGGGATAAAGATCGGCTCGCCCGGTCAAGGTGTAGTCCGGATGGTGCTTCATGGTGATCGGCAGGCCGATCTTGAGCGTGCGCATCCACATGTCGGCCCCAGCCAGAATTGTGCCGATATCACCGCCATATTTGGCCACTGCCGGCTGCGCATTCTGAACCTTCTTCAGCTCGTCCGCAATCCAGCTTGAGCGCACGTTTGCATCGTAGTCCGAAAGCTCGGTCTTCTCGCTGCCAGCCGCAATCGCTGCAGCAACGCTTTCTGCTGCTAGCATGCCGCTCTTCATCGCGGTGTGACTACCCTTGATCCGGGGGACATTCACAAAGCCAGCGGCGCAACCGATCAAAGCACCGCCCGGGAATGCGAGCTTGGGCACCGCCTGCCAGCCACCCTCGTTGATGGCCCGCGCACCATAAGCAACGCGCTTGCCGCCTTCGAGATATTCACGGATGGCCGGATGCGTTTTCCAGCGTTGGAACTCCTGGAACGGCGATACCCACGGATTCTTGTAGTCAAGCGCGGTGACAAAACCGATCGCAACCTGGCCATTGGCCTGATGGTAGAGGAAGCCCCCACCCCAGCTCTCGCTCTCTGATAGCGGCCAACCTTGCGTGTGGATTACCCGGCCGGGCTTATGCTTCTTGGGGTCTATGTCCCAAAGTTCCTTGATGCCGAGGCCATAGACTTGCGGCTGGCAATTGGCCTCAAGATCGAACTTGGCTTTCATCTGTTTGGTAAGCGAGCCGCGCGCGCCTTCGGCAAACAGGGTGTACTTGGCGTGGATCTCCATGCCCGGCTGGTAATCCGGCTTGTGCGATCCATCTTCCGCTACACCCATATCCTGGGTGATTACACCGGAGACATTGCCATCGTCATCGAGCATGACTTCGGATGCGGGAAAGCCGGGGAACACCATCACGCCCAGCCCTTCGGCCTGTTCGGCCAGCCAGCGGCACATATTTCCGAGCGAACCGGTGTAGCACCCATCATTGCTCATCAGCGGCGGCATGAGCAGATGAGGAAGCGATGTCTTCCCACCCTTCGAAAGGACCCAATGCCAATTGTCCGTGACTGGTGTTTCCGCCATCGGGCAATCCA
>JBCAXQ010000320.1:0-3219 GCA_038534015.1 Pseudomonadota bacterium | reverse complement strand
ACAATGTCGGCTTCATCCTGCTGGGCCTTGCCGTCGCAAACGCCGCCGGTGCGAGCGCGATGCTGATCTACCTGTTCATCTATGTCGCCATGTCTCTCGGCAGCTTTACCGCCTTGCTGATGCTGCGGGATCAGGATGGCGCCCTGTATGAGACATTCGCAGACATCAGAGGCCTTTCGGTAACCCAGCCAGCGATTGCCTGGAGCCTTCTGATCATGATGTTCAGCCTAGCTGGCATTCCGCCATTGCTCGGCTTCTACAGCAAGTTTGTGGTATTCCAGGCGACGGTCGAAGCCGGGCTTGTCGGCTTTGGCGCTATCGCCATCGCCGCCAGCGTGATCGGTGCGTTTTATTACATCAAGTTCGTCAAGGTGATGTTCTTTGACGAGCCTGTGGAAGTTATCACAGGCAAGAGCGGGATGGCGCATTGGGTGCTGCTTGCGATCACAGTGGCGATTGTCTCGCCGCTCGGTTACCTGCTGACGCCTTCGCTTGCGGATCTGGCCGACAAGGCTGCCGAAGCGCTGTTTCTGCTTTCGTGATCAGGGCATGATCAGGACGGTCGAAGAGACCGGCTCCACCAATGCCGATCTGGTTGCCGCGTTAAGGGCAGGCGAGACTGTGCACGAAGGGGACTGGCTGATCGCCAAGCGGCAGCATGCCGGGCGAGGGCGGCAAGGGCGAAAATGGGAAGACGGTGCCGATCGCATTACCGATCAGAGCAGTGGCAACTTCATGGGCTCGACCGTGGTCCACCTCGATCAGCTTGCCAATCAGGGCCCTCTGTTGAATCTCGCTGTCAGCATTGCGCTCCATGACGCGGTATCGGACTTCCTCACCCAGCGCGAAGATTTGCTGTTGAAATGGCCCAATGATCTCTTGCTGCGCGGTGCGAAAATGTCAGGGGTGTTGCTTGAGCGCGTGGAACAATCGATTGTAGTCGGTGTGGGTGTGAACCTGGCCTATTCGCCTGATTTGCCTGATCGCAAGACGATCTCACTCGCCGACATAGGGCCGGTCCCCGCTCGCCAAGCATTTGCTGAACGTGTGGCCATGCGCTTTTCGACCGAGCTTGGGCGATGGCGCGAGTTTGGTGAAGAACCTTTGCGCCGAAGATGGCTCGAACTGGGCCATCCAATCGGTACTCTCCTTTCTGTCCACGACGTTGATGGAACCCGTGTCTCCGGCCACTTTGAAGGGCTTGCTTCAGGCGGCGCGATGCTGCTGCGCTTGGCGGATGGGGAAAGCCGTGCCATTCACGTTGGCGACGTTTCGATCGATTGAAGGATTTTTGAATGCTGCTGGCCGCTGATGTCGGGAACACCAATGTGGTCTTCGCCTTGTTCGAAGGTCGCGAAGTCAAGGCGCGCTGGCGCATCGCCACCGATCCGCGCCGCACGGGTGATGAATACGCCGTCTGGCTGCTGCAATTGCTCGCAATTGAAGGGGTGAAGCGCGAAGATATTACCGGGATAATCTTCGCCTCGGTCGTTCCGCGCGCAGATCATAACCTAACCGTTCTGGCGCAAAAGTATTTCGGGATCACACCGCATTTTGCCGGCAAGGACAAGGCGGCCTGGCGGTTCGAGATCGATGTGGATCAACCGAGTTCACTGGGCGCTGACCGCGCGCTCAACATCCTTGCGGCGCACGACAAATATGGCGGGGATTTGATCGTCATCGACTTTGGCACCGCGACCAAGTTTGAAGCGATTGATTTCAACGGAGCCTACAAAGGCGGATCGATCGCCCCGGGTATCAATCTCTCGCTCGATGCATTGGTCGGTAAGACAGCCAAGCTGCCCCGCATCGCAATCCGCTCTCCCGAAAGCACCAGTGTGATCGGTCGCAACACCGAGGATCAGATGCTGATCGGCGTGTTCTGGGGCTATGTCGCGATGATGGAAGGGATCGTGGAGCGAATGAAAAGCGAGATTGGTCGTCCAGCAAAGGTTGTAGCCACGGGCGGCCTTGCCATATTGTTCGACGAAGCGACCGACATTTTTGATCACGTCGACGCGGATCTTACCATTCAAGGGCTGGCAATCCTCGCCGAACAGGCCGCGGGATAGCTGGACACCAAAACTGCAAGCGAGATTTTGTGAAAAAGAACTTCACTCCAGAAGATGAATTGCTGTTCCTGGCGCTGGGTGGATCCGGCGAGATCGGGATGAACGTCAATCTCTATGGCTGCAATGGCAAGTGGCTGATGGTCGATCTCGGCATGACATTTTCCGGCGATCAATATCCCGGTCTGGATCTCGTGTTTGCCGATCTGGATTTCATTGAAGAGCGCGCCGAAGACTTGGTTGGAATCGTGCTTACTCACGCGCACGAGGATCATATTGGCGCCGTCCCGTATTTTGCAGGTGATCTTGGGGTGCCGCTCTATGCAACGCCGTTCACTGCGGACCTAGTTTCGCGCAAGCTTGAGGAAGCAGGTCTGCTCGGCGAGGTTGAGCTCAACATCATCGAGGAAGATCACGGTGAGATCGCGCTCGGCCCGTTCAAAATCACATATATCCCGCTCGCGCATTCCATTGCTGAAGGTAACGCGCTGCTGATCGACACTCCGCATGGCCGCATCTTCCACACCGGGGACTGGAAGCTCGACGAAGAGCCAATTATTGGCGAGCCAACTACCGAAGAAGAACTTCGTGTTATTGGCGATGAAGGCGTCCATGCGCTCGTTTGTGATTCGACCAACGTCTTCAACCCCAACCCCAGCGGCTCTGAAGGTGGCGTCTATCGCGGCCTGATGGAGGAAGTGGCCAAACACACGGGCAAGCGGGTGCTGGTGACGACGTTTGCGTCCAATGTGGCCAGGCTCCAGACACTGGCGGACGTCGCGCGCGAGACCGGTCGACAAATCTGCGTCGCGGGGCGTTCGCTTGATCGCATTATCGAAGCCTCACAGGACAATGGCTATCTTCAGGATTTCCCGCAGCCGGTTGATTTCGATACGGCGATGGGACTTCCGCGTGGGGAGGTGCTGATCCTGGCGACAGGCGGGCAGGGTGAGCCACGCGCGGCTCTGTCTCGCATAGCGGACGAGAACCACCCACTCGAACTCACACGCGGCGATGTCGTTCTGTTTTCCTCGCGCCAAATCCCCGGGAACGAGATTGCTATCGGTAAGGTTCAGAACCAGCTCGCCGCCCGCGACATCACAATGGTGACCGACCGCCAGAGCGAAATCCACGTTTCCGGTCACCCGGG
>JBCAXQ010000319.1:0-3239 GCA_038534015.1 Pseudomonadota bacterium | reverse complement strand
CGATCCCGGGCGCGATGCGCATGGGGCATGGGCAGCGCGCCTCGAAACGTCTGCGGACAAAGCCGAGTTTGAGCGCCGGATGGCCGGCGATCTGCCTCATGGCGAGGCGGCCAAGCAACACATTACCAACCTTATCGCTGAGCCCAAGAAGGTCGCCACACGCAAGGCAAGCGAAATGGCGCTCGCCGAGATCAATCCACGGCTGCCCGATATGATTGGCGGCAGCGCCGACTTGACCGGTTCTAACAATACAAAGGCTGGTGGTATCGAGGCATTCACCGCAGACGATTATTCGGGACGGTATGTCTATTACGGCATTCGCGAATTCGGCATGGCCGCTGCGATGAACGGGATGGCGCTTCACGGCGGCGTTATACCATACGGCGGTACTTTCCTCGTCTTTACCGACTATGCGCGCGGTGCCATTCGTCTCTCTGCCCTGCAAAAGACCCGCGTCATCTACGTGATGACTCATGACAGTATCGGTCTGGGTGAGGATGGTCCGACCCACCAGCCGATTGAGCACCTTGCCTCGCTCCGAGCGATGCCCAACATTCTGGTTATGCGTCCGTGCGATACGGTCGAAACCGCAGAATGCTGGGAGATTGCGCTCCAGCAGAAAGACCGTCCCACCATCCTCGCGCTGAGTCGGCAGGGTCTCCCGCAGCTGCGTCTGACCGAAGAAGCTGAGAACCTTTCTGGCAAAGGTGCGTATCGCATCAAGTCTGCGGAATCAGATCGCCAGGTTGTGATCATGGCGACGGGCTCGGAAGTCAGCCTTGCGGTTGAATGCGCGGAACAGCTCGAGGCAGGCGGTGTCGGGGTCGATGTCGTATCGATGGTCTGCACCGAATTGTTCGATGAACAGAGCGATGAATATCGTGCAGACGTATGCCCCACCGATTGCCTGAAAGTTTCGATAGAAGCGGCAAGCACATTTGGCTGGCAACGCTACACGGGCAATGATGGCCTCAACATCGGGATCGACAGCTTTGGTGGCTCGGCCCCGGCGAGCGATCTGTTCGCACATTTCGGTTTCACTGCGGAGGCAATTGTCCCGCAAATCCAGAACGCATTGAACAACTAGGCAGGAGTTCCCCCTATCATGGCGACTAAGGTTGCAATCAACGGTTTTGGCCGCATTGGACGGCTGGTGGCTCGCGCAATCCTCGAACGCAGCGATCACGATCTTGAACTGGTTTCGATCAACGATCTGGCGGATACGAAGTCGAACGCGTTGCTGTTCCAGTTCGATTCCACCCACGGGCGTTTCCCCGGCACTGTCGAAGTTGCCGATGGCGCGATTGTAGTGAATGGCAAGAGCATCGCAGTCACGAGCGAGCGCGATCCCGGCAATTTGCCGCACGCTGCACAGGGCATCGACATCGTGCTGGAATGCACCGGTTTCTTCCAGAGCCACGACGCGGCCGAGCCGCACATTACGGCCGGCGCTAAGCGAGTCTTGATCTCTGCTCCAGCGAAGAATGTTTCAGCGACCGTGGTTTACGGTGTGAACCACGATGTGCTGACCGCCGACGACGTGATCGTTTCCAACGCGAGCTGCACCACCAATTGCCTTTCGCCGGTCGCCAAGGTGCTGAACGATACGGTCGGCATCACGCGCGGTTTCATGACTACGATCCATTCCTACACCAATGACCAGCGCATGCTGGACCAGATGCATGGCGATATGCGCCGGGCACGTGGCGGAGCGCAGAACATGAT
Source organism: Pseudomonadota bacterium (assembly GCA_038534015.1). Classification (GTDB taxonomy): domain Bacteria; phylum Pseudomonadota; class Alphaproteobacteria; order Sphingomonadales; family Sphingomonadaceae; genus Erythrobacter. Next base: position 1,514 of record JBCAXQ010000319.1, on the reverse strand, counting down.
CCCGACCACGACGGGTGCAGCGCGTGCTGTTGGTCTGGTTTTGCCGGAACTAGCCGGTAAGCTGGACGGATCGTCTGTCCGCGTACCAACGCCGAATGTGTCGCTGGTCGATCTGGTGTTTCAGCCGGGCCGCGATACGACAGCGGAAGAATTGAACGCAGCGCTCAAGGCGGCTGCGGATGGTCCGATGAAGGGCGTGCTCGATTACACCGAACAGCCACTCGTCAGCAGCGACTTCAACCATCACCCTGCCAGTTCGACGGTCGACAGCCTTGAAACCAGCGTGATGGAAGGCAAGCTCGCCCGTGTTGTCAGCTGGTATGACAATGAATGGGGTTTCTCGAATCGTATGATCGACACCGCCGGTGTGATGGCGAAGTTCCTGTAAGGACGCACAGATGGCCGCCTTCAAAACGCTCGATGATCTTCCCGCTGACCTGAACGGTAAGGTTGCACTCGTCCGGGTCGACCTCAACCTGCCGATGGATGGCGGTTCGGCCACGGATGTTACCCGGGTTGAGGCGGCAAAGCCGACTATCCTGGAGCTGTCGGAAAAAGGCGCAAAAGTCTTGCTGCTTGCGCATTTCGGGCGGCCCGGCGGCAAACGGTCCTCAATCCTGTCGACCAGTATGGTTGTCGGCGATGTCGAAGGCGTGCTGGGCAAGGAACTCATGTTTATCCCCGAGATCGCAGGACCCGTGGTGGAACAATCGATTGGTATCCTGCGCAATGGCGATATCGGTCTGCTTGATAACACGCGGTTCTGGCCAGGTGAGGAAGCCAACGATCCAAATCTGGCGCAGGCTATCGCCGCGCATGGCGACTTTTTCGTCAATGATGCGTTCTCAGCAGCTCACCGCGCTCATGCAACCACGGAAGGGCTGGCGCATCATTTGCCTGCCTATGCGGGCCGCGCGATGGAAAAAGAGCTGACTGCGCTTGATGCCGCGCTTGGTTCGCCCCAACAGCCCGTCGCCGCGGTTGTTGGCGGCGCTAAGGTTTCGACCAAGCTTGCCGTGCTCGAAAACCTCGTGGGTAAGGTCCAGCACCTGATTATCGGTGGCGGAATGGCCAACACCTTCCTCGCCGCGCGCGGGGTTGATGTCGGCAAGTCGCTTGCCGAACATGACCTGACCGACACAGCCAACAGGATCATGGACGAAGCAGATCGTGTCGGTTGCACGGTCCACCTGCCGTATGACGTGGTGGTGGCGACGGAATTCGCGCCAAACCCGCCAAGCTTGCGTACTAGCAACGTTCATGAAGTTTCGGCTGACGAGATGATCCTGGATATCGGGCCGAGCGCGGTCGAAGCGCTGGCTGATGTGCTCAAGACATGCCGCACGCTGGTGTGGAACGGACCGCTCGGCGCATTCGAGACCGAACCTTTTGACACGGCAACCGTCGCACTGGCCAAGACAGCCGCCGCGCTGACGCAGGAAGGGTCATTGACATCGGTTTGCGGGGGCGGAGATACCGTTGCGGCCTTGGCTCACGCCGGGGTAAGCCAAGAT
>JBCAXQ010000318.1:0-3248 GCA_038534015.1 Pseudomonadota bacterium | reverse complement strand
GCGGGATAGAGGGCATCTTTGAACGGTTGCGGCCCAAGGCGGCATCGCCGCCAGTCTGGGCAACAACACGCCCGATCACTGGACGTGGCACATGTACGACACCGTGAAGGGGTCAGACTGGCTGGGCGATCAGGATGCGATCGAGTATCTCGCCCGCGAGGCGCCGCAGGCGGTTTATGAGCTTGAGCACGCTGGCGTTCCATTCTCGCGTAATGAAGACGGCACAATCTACCAGCGCCCATTTGGCGGTCACATGCAGAATATGGGTGATGGCCCGCCGGTGCAGCGCACTTGCGCAGCGGCTGATCGGACCGGTCATGCAATGCTCCATGCGCTGTATCAGCAGAGCCTGAAATACGATGCGGACTTCTTCATCGAGTACTTCGCGCTCGACCTGATCATGGCGGGCGAGGGCGAGAACAAGAAGTGCGTTGGCGTAATGGCTATGTGCCTGGATGACGGTACGATCCACCGCTTCCGCGCGCAGTCGGTTGTGTTGGCGACCGGCGGCTATGGTCGTTGTTATTACACAGCGACCTCCGCTCACACGTGCACGGGCGATGGCGGCGGGATGGTGCTGCGCGCCGGATTGCCGCTGCAGGATATGGAGTTTGTCCAATTCCACCCGACCGGGATTTACGGGGCGGGAGTTTTGATCACCGAAGGTGCGCGCGGGGAGGGCGGATATCTGACCAACTCCGAAGGCGAACGCTTTATGGAGCGGTATGCTCCATCGGCAAAGGATCTTGCGTCGCGCGACGTTGTTTCGCGCTCTATGGCACTGGAAATGCGGGAAGGGCGCGGTGTCGGTGCCGATGGCGATCACATCCACCTGCACCTGGATCACATTGATCCGAATGTTCTGGCAGAGCGCCTCCCGGGGATCACCGAAAGCGGGAAGATCTTTGCTGGCGTTGATCTCACGCGTGAAGCTCTTCCGGTGACGCCGACGGTGCATTACAACATGGGCGGCATCCCGTGTAACTATCACGGACAGGTTGTGACATTGGGCCCCGATGGCGATCCGGACCATGTCGTGCCGGGACTCTATGCGGTTGGTGAAGCCGCATGCGTAAGCGTCCACGGTGCGAACCGCCTTGGATCGAACTCGCTGATCGATCTTGTGGTGTTTGGCCGCGCCACTGGCCTGCATCTCAAGGACAACACCGAAGCAGGCGCAAGCCAGGACGAGTTGCCGAAGGATAGCGCCGACCTTTCGCTCTCGCGACTTGACCATTTCCGATATGCTGAAGGCGGCTCTCCCACCGCTGCTATCCGTTCGGACATGCAACGGGCGATGCAACAGCATGCTGCCGTCTTCCGCGATACGAAGACAATGGACGAAGGCGTCGAGAAGCTTGAAGAGCAGAACAAGCGGATGGAAGACATCCATGTTACCGACAAGTCGCTGATCTGGAACAGTGACCTGATCGAGACGCTCGAACTCGACAACCTCATGGCTCAGGCCAATGTTACCATGGCATCGGCTGCGAACCGCAAGGAAAGTCGGGGCGCCCACGCGCATGAGGACTTCCCCGATCGCGATGACGCGAATTGGATGAAGCACACGATTGCATGGTTCGATGGCTGGGGCGGTCGTGGATCGAACATCCGGATCGATTATCGGCCGGTCCACGAATACACCTTGACCGACGATGCGACTTACATCGAGCCTAAGGCGCGGGTGTACTGATCAGGAGGCTGCTTACCTCGTTTGCGATCTGCGTTGCCGCTTTGGCACAGCCCTTTGCTTTTGCGCAGGACGAGTCAGCCACCCCCAACCAACCGCCCGGGCACGAGGCGCCGTGGCCAGTTTTGTCTGGCGGAGAGAACCGGGCCGAACGCAATGATAGTCTGGCAGCGGGCCCCGAGCTCGAACGCGGACTTTCGGTTGCGGAAATGCTTGAACAGCGCAGGCGGCTTGACGGAGCGTTGGGCCAGATCCAGCCACAGCGGCCCGGAATCGTGGATGCCTATGTCCTGACAATTGCCCTCGACAGCGATCCTGTGTTCGCCCGCGAGGCACGGGAGGCTGAGAGGGTGCTCTCGCGCCGGTATGGAGCAGAAGGGAGGAGCGTTGCGCTCGCCGGGCCAGACGGTCGGCAAGATGATCTCCCGCGCGGATCGATCAGCGCGCTTGTTTTTGCGCTCGCCCGGATCGCAGAACAAATGGACACGAACGAAGATGTCCTTGTGCTGTATTCGACCAGCCATGGCCTCCCACAGGGCCTCGCCTATCACTACGGCGATACTGGCTATGGCATCCTCTCGCCCGAGCGGTTTCAGGCAATACTGGAAGAGCTGGGAATCGAACGCCGCATCCTGCTGATCAGTGCCTGCTATTCTGGCGTGTTCATTCCGGCACTGGCGAGCGACAGCACCGCCATCCTGACAGCCTCGACCGGGAATCGCACATCGTTTGGGTGCGAGGCGGAGAATGATTGGACCTTTTTCGGCGATGCTTTGATCAACCGTGCGCTGCGCAAGCCGCAGTCGCTGGAGGAGGCGTCGAAAGAGGCTTCTCTGGCCATCGCAGGTTGGGAGTTGCGGGCACGAGCGCCGGCTTCCTTGCCCCAGACAGTGATCGGAAACGATGTTTCCGACTGGATCGATACGCTTGACGAGAATATCCCGGCGGTGGCTGGTGAGCCGGTCGGGCGACCTGCGGCAGGCGAATAGTCCGCACGATCTAGCTCGATACAAAATCCCGCCAGCCTTGCGGTACGGCTTCACCGGCACTTTCGCGTGCAGCAATTGCGGCGATCATTCGTTCATCCGCACCGATGATTCCCTCCTGCCGCATCAGAATGGCCAGATTGGCAAGGCTCTGCGCGTCGGCAGGATCTGAGCTGACCACGTCTTCCAGGCGGGTGATGGCAAGCGGTCTTTCATCGCGTTTCAATGCCATGGAAACGAGTGTCCGCTTGGCGGGCCCAAGCTGACTATCGGGAAGCGACCTGCTGGCGACGAGACGGATGAGCGCCTCCTCTCGCATCACTTCATCGGATTGCGATTCAGCAAGAGCATAGAGTTTCTGGCCCGCAGCCAATCGATCAGGGCCGCCAAACTCTTCGGATGACACAATAAATCGGTAGATGTCGGTTGCTCCTTCAAGGTCTCCCTTGTCGATCCGGCCATCTGCATCCGCGAGCAAACACGCTGCCCCTTCGCTCAATTCTTCGCTATCGCTCACGCATTCGCGCAGCTGAAATTTCTTGGTCGGGTTGGTGCCATGAAACGGTTCCAAG
>JBCAXQ010000317.1:0-3256 GCA_038534015.1 Pseudomonadota bacterium | reverse complement strand
GGGGCGATTTCACATGGCGGCTCTTCGATCTGTCGGTGGACCCGGGCGAAACCACCGACCTGTCAGCCGAAAACCCGGAACTCTTCGCAGCGATGCGCGCCGAATACGAGGCTTACTCCTCCCAGACCGGTATTCTCGACCTGGCCCGCGAAGATTTCGCCCAGGCCCAGCTCTTCGCCAATCTGATTGACCGGATCACGGGAAAGTACTGGCCCCACGCGACGGGCTTCGTGGTCGCTGCGCTGCTGGTGCTTTTCCTGCTCTTCAAGCTGGTGGGGCGAGTGTTCCGTCGGTCGCACGCGTAAGGTCGCACGGGCGCAAGTCGCCCTCTTCTCTCAAGATTGAAATGGAGCCTTTTCATGGCATGGATTGCTTACATCCTGGTCGGCCTGATCATTCTGGCCATAGCCGTCTACTTCCTCCTGCCTTCGATCCTGAGGGTGATGGGGCTACACCGGCACTACACGATCCCCGAATTCGACCTGAAAGGTCGGCGGGCCCTGGTAATCTGCACCAATCACAATCGGCTCGATCCCCTGGATCGCGATACGGGTGCATTCGGCTCGGAATTCACAGTGCCCTATTACGCCTTCGTCGATGCGGGTATGGAGGTCGACATGGCCTCGCCCAAGGGCGGAGAGATCCCGATCCAGCCCGGATCCTGGTCCTGGCCGCTCGTCTCCAAGGAGGACAAGCGCTTCATGGCCGACGAGAAGGCCATGGTCGACCTCAGGAATTCGCAAGCCATCGCCGATATCGATCCGGGCGACTATGACGTGATCTTCCTCGCCGGCGGTTGGGGGGCGGCCTACGATCTGATGCAGAGCGAGGCGCTCGCCGATTTCATCACGCGGGCAAACGCTGCCGGCAAGATCCTCGGCTCGGTCTGCCATGGCGCTCTGGGTCTGTGCAGCGCCAAGGGGATTGATGGCGAGCCCCTGGTCAAGGGCCGCCGCGTCACCGGGGTCACGGACAATCAGATCAATACATTCGGCATCGCGGTGACGCCCAAGCATCCCGAAGAGGAATTGCGCAAGGCCGGCGCGATCTACGAATGCCAGCATGCCTGGCTTGATCCGTTCGCGACGCACACGACGATTGATGGCAATCTGATTACCGGCCAGAACCAGAACAGCGGGTATGAAACCGCCCACCGCATCCTGGAGAGGATGGCCACCCAGCGAAACCGTTAGAATGTGGGCGGCACGCCTTCCCAGGAGTTGATCGTGGCGATCCATGCCCATATTCCACGTTTGAGATGGGCGTCCCTCGAGAGAGAAGCTTTTGGGCTCATTTACGGTGCCATCATCGTCCTCAGTCTCCTGATGGCCCTCTCCCCGGAGCCCGTTGCTTCTTTCAAGCCTGCAGCCGTCCTTTTCGGATCGGTCCTGGCGATGACCCTGGCAAGGGCACTCGCTGCTCTAATCGCCCACTCGATTGAAACCGGCGAGCGGATGTTGCGCGTTCCTGCCCTGCGTGAGGCCTGGCGCGGCAGTCATCCGATCCTCTTCGTCGCGCATCTGCCGACCGCGCTCTTTACAGCGTCGGGTTTTGGCTGGCTTTCGCTGGAGGCGGCGATGCTCGTGTCCCAGCTTTTCTGCATCCTGATCCTTGTGATCTTTGGCGCCCGGGTCGGCTGGGTGATCAGCCATGGTGCCTTGTTGGCTATGCTGGGCGCGCTGTTCGCCGGGGGGCTGGGCTCGGCGCTGGCCTTGCTAAAATACGCCATTCAATGACGGACACGCTGACAGAAGGATGGCTGACATGGTCAAGATCATGATTGCTGCAGGAACTGCCGCCGCGGTGATCGTCATCGTGATGGCTTCGGCGATTTGGCGAGAGTCCGCATCGTTTCCAACATCAGACACCGGTTGCACTTTGGGGGAGTCCGAGCTCGGCGGCTTTGTCGATATTCCCGGCGGCGGGTTCACACTGGGAGCGCATGTCCTCTATCCTGAAGAAGGCCCCCCACAGAACGTTTTCGTTTCCCCGTTCCAGCTGCAAGTCCATGAGGTGACCAACAGCCAGTTTGCTGAATTCGTGGCGGCGACAGGCTTCATCACCGAAGCGGAAAGAAACGGCGGTTCGGCACAATTTCGAGAGACCGACACGCCAACAAACCTCCTGTCCTGGTGGAGCATAGATGCCGGGTCGAGCTGGAAAACGCCAGGCGGGTCAGGGACTGGCCTGCAGGGACTGGACCTTCATCCCGTCGTGCATGTGACGCTGAGCGATGCGCGCGCCTATGCAGAATGGGCGGGCGGGCGAATTCCCACCGAGGTTGAATGGGAATACGCAGCAAGTCTGGGACTCCTCGATCCCAACGATCCCGAGTCAGGCGTGAGAGCACCGGACGGCACAGCCCGCGCGAATATCTGGACAGGATTGTTTCCCATCCACGATACCGGCCGCGACGGATTTGCCGGAACCGCACCTGTCGGATGTTTCCAACCAGGTGTCACAGGCGCCCATGACATGATCGGAAATGTCTGGGAGTGGACCGACAGCGCCTTCGCAGTAGGAACAGATCGTTTCGCGATCAAGGGCGGGTCGTATCTTTGCAGTGAGAATTATTGCCGACGGTATCGCGTCGCTGCCCGCGACAGTCTCGAATTCGATTTCAGCTCTGCCCACATCGGATTTCGGATCATTAAGGATGTCCCCGTTGGGGGGTGACCGGCGCACTGCTGAACGTCCCGGCCATGGTCAGATCTGAATGTTCTTTGGCCCGTAGCGAGCTGTGCACATTGCGCTGCAACCGCATATTCACGCTCATACGTCGCCGGAATAAAGCCCCCCGGACGCACGCGACTTAGCTCACCGAAACACAGACAGCTGATCAAGGAATATTCAAATGTCGCTCGAAAGGATCATTCTTCTGGCCGCCGCGGCTATGCCCGGAACCGCTGCCGCAGACAGTGACTGGGAGTACACGGCCAAACTCTACGGATGGTTTCCCGGCGTGACCACGACAGTGGAAACTCCCATTGGCGAAGTCGAAGCGGAAGTGGATTTCGATGAGGTGCTCGAAACGCTCGACATTGCATTTCTGGGGGCTTTCGAGGCCCGAAAAGGTCGGCTTGCGCTGATTGGAGACTTGCAGTTTTTTGACGTTTCTGCGGAGACTGAGCGTGCGCCGGGCGCCTTCACCCGGGCCGAAATCGACTCGCAACTCGTCATCTTCAGCGTTTATGGAACCTATGCGCTGGTCGACAGCGATGATTTCCGTTTTGATGTCGGCGGCGGCCTTCGCTTT
>JBCAXQ010000316.1:0-3259 GCA_038534015.1 Pseudomonadota bacterium | reverse complement strand
GTATCGGATCAAGCGACTCGAGCGCAAATTTGGGATCTCGTTCAAAGAGCGCGAGTGGCGCATTTGGAAAGCGCTTACGCGGCGGATCGGCGAGCCAGCGTGATCGCCGGGCGCCTTACTCATCGCGCCGAGATCGAGCGCAACCAGGCAACGGGCACCGATGCCTGGGGCGGTGATATCGCGCCGGTCTTCCAGCAGGTCCATGCCGCTCTGCCCTGCTTTGCCTGGTCAAAGCAGAGCCGCGAGCTGGTCGATGGCAGCAAGACTGCCATGATCGAGGATCTGCGCGTCATGTTTGCGCTGGATGCCGATGTCCAGGAGGCCGACGAGATCGTCGCCATCTCCGATCGCGCGGGCACTGTGGTGATGCAAGGGCGACTGAAGGTCGAAGGCAGGCCGCAGTTCAAACACAACCACATCGAAGCCGCGCTGCAGAGGATCGGCTGATGCAGGAGATCGAACTTAACGTCGATGCAATGCAGAGCCTCGATCAGCGTTGTCTGCAAGTAGCTGACGCCATTTTCTACCACTTCACTGACCGCGAATCTCGCAAGCGGGTGCACGAAGCACTGTTGATGCTGCTTGGCCCGATCGAGGAGCGTCTGGAGGCGCTAGAAACAGACAGCCACCCGCCGGTCGATCTTCTCCCGGTCATCGAAAAGACTGTTGCTGAAACGATCAAGGCCCCTCCTCACCGTAAGGTGATTGAGTAATGACCAGTCAAGCCCTCAACTGGAATGGCGCGGCGCTGAGTGAAACGATGCGAGGCGCGCAAAAGCTCGGCGTCAACGCGACCATGGCGAAGAGCGTCCAGCATGCCAAATCGAACCACAATTGGAAGAACCGCACTGGCGTGCTCGAAGGTTCGCTCGACATTGCCGACTTCGCTTACGAGGTTGCGGGCGGCGTCGAAGGGCGTTGGGGATCGCAGGATGTCAGATACGCATTGATCCACGAACTGGGCGGTGTGATCGTCCCGGTGAAGGCCAAGGCGCTTGCGATCCCGCAGCCCGATGGCAGCGTTCGCTTTGTCCAGAAGGTGACAATCCCGGCGCGGCCGTATCTTCGCCCGGCAGCCGATGCGACCTACGGCGAACTTCCCGGCAATATCCGAAAGGCTTATGAGCGCCTGAGTGGCTCCTCAGGAGGCGCTAATGGCTGAAGCAGCTGATCCGATCGCAGGCTTGGTGGCGTTCCTTAGCGCCGATGCGGCGCTGGGCGCGCTGCTCGATCTCGGCGTATTCGGCGGCGAGCTACCGCCCGATCAGACCGCATTGATGCCAGCCAGGGCCGTTGTGATCAAAAGCAGCGGCGGCGTTTCAACCATGGCGGATGGCTATTCCGCACACGACACCCAGCGGGTGGATGTCTTCGGGTTTGGGCGCACACCTCACGAAGCGGGCCAGGTGCGATCGGCAGCTGCACTTGCGTTGCGCAACCTTCGCCGCAGTGTCCACGCGGGAACCCTGCTGCACTGGGCCAAGACGGCCAGCGGGCCGATCCCCGGCCGCGAACCGCAGACCGAATGGCCGCGCGAATTCCAATCCTTCCAGATCTTCCACGGCTTGGAAGCCGTCACCTGACCAGGAGTAACCAACCATGACACCTTATGAGATAATCGGAGCGCCGCTGACCGTTTGGATCGCCCCGATCGGCGAGGCCTTTCCCGATCTCGACACCGCTCCAGCTGGCAATTGGAGCCTGCTCGGTACGAATGGCGATCGCAACTATGACAACAGCGGCATCACAGTGCAGCACGGTAAGAGCTACAACAAGGTTCGCACCGCTGGAGCGACCGGGCCGGTCAAGGCTTTCCTCAATGAAGAGGATCTGATGTTCCAGCTCACCTTGTTGGATCTCACGCTGGAGCAGTACCAGTTCGCGCTCAATGGCAACGCCATCACCACTGTTGCGGCCGGTTCGGGCACGATGGGCACCAAGAAGATCGGTCTGAGCCAGAGTGTCGGCCGCACCGCCGAGTTCACGCTGCTGGCGCGTGGCCTTTCGCCTTACGATGAGGCGCTTCCGATGCAGTATTGTGTCCCGCGCTGCTACGACTCTGGCGGTGCGCGGCCGCAATATCGCAAAGGCGAACCGGCGGGCCTGGCGCTGGAGCTGACTGCGCTGGAGGATCTGGCTGCAGCCAGTGAAGAAGAGCGCTTTGGTTACATCATCGCGGCACACCAGGAGGCGCTGCCATAATCCTGATCGGGCGGGCTGGCTTTGATGCAGTCCGCCCGTTTGCCTCCCTTGCTCCAATGAAAGCACACCGGCATGGATAGTCCAACTCCCCTGCTCGACCTCGATACGATGATCGACCGGCCAGCCATCAAGATTGACGGCAAGAAATACGAGATCCTTTCGGCCGAAGAGCTGAGCGTGATCGACACGCACCGCTTTGGCCGGTGGGGCAAGCAGATCCAGGCGCTCTCGAACGAGGACGGTGAGCAGGCGGAAGCCGAATTGGAACAGCTGATCAAGCGAGTGGCACGCAAAGTGGCGGTTGGCGTACCCGAAGAAGTTTTCGGCAAACTTACGGGGCAGGCGCAATGGGCGATCGTTGACCTTTTTACCGCGCTCCTGCTGCGCCGGACGCTGAAGGTGGCAGGAGCGATGCAGACAGCGACCGGGACAGTCCCCGAAGCTCTCCAGACTGGGGAAGCATCATTCCCAGGCTCCAGCGGTTCTATGGCGGATCACCGCAGGCATGGCTGGCTGAAATCCCTGCTCCCCTTGTCCTGGCGCACATGAAAATGATGCCGTCCCTGCAGGCTCAGGAAAAACTGACGGCTATAGATGTGGCAGCCTTTGCTCAGGGCGCTGGAACCGGGGCAGAGCGGGCGCGCACCATCGCGGATCTGCAACGGCTCGCCAAGGGCGACAATCAGGTCAAAAAGGCCAGCGCCCGCGATCTAGCAGGAATGGGTATCGGGATGCGCACCGCGCCGCCAAAGCAAGGCCTAGACAATGGCTGAAGCTCTTGGCGAAGCTGTTCTGACATTGCGGACCGATGATCGGCAGTTCGACGCCGATCTGACCCGCAATCGTGGCCGCGCGGAGCAGCTTGGCAGCACGCTCGACCAGACCTCCGGCAGTTCGTCTCGCTTGGCGACCGAGATGGTCAAGACCGGCAGGAGCGCTGACCAGATGGGTGCCGCGATGGAGCGCAGTCGCATGCGCGGCCGAGAGAATGTGAAATCGCTTGGTGCCCAACGCGCCGGAATGCAGCAGCTGAGTTTCCAGATCGGCGATGTCTCGC
>JBCAXQ010000315.1:0-3264 GCA_038534015.1 Pseudomonadota bacterium | reverse complement strand
CGCGGTTCGGTTACCTCACCCGTCTCCCGAAAAGACCGTTCGGCCTGTGCAATGCGATCTGGCGGAATCTCGGTCAGGATAACGTCCGGATTGGCTTTGCGGATCGCAGCCTCAAGCACTCCGAGCGAGTAAAGCTCGCTGCTCTTGTGGCGCGAATGAATCGTGCCAAGCACATAGACCTTCGTCATGGAAGGATCATCGGCAGTCTGGGCGCATCCAAGCAGCGGAAACGCTGCAGCCAAGGCTGTCAGCGTTCCCAAAATGGCTTGGCGTCGGTTTGTTTGCATACCTGCGGGTTCGAACACTTTCCGTCCCGCGTTACAACCCGCCCGTTACAGATTACAGGGAGCGGTCAGCAAGCTGTTTCGCACCGCGCATTTTGCGGAACACGCGATCGAGGCCTGCTTGCGGATAGTCACGCCCCGGATCCACTTCGAGCGCGCGCGAATAGTATTGCTGCGCGCCATCAAGGATCACATCGCCCAGTGCATCGGTAAGCGCGATCGCTACGTCGGGACCGGCATCTCCGCCGAAGCCCTCGGTTGCGATGACCTCAACATCGCCGGGAAGACTGACCTGCGATCCATAGACGCCTTCGACCGGCAAGGTTTCGGCCGCAGCCGGAATGGCCAAACCAAACGCCGCCAAGCCAAACAGACCCAAACCGCGCCTATGCCAATTCACCATCGGAGTACCCCCTTCCAATTATCGAAGAGAGCTATCTCACATTCAATCGTTTAACCACCGATGAAATGGTGGCCAATCGGGATGGCTCAATCCGTGGTCTTGGCTTGCTCAGCCGCCTGCTTCTGGGGTGGCTCGATGGTGCGCAGGTGGAGTTCGCGCAGTTGCTTGAGTTCCGGCTTGCTCGGAGCGCCCATCATCAGATCTTCGCCCTTCTGGTTCATCGGGAACGCGATGACTTCGCGGATGGCTTCTTCGCCTGCGAGCAGCATCACAATGCGGTCGATACCCGGAGCCGATCCGCCATGTGGCGGCGCACCCAGTTTGAACGCTTCGATCATGCCTGAGAATTCGCGGTCAACCGTTGCCTTGTCGTAGCCGGCGATTTCGAACGCCTTGTACATGATATCCGGACGATGATTCCGGATCGCGCCGGATGACAGCTCATACCCGTTGCAGACAATATCATATTGCCACGCCTTGATTTCGAGCGGGTCCATGGTCTCCAGCGCGTCCATCTCGCCCTGTGGCATGGAGAACGGGTTGTGGCTGAAATCGACTTTCTTCGCTTCCTCGTCATACTCGTACATCGGGAAGTCGACGATCCAGCAGAATTTGAAGCAATCCTGTTCGATCAGCTCGAGCTGCTCGCCGATCTGCGTGCGCGCGGCACCGGCCAGCTTCGCCGCATCCTTCTCCTTACCGGCCGCGAAGAACAGCCCATCATCCGGGCCAAGACCAAGCTCGTTGTAAAGCTCTTCCATCCGCTCCGGGCCATGGTTCTTGGCAATCGGGCCACCAAACTCGCCGCCCTTGCGGGTGACATAGCCGAGCCCAGCAAAACCTTCGCTGCGCGCCCAATTGTTCATGTCATCGAAGAACTTGCGGCTTTTCTCGTTTGTGTTCGGCGCCGGGATGACACGCACGCAGCCGCCCCCGCCAACGATCTTCTCGAACAGTCCAAAGCCCGACTTTTCGAAATGCGAGGTCACATCGCTGATGACCAGCGGGTTGCGCAGGTCGGGTTTGTCTGTGCCGTATTTGAGCATCGTTTCGGCATAGGGAATGCGCGGGAAGCTGCCCGAGGGCGTGACACTGTAACCGCCCGAAAACTCTTCGAAACACCCTGCCAGCACCGGTTCAAGCGCCTGGAACACGTCTTCCTGCGTGACGAAGCTCATTTCAAAGTCGAGCTGGTAGAACTCAAGGCTGCGATCAGCGCGCAAATCTTCATCGCGGAAGCATGGCGCAATCTGGAAATATCGGTCGAAACCGGACACCATCAACATCTGCTTGAACATCTGCGGCGCCTGAGGGAGAGCGTAGAAATTGCCCGGATGCATGCGGCTGGGCACGAGGAAGTCTCGCGCGCCCTCCGGCGAGGAAGCCGTCAGGATCGGCGTCTGAAATTCGGTAAAGCCCTGCTCAGTCATCCGCTTGCGCAGCGATGTGATAACCTGGCTGCGCAGCACGATGTTGCGATGCATGGTCTCACGACGGAGATCGAGGAAGCGGTATTTGAGACGGATCTCCTCGGGATAGTCCTGCTCACCAGCAACCGGCATAGGCAGTTCTTCGGCCTCGCTCTGGACCGTAATCGCACGCGCAAACACTTCGATTGCGCCGGTCGGCAAATCGGCATTCACCGTCTCGGGCGTACGCGCCTTCACATCGCCATCGATTGTCACGACCGACTCATTGCGCAGCTTTTCGAACACCGCGAGTGCGGGCGAATCCTCGTCGGCCACGATCTGAGTGATTCCGTAATGATCGCGCAAATCGACGAAGAGCACGCCACCGTGATCGCGAATTCGGTGTATCCAGCCCGACAGGCGAACGGATTCACCGACATTTTCAGCGGAAAGCTGTGCGCAAGTGTGGGAACGATAGGCGTGCATCTAAACTCTTGTCCTGTTCGAGGGTATGACGCTATTGGCGCGCCGACCTTTTAGGGCGGAGTTTCGAAAACGGAAACTCGCTCGAATACGGGCGCGCTAACAGGGGAAGACCTGCACTTTGTCAAGATGTGCGTGGGACCTTGGGGCGATAACTGGGAATGATCCCGAAGGGCGGCACTCCGCCTACCGAAGAAAGATACGATGAAAATACACGACCTGATCACCACGACCGATAAGCTCGCCGAATTGTGCGAACGTCTCTCAAAATCCGATTTTGTCACGGTCGATACCGAATTCATGCGCGAAAACACCTATTGGCCGGAACTCTGCCTGGTGCAGATCGCCAATGAGGAAGAGGCCGCAGCCATCGATCCATTGGCGGAAGGGATCGACCTCGCTCCGCTGCTCGATCTGATGTGTGAGAACCACGATGTCTTGAAGGTCTTCCACGCTGGAGGGCAGGATGTCGAAATCGTCGTCAATCTGACGGGCAAAACCCCGCAACCGATTTTCGACACGCAGATCGCGATGATGGCGATCAGCCAGTCCGAACAGATAGGCTATGCCAACCTGGTCGACACATGGCTCAACATCCAGATCGATAAGGGTGCGCGTTTCACCGACTGGGGGCGTCGTCCACTGACCGATCGGCAGATCGAATATGCGATTGGCGATGTGACGC
>JBCAXQ010000314.1:0-3298 GCA_038534015.1 Pseudomonadota bacterium | reverse complement strand
CGCGGTCCCACGGATCGTTGGTCGGCAGGTCCGGCACCTGCTCCCGGTTGGACAGCGGCAGGTAGTTGAAGAAATCGCGGGTCGCGAGCAGTGCCTCGATATCATTCTCAAACGCGATATCGGCAACGCTGGTCTTCGTCGTGTGGGTGATCGCCCCACCCAGCTCTTCCTGTGTGACCTCTTCATTGGTGACGGTCTTCACCACGTCCGGGCCGGTGACGAACATGTAAGAGCTGTCTTTCACCATGAAGATGAAGTCGGTCATCGCAGGGGAATAGACCGCACCACCCGCGCATGGCCCCATGATCAGGCTGATCTGCGGCACGACACCCGATGCAAGCACATTGCGCTGAAACACTTCGGCATAGCCACCGAGCGAGGCGACGCCTTCCTGAATGCGCGCGCCGCCGGAATCGTTGAGGCCGATCACTGGCGCGCCGACCTTCATCGCGGTGTCCATCACCTTGCAGATTTTCTCCGCATGGCGTTTTGACAGTGAGCCGCCGAACACGGTGAAGTCCTGCGAATAGACATAGACCAGCCGGCCATTGATCGTGCCCGATCCGGTGACGACGCCATCGCCCGGCACTTTCTGGTCAGCCATGCCGAAGTCGACGCAATCGTGTTCGACATAGGTGTCGAGCTCTTCAAAGCTGCCTTCATCGAGCAGGACATTCAGCCGCTCACGCGCGGTCAGTTTGCCTTTGGCGTGTTGTGCGGCAATGCGTTTTTCGCCTCCGCCCAGCTTTGCTCCTGCACGGCGGCGTTCCATTTCAGCGATATTGGCTGACATCAAAGTCCCCTGAACTCTCACTCTCCCGCAAACCGTTGCCGCAGCTTGGCCGCAGGGTCAAACTGTCAAAAGCGTAGCGTGAGGCTCTTTGCGAGCGCGGGCGAGATTGACTCTGCAATCCTGAGTGCCTTGGTCATGCCGACATTCGCTTCATCGCGATCCTTCTCAACAGCTTCGACGATCTGCCGGGCGCATTCTTCTGGAGGCATCTTCTTCGCTTCTTTGCCATCATTCATCTGCGTGTCGACCACCGGAGGCAGCGCTTCGACTACCCGGACGTTCGTATCCTTGAGTTGTTCGCGCAGGGTCAAGGTGTAGAACCGGAGGCCAGCCTTGGTCGCGCAATAGACTGGCTGACGCGCGGCAGGCGCAATCGCAAGGCCCGATGTGACGTTGACTATCGCCGCAGCAGGTCGCGCCTTGAGGCTGTCCATGAATCCCGCGATCAGACGGATCGGCGCGCTCAGATTGGCGTAGATGCAAGAATCGGCGGCATCCGGATCGACGGCTCCCTTGCGAAAATCGTGATCGACCGTTTGTCCGGCATTGTTGATCAGGACATCAACGGTTCGATCGCCCCACTCATCGACCAGGGCATCAACCCCAGCGGCGTTGGAAAGGTCCGCCGAGATAACCTCAAACCCTTCCGCCGCCATCGCTGCCAAGCGTTCGGGATTGCGCCCGGTGAGGACAACACTCGCGCCTTTGGCCATAAGAATGCGCGCGATCTCGCGCCCGATGCCTGCTGTGCCACCCGTGAGCAGCACTGTCTTGCTATTCAAGTTCATAGCGCTGACCTAGCGCGGTTTTGTGAGCGGGACCAGCTCCCCCGGTCCTATTTGAGCAGCACCAGCTCCTCCGCCATGGTCGGATGGATCGCCACCGTCGCGTCATAGTCAGCCTTGGTCAGGCCCGCTTTCACCGTGACGGCTGCAGCCTGCATGATCTCGGCCGCTTCCGGACCGATCATGTGAATGCCGACAATCTGATCGTTCGCCGCGTTCACGACCATCTTGTAAAGGCTGCGCTCGTTCCGTCCCGCGATCACGTTTTTCATTGCGCGGAAATCGGACTGATAGACCTTCACATTGCCAAGCTTGTTGCGCGCTTCGCCTTCGGTCATGCCCACCGCGGCAATCGGCGGGTGGCTGAAAACCGCGCTCGGGATGCAGGAATGATCGACGCTGCGCGGATTGTTATCAAACAATGTGTCGGCGACTGCATGCCCTTCACGGATTGCAACCGGGGTCAGCTGCACTCGGTCGGTCACATCGCCAACGGCATAGATGTAATCGACATTGGTCTTGCTGAATTCATCGACCTTGATCGCGCCATTCTCGCCCGTCTCGACACCGACCGTGTCCAGACCAAGCCCCTCGACATTGGGCACCCTTCCAGTGGCGAACATGACGACATCCACATCAAGGTCGTCATCGCCGTCCAGCTCGACATGGAGTGAGCCGTTATCATTCTTGGTAATCGCCTTGAAGGTCGTGTTGAAGTGAAACTGGATGCCCTTCATCACGCTGATCTGCAGCAGCCGATCACGCAGGCTTTCGTCGTAACCGCGCAGAAGCTGGTCCGAGCGATTGACGATGCAGACCTTGCTGCCAAACTCATTGAAAATGCCGGCAAATTCGTTGGCGATATAGCCGCCACCCGCAATCATGATCCGCCCCGGCACCTCATCAAGGTGAAACGCTTCGTTTGACGTTATTGCATGCTCGCTGCCCGGAAATTCCAGCCTTTGCGGCGTCGCTCCAGTGGCGACAAGAATGTACTTCGCGGTAACAACTTTGCCGCTGGCCAGCGTGATTTCATGGTCGCCGGTGATCTCGGCCCGCTCGCGGAAGACCTCGACCTTGTTGTTGCCAAGGGTCTCGCCATAGAGCCCTTCAAGCCGATCGACATCAGCCTGCACATGATCGCGCAGTTTGACCCAGTCGAAGCTCTTGCCCTCGATCGTCCAGCCAAAATTCTTCGCGTCTTCCAGATCTTCAGCAAAATGCGCGCCATAGACGAGCATCTTCTTGGGCACGCAGCCCCGTATCACGCAGGTCCCGCCGACCCGGTATTCCTCTGCGACAGCGACTTTCGCGCCGTGGCCCGCCGCTATCCTGCTCGCGCGGACGCCGCCGGAACCGGCGCCAATGGCGAACAGGTCATAATCGTATTCGGACATCTGCGTGCTCCTTTGCCGGGGCGATATGGCGTGCGCGGCCGGACTTGCCAACCGCGCTGCCCCACACAGAAGCTATCCGCCAGCAAAGGCAGATTGGTTACGCGCCCGGATCAGGCACTGGCTGCGCGAGGCCCTCCGCGACCGCCACCGCCCGAGCCCCCACGACGACCAGAGCCACCGCGCCGATTTTTGCCGCCGGGACGGCCTCCGCCGCCATGGCCGCTTGCGTTGCCGCCTGGCTGGCCGCCAGCACTGCTGCTTCCGCCGGGACGACCACCAGGCTTGCCGCCCGGCCTGCCTTTGCGCGATTGATGCTTGGGCTT
>JBCAXQ010000313.1:0-3311 GCA_038534015.1 Pseudomonadota bacterium | reverse complement strand
TCTCTGCCGTCGTTCGGGCGAAGCGTCCAAGCGTGAAATGGGCCATGTTCCTATGTCGACGGTTCGCTACCAGCGTACTTATCGCTTCAGCGTTGAGTTCGCACACCATCGCCGACGAGGCCTGTGAGGCCTTTGTCAGCAGCGCCGTTCATGCGGCGTTTGATCATGTGGAAGACCAGTCTCGCCAGGACGCCTTCTCATCCATCCAGTCTACGGTCGAGACCAATGTGGACGACCGACGATTGGCCCATTTCACGCTTGGACGCTTCGCCCGAACGACGGCAGAGAGCCAACTTGATCTCTACCGCACAGCGCTAACGCAGTATCTATCGGCGGTGTTGCTCGAATATCTCGACGGGGCTGAGCAACTCACCGTAGAGGTTTCAAGAACGGTGGATCGAAGCGCCAGGGACTGCGTTGCCGAGACCATAATTCACCAGGATGGTGAAGAGGACAGGCTCTTGCTGTGGCGGGTTCTGCGGGACGCTGGCAATTTACATATTGTTGACGTTGCGACCAAAGAAGACGGCAATACGATTTGGTTGTCGATCGAACTCAGAGCTCAGTTTGTAGATCTGCTCCATAGGAACGACGGACAAGTTGATGCATTGATTTCTGAGCTGCAGGCTCGGCATTCGAGCCCTTGAATTCTAGGAGAGATGGAGATGCCCAAAATTGAGCCTCAAACTGATGGACCGCTGCTGATCAAGGGGGAGACGGCTATCCGAGATCAATCAGGTACGGCGCTTCCGTCAAAGCCCGTCATAGCTCTGTGTCGATGTGGTGCATCCAAGTCCAAGCCCTATTGTGACGGCTCGCACGTGGCGGCTGGATTCTCCAGTGAAAGCGATAAGGAACAACTCAGAACAACTGCCATTGCCTATTCCGGCACCGTTGTAGGGAGCCGATGTGACGGTCTCCTACACGCCTGTCCTCTGCTCCCATGCAGCCGAGTGTCAGAAGTCTTCAGCGGCGATTTTCGATCCGGCGCGAAAGCCCTGGGTTGATGTGTCCGAAGGGGATTTGGCAGAGGTGTTCTCGGCCGTTGGAAAGTGCCCGTCGGGCGCTCTCAGCGTTCAGATTGGCACCCTTGAGAGCCCGATGCATCTGACAGATGGCGAGGTTGATATTCGCATTGAGAAGAACGGCCCCTACCGCGTACGGAATATTCCCATCGATTCTGAGTTTTCGACCGATGGGAGTACGCCGTCCAAGTTCGTGTTGTGCCGATGCGGAATGTCGAAAAATAAGCCCTTTTGTGATGGTACACACTATGATGAAAAATGGCGGGACGATGCGGGCTGACACAGTCCTTGGGCGGCATTTGTCGTGGAGAAGGATCGTGACGCCTGCTTGATAACGAAGGGCTGAAACGAGCAAACACCTAAAAAACTCCGCAGTGATAACGCATTGGTCGTCTTGTTCTGCGCTTAATGGTGAACCCGAGTGTCCGATTTCGGTCGCCAGACGTCAGCACCGATGAGATGCTGGAGCGTTGCAGCTGCAGCCGCAACGCTGGCTTGTTCACAGGGCGGTCGCACGAAGTGACAGTATTGGTGATGCGCAGGCTGCGGAGATGCTTGGGAGCACTGCTTCGAAATAGTCGTGCCTATGCTGATGCATGATTTCTTATTGCCAGAGCGTGTTGGAAGAACCATCCGCTATGTCAGCTGCTGAAAAAATGCGCAGGGTGTCCTATCCAGATTGGGCATTGGGCTGATAGGAATTCTGATATGTCCGCGCACATGAAGTATTGGGATGAAGTTCGCACGGTCGCAAAAGTCGCCCGCGTCGGAACTGTAAGCGCAGCATCGAAAGAGCTGGGAATACATAGAGCGACGGTCCAACGTCATGTGGAGCAGATGGAGAAGGCGCTGGGCACCAAACTCTTCCTGAAACATGCACGGGGGTATACGCCCACCGAAGCCGCACTGGAGCTTCGGCGGGTGGCCGAGAGCACGGAGGAAGAGATTGACCGGATCGCTCGACGAATCCTACTCACCGATGGCGACTTTGAAACTTCGGTGACGCTTACGGCGTCTCCGCCGCTACGCCTGGCGATGGTCGAAGTCGTGAAGGAAATCTGCCGGACCTATCCTAAGCTGCAGGTAAACTATCTCTCGGAGTACGTAAAAGTTGAGCTGGAGAAAGGCGACGCGGATATTGCTGTCCGCGCTGGTCCGCGCCCGGACAATCCAGACTATGTCGTTCAGCCTCTCGAAGAGATCGCATGGGCCTTGTACGCAAGCCCCACCTATGTCGCGCGGCATGGATTGCCGCAGGACCAATCAGACTTTTCAGCTCACTATTTTGCCGGCCCGGCCAGCAAGGAGCCTCGGCATCCAGCCCTTTCCTGGATCACGGAAAACATCCCGCAAGGAAACATCGTGATCAAAAGCAATGATGCTGAATTTCTGGAGGAATGCGTGCTTGAGGGGGGCGCGATAGGATTTCTAAACGACAAGGTCGCAAGCGAACAACACGGCTTTGTCAAAGTACTCGAACCCGAACCAAAGATCATCTCGAAACTCTGGCTTGTCACCCATGTCGACCAGCACCGGCGTCCCAAAATCCAGGCTTGCTTGAAGGCGATTAAGTCGGTCTTTCAGCATCGGGCTGAGGCGTAGGCGCCCCCCGAAAACGACCATTGTAAAAACTCACAGAGTGCGCACCCGATGGTGCAAATTGCACCATCCATCCCTCGGGTCCTGACATTTGGTCCTGAGCGGTCCTCGGTCTGCACCCATGGTCCTGTCGAGCGACCGCACATCCCATGCGCATTTCGCAGTGTACCGCATGTACAGCTTTCATGGGACGCTTTCCTGAACGACCCGTGGTTTCTGATGTCAGGATGATAACCTATGCTCAAATCGAATTCAGCCATCGCCGCCCTCGTGAGTTCGGCGGCCTTATTGGCTGCCGGGTGCGCCTCAACAGAGACTGTCGTTCCGGCACAGATGGCGAGCCCGGCGCCGGTCGCCTTGGCGGGCGCGCATGACATGTCGATCACCGTACTGGAATTTGGTGGACCCGATGTGCTTTTCGCCGCGGATCAGGCGAGCAATAAAGTGATTGCGTTTGAACTCGAAGACCTTCCCGACGAAACCAGCAATCTGGAGTCGGTTCCTTACAACTTGACGGGTCTTGGCCGGTCCCTGGCCACTCATTTGGGCGTGAGCCCGTTCGACATTGCCTATCGTGATCTGGCTGTGCACCCCGTCACCAAGGCAGCCTTTCTGTCATTATCGATCGCACCATCTGGCGTAACCATGACGATTTCAGAACGCTCAGGGCCATCGCTGGCGATCGAT
>JBCAXQ010000312.1:0-3319 GCA_038534015.1 Pseudomonadota bacterium | reverse complement strand
GAAGGCCAATTAGTGAGGTAACCTCGGCAAAGCGTTCATCCTCCTGCGCACGCTATGCAGGCATGATAACGCCGCTGCTCTGCCACGATCTCAAAGCCTTCATCGGCCTCGTGCACCAGCAGGGGCTGCAAAACCTCAAGGCTGAGGATCGACGGGGTCAGATCACCAACTTGGGATGCAATCTTGCTTTTGCCCGCCTTGCGGACATTGGTTTTTAAGATGCTTAACTCAGCGATGTTGATAAATGTGAGTTCTATGATGTTTCTCCTTCATTCAATGGGATTGCCGTGCGGGATTGCACCCCGAAACCCCCGCATCTGCGGTGATCACAGAGGCTTGCGGGTGCAATCGGCTAAGGCGCAGCGATAAATCAGGCGGGTTCCCGCGATCTCGGTCTCGGTGTAGTCGAACGCCAAATCACGGGCGATAGCGTCATAATCGAGATAGGACTGCAGGCGCTGCGGTATCTCGCCGAACACGCCGTCCTCGACGAACTGCTCCGCAAGGTCGCGCAAGGATTGTTCGCCGTAAACATCAACGTCCAGTAGGTCGATGTCGTCTCTTGCGGGATCGAAGCTGTGGCCGCATTCATCGACCGCGATGATGAAGCGCACTTTTTCGTGCCACGCCCACTCCGTTTTCTTTTCGAAGAGCATTGGAATATTGCCCTGATGCAGGCCCATGGCTTTGGCCAAAGCGGCATCAATGGGCGCGCCGTCAATGAACTGGATTTCGAATTCCTCGACGGGATCGCCATAGTCGTTCCGTAGGGCTGCGGACTTCTCGGCAAACTGGTCCGCATCCGCAAAGTAAAACCCTGCCGCTGACAGGTCGTAGGGTCGGGCGTAAAGTACTGTCGTCATGATAAATTTCCTTCTCTTTGAGTTTTCCTGCACAGGGAAACACCCCCGCGCATGAACCCTTGCCCAGCGGCGAGCGCCCAAAAGAAAAGATAAAAAAGTAGCCGCCCCGAACCGAAGGGCACGGGGCGACAAAACAGGGCGATCGATCAAAAGCAGCGCGCCCCAAAGACCAACCCCTTGGGGCGGCGCAGCCGATCCGACAACACGGGAGCAGGCCCAGCCCTGCGAATGGAGCGGGCCGGAAGGATTTGGGCTATTGGATCAGGCAGTGATGCGTTGATGTAAGCTGGAAAGATGGGTCAAAGGCGCGTGCCTAGGGCACCGCCAGAGAAAAAAAGCGGCACCACAGGTGCCACTGCATATCTCTCCGCGCGAGGGATGAACGCCGGAATGGCCGAGACAAGCACCGCGCAGACTCGGTTCACGCCAGCCCGGTTCCGCAAGGAACGCGCACCGAAAAACTGGAAGGATTGCCCGACACGTCATCCTTCTAACCAAAGCCAGAACACAGGAGGCTGGGATTTGCTCGGCCCAAAATTCTTGTGCTTTGATGCCCTGCACAACGTTGCAAAGAACGCAAACTTGCGCGACGCCTTCAATGCGAGATCTCAGTTTCAGAGGTAGACCGGACGTTCGCTGCTCGTGGTCTACTGGGATCTCTGCGCGGAGGCTGCCTTTCCAGCGAGCGCTCGTCTACAGCCGCGTTTGGAATTGAGCAGACAATGATCCAACCTTAACCACTGCCTGCTTTTCACTCAGAACTTGTTGATGGAGTTGCCTCCATCGGCAAGAAGAAGTGGTCGCAGGATTTCGGACCAGCGGTTAAGGTGGATCGCCTGACAAGAGAGACGATCCGACTTGAAGAAGAGAAAGAACCATTCGCCCGAGTTCAAAGCCAAGGTTGCGCTTGAGGCGATCCGAGAAGAGATGACGCTGGCCGAGCTGTCGAGAAAGCATGGCGTCCATCCAAATATGATCAGCACATGGAAGCGCACGGCGATATCGAACATGGCGTCGGGCTTTGAGCGGGGCAAACCCGATGAAGCGCGCGCGTCCGAAGTCGAGATCGACAAGCTACATTCCAAGATTGGCCAACTTGTCGTGGAGCGGGATTTGTTAGCGACCGCCTCGCATCAGTTGCTCGGGACGCGAGGCAGAAAATGGTGAGCCGGGATCATGAATTGAGCCAGCGACGCCAGCGCGCACAGCTCGCGGCTGCCCTGGAAGCTGGCTCCAAACCCTATCTCGATGGCGTGGTCCGGTGGCGTCTTGTCGATCTGGTCGAGTGGGTCCGGGAGGAATTCGAGGTTTTGGTCAGTCGCGCCACGCTGGGCCGGGAGTTGCGCGCCATGGGGTTCCAAAAGCTCTCGGCCCGCCCACAGCATTATGCCCAGAACCCCGATGCGATCGAGGCGTTCAAAAAAACTTCCCCGACATGGTCCGTGACATCCGCATCGAGAACGGCTGGCCGCCGGTAGAGATTTGGTTCCAGGACGAAGCGCGGGTCGGGCAGAAGAACAAGATCACTCGCCGTTGGGCGCGCCGCGGCACCCGACCCCGCGCTCCGCATGACCAGCGCACCAAATGGGCCTATATCTTCGGGGCCATCTGCCCGGCGGAGGGAAAGGGGGCTGGGCTTGTCATGCCCTGGGCCGACACCCATGCAATGGGCGAGCATTTGAAGCTGATCAGCGCCGAAGTCGCTTCTGGCGCACATGCCATTCTGATCGTCGATCAAGCCGGATGGCATACCTCGCCGAAGCTCGACGTGCCGGACAACATCACCCTGCTGCCCCTGCCACCCCGGTCACCGGAATTGAACCCGGTTGAAAATGTCTGGCAGTTCATCCGCGAGAACTGGCTCTCAAACCGCGTGTTCAAATCCTATGACGACATCGTCGCGCTCTGCTGCGAGGCATGGAACAAACTCATCGATGACCCCGACCGCATCACATCTATCGGCTGGCGCAATTGGGCCAATGGGTTCTGATCAATGCGATTTGGTATGACCTGATCGAAGTTTCCCGACATTCGTGCCTTGAGGTCCCCACAGCGGCTTCACCCCCGAACACTGACATTCCTGGTGCGTGCTGAGTTTCATCTGGATCAGCAGCCCTCAGATTCCGGCGATGGAGAACGCGGCATTTTTGGCGAAGCTGGCTACGAGAAAGCCTACGTGACTACGGGCGCTCCGGTTGCGCTCCAATCTCCCCGATACCTGCCGTAGCCATTGTGACCGGCCAGCCGCCTTGCGCCATTTCCGAACACTCATTCGATATAGTACGAGCACACCGATCGGGTCCAAACCCAGACCCTCCGCTTGATAGCGCTGCATCCGGAGGATCGCCTACCTACTTTCCTCATCTTCTGCTTCCCGCTCAGAAATGTTTGCCATCACTGCGAAGGTACGTTCTTGCGCGGCAGCGGCGTCCAGAATCTGCTTGGCCTTAATTGAC
>JBCAXQ010000311.1:0-3339 GCA_038534015.1 Pseudomonadota bacterium | reverse complement strand
CGCCGTGATCTATTACGGTGTCGTCTACACCATGTGGTTGAAGCCGCGTACGCCGCAAAACATCGTGATTGGCGGCGGTGCAGGTGCGTTTCCGCCTATGATTGGTTGGGTCGCCGTCACTGGCGATATCACGCTGATGCCGGTGCTGCTCTTTGCAATCATTTTCATGTGGACCCCGCCGCATTTTTGGGCGCTCGCGCTGTTCATGAAGTCTGACTACGCCAAAGTTGGCATTCCCATGCTGCCGGTGGTCGCGGGCGAGCGTGTAACGCGCAACCAGATCATGCTTTACACCATCGCGCTTGCGCCGGTTGCGATTGCGCCATGGGTGATCGGCGCTACGAGCTGGGTTTACGGCACAATTGCCGTTGCACTGTCGCTGCTGTTTTTCGCTCTTGCATTGCCGGTTTGGCGTCGGGAGCGTTCCGGCGAAGAAGACTTGATGAGCGAAGAAAAGGTGCTGTTCAAGTTCAGCATCTACTACCTCTTCATACTGTTCGCGGCACTGGTCGCTGACCGGGTGTTGGCCGTTCAGGGTCTCATCGGACCCGGAGTGTTCGCATGAGCCCCGAAGAAGAAACCGAACTGAAGAAGCGCCAGAAGGCGCGCAATTACGTGGTCGGCGGCATCCTGATCTTCTTTGTTGTCCTGTTCTATATGATAACGATTGCGCGGATCGGAGGTGCTCAATGAGCACGGCCGAGGCGATTGATCGTAAGAATGCGCAAACCGGGTTGATGGCCATTGTTGGCGCGCTGGCAATGCTTGGCATGGGCTACGCCGCAGTTCCTCTCTATGATCTGTTTTGCCGCGTAACGGGTTTTGGAGGCACCACGCAGGTGGCGAGTTCGACCGAAGCCGACAGGGCGGCCGCACTTGCAAGCGGGGAAAGCATGTCGATCCGGTTCGATGCGTCCACCGCGCGCGACATGCCATGGCAGTTCCGCCCGAACGAAGCGACCGACACGGTCACGATCGGCATGCGGGACATGACAACATATTTCGCCAAGAACACTTCGAGCGAACCCATTACTGGCACTGCGACATTCAACGTCGAACCCGCCCAGGCAGGCAAATACTTCCACAAGATCCAGTGCTTCTGCTTCACCGAGCAGACGCTGCAGCCAGGGCAGGAAATGCACATGCCGGTGCTGTATTATGTCGACCCGGCAATTCATGAAGATGAGTTCATGGCCGACGTCGAGCAGATCACGTTGAGTTACACTTTTCACCGCGCGAAAGAGCCCGTATCGTCGGCTCTTGGCCGCAGCAATTCGGGCTCGTAAGAGCTAGGAAACCATAGGGACGGGAATTCCATAATGGCTGGCAACGTCAACCACGACTATCACATCCTTGAACCCGATATCTGGCCGCTGGTCGGCTCGATGTCGGCGCTCGCTTTTACCTCTGGCATGGTTCTTGGGTTCTATCCCGACCTGTTCGGAAGTGCCGGAAGGATAGTGATGGGGCTCGGCCTTGCTGGTCTGATTGCCACCTTCTTTATGTGGTTCCGCAATGTCACGATCGAAGCGCAACAGGGCGATCATACGCCGGTTGTCCAGCTCCACATGCGCTATGGAATGATCCTGTTTATCGCGTCCGAGGTAATGTTCTTTGTCGGGTGGTTCTGGAGCTTCTTTGACTTTGCCTTGTTCCCTGCTCCGCTTGAAGTAAGCTATCTTGACGGTGTCCAGTCAACGACCAACCAGTTCCTTGCGGACAATACGGTTACAGGTGGAACGTTCGTGCCGGAGGGCATGCAGGTGCTTGATCCGTTTAGCCTGCCATTGCTCAACACACTGATCCTGCTGTGTTCGGGAACGACCGTCACCTGGGCGCACCATGCGTTGATCCATGGTGATCGCGAAGGGATGAAACAGGGGCTTTGGGCTACGATTGCTCTCGGCGTTCTGTTTTCGGCTATCCAGGCATACGAGTATTCAATTGCGCCATTCGTGTTCGGACAGAACACTTACAGTTCCGCTTTCTACATGGCGACCGGCTTCCACGGCTTCCACGTTCTGGTGGGAACAATCTTTTTGGCTGTGTGCCTTTACCGCGCATATATCGGTCACTTCACATCGCGCCAGCACTTCGGTTTTGAAGCGGCCGCCTGGTATTGGCATTTTGTCGATGTGGTTTGGCTGTTCCTGTTCGTCGCTGTGTATATCTGGGGCGGCTGGGGCGCCGAATTCCACTGATGCCTAGGGTGTAGTGAAAGTGGGCGAGAGCCCTCACACTCGAAAGGGGCAGCCGGGATTGGGCGTTTCCATCCCTCGGGCTGCCCTTTTTGGTTTGTGCCCAAGTTGCGGCGAGGCGACTGTGTTCGAGGCTCCTGCACGGATCGCTTTCAAGTGCAGCGCGTGCGGGTTGAAGCTGGCCGAACTTGAAAAGGGCGCACGCTTGGCAGGATTGATCACTATTGTTGTGGCCGCCCTTTTGATCTCGGCGGCGATCGCACTGGATATAGCTGTTCGACCGCCACTGTGGCTGCATGCCGTGATATGGATACCGTTGACGATCGGAGGCGTGATCGGAAGCTTGCGCCTGTTCAAGGTCACGATGCTTTATTCCAGCTATGAACACCGCCGGACGGACATAAGCGAAGAGTAATGCTGCGCAATTTCCCGATCATACCGACACTGCTGGTGGTCGCGGCTGCGGCCATCATGGTTGCGCTTGGCTTCTGGCAATTGGGTCGCGCGGATGAAAAGGCGGAGATGATTGCACGCTTTTCGGCAATACCAACCGATGCCCCCGCACAGGCGCTGGTTGCCGAAGGTGAGTGGGAAACCGATCTTCTTTATCGCAGCGTCATGTTCGATTGCGGCACACCAGTGGACATGCGCAGCACGGCTGGAACCAGTGCGCGTGGAGCGAAGGGCTGGTCACATGTCGCCCAATGCAAGATAGGGGATGACGATAGCGTCGAGATCGCACTCGGGTGGTCACGCAGCGCGAACATGCCCGATTGGCAAGGTGGGGAAGTCACCGGGGTGCTCGGTCCCAAGAAAAAAGTCGTCGCGGTCCCGGCGCTGGCCGGACTTGACCAACTTGCCCGGCCCGATCCCAGTGATCTGCCCAACAATCACATGGCCTATGCCGGGCAATGGTTCTTCTTCGCGCTGACGGCGCTGGTGATCTACGGATTTGCGGTGAACAAACGTTTGCGGCGCAAGGTTGCCACGCATCAGGCACGACGCTAACCGCCACGCTGCGATGCAATATGTTTCTACCAGAGGCAGCGCTCCGGCGCTCGATTTCGAAGGGGTTACGCTGGCCGGACTTGCCAGCGATGGCGGCCTCTATCTGCCCACTGACTGGCCGCGCTTTTCCGAG
>JBCAXQ010000310.1:0-3348 GCA_038534015.1 Pseudomonadota bacterium | reverse complement strand
GCCGCAAATCGCCGCAAAGGGAAGGAAAATCGGACCGGTTTCACAAGACCGATTTTCCTTCCCTTTGCGGCGATTTGCGGCAATTCTCTGCCTAGCAATTTCCCATTGGAGAGGACAGTTGAAACTTGTTTCCAGTATTGCAATTTCTGGCGCACTTGCCGGCTCGCTTGCCATGACCGCTACCATTGCTCACGCCGATGGCCACGGTGATCATAGCGCCGATACAGCGGTCGCTGACGACGGTGTTCCCGGACCGGAACAGGATCCGTACATCTGGCTTGAGGAAGCCCGCAGCGACGAAGCACTCGCCTGGGTAGAAGCCGAGAACGATCGAACGCTTGGCGTGCTCGAAGCCGATCCGAGATTCGAAAAGCTTAAAGCTGACGCGCTGGCGATCTATGATAGCGAAGACCGGATCCCCTATGTCAGCTTCCGCCCGGATGGCCTGTATAATTTCTGGCAGGACAAGGAAAATCCCAAGGGCCTCGTCCGCCGGACCACACTCGAAAGCTATCAGACTGACGAACCCGAATGGGAAATCGTGCTGGACGTTGATGCACTCGCAGCCGCCGAAGGCAAAGAGTGGGTCTATAAGGGGTCAACCTGCCTTCCCCCCGCGCTCAACAAATGCATGATCGCACTGTCAGATGGCGGCAAGGACGCAACGATCCTGCGCGAGTTCGACACTGCGACAAAGAGCTTCGTTGAGGGCGGTTTTGAATTGCCAGAGAGCCAAGGTTCTATCCAGTGGGTTGATCAAGACACGCTGTTGGTGACTCGCAATTTCAGCGAAGAACTGATGACCGAAAGCGAATACCCGTACACCAGCAGGATCTGGAAACGTGGTACCAGCATTGACGATGCGGAGGAGATATTCCGGGGCAAAAAAGAAGATGTGTGGTCTGGTGCAAGCCTGCTGAGGGACAACAAGGCGGTCGTCCACGCTATGACCGCATTCCGCGCGGTTAGCTTTCACGAGACCGAATATTTCGTCTCGATTGATGATGAATGGCAGAAACTGGACATCCCGCTCAAAGCATCTCCGTATGGGATCGTCGACGGTCACCTGCTCTACACCACCGATGTGGATTGGGAGGTGGACGGCCAGACCTTCCCCGCTGACAGCCTGATCGCGGTCGATTTGGAAGAATGGAAAGCTGATCCGAACGGGGCCGCCAAAACACTGGTTTGGGCTCCTGGCGATCGCCAGACGAAGCGCGGCGGTGCGATCACCGGCAACGCACTGTTCGTGACCATGTTGGACAACGTTGTTGGCAAGGTGCTGCAATTCAACTTCGAAAACGGAGCCTGGACGGAACGGCCCGTTGACCTGCCGGACAATGCCACGCTGGGCATCGCGACATCATCGGACGAAACCGATCAGATCATGTTCACGGTCACCGACTTCCTCAATCCGACAACGCTTTACTATTCGGATGGTGGCAAGCCGGAGGTGCTCAAGACTTCGCCCAGCTATTTCGACAAGGCCGGCCTTCAAGTCGAGCAGTACGAGGCAACGAGCGCAGATGGGACGAAAATCCCCTACTTCATTGTCAAACCGGAAGGCATGGAGATGAACGGCAGCACGGCGACGCTGATGACCGGCTATGGCGGTTTCCAGATCCCGCGCCTGCCTGGCTATCTCGGCACCACTGGCAAGCTTTGGCTCGAGAATGGCGGTGCCTATGTCTTGGCCAATCTGCGCGGTGGCGGTGAATTCGGCCCCAACTGGCACCAGACGGCTATTCGAGAGAACAAGCAGCGCACCTGGGATGATTTTATCGCTGTGGGTGAAGACCTGGTAGCGAAAGGCTTCACCAGTCCAGAACATCTCGGCATCCAGGGCGGGTCACAAGGCGGATTGCTGGTCGGAACGGCGTTCACCCAACGCCCTGATCTGTTCGGCGCAGCGATTGTCCAGATCCCGCTGTTTGATATGCTCCGGTATCACCTGATCGGCCGCGGCGCCTCGTGGATCGGCGAATATGGCGATCCGCGCATTCCGGAACAGCGCGCCTGGATCGAAGGGTATTCCCCCTATCAGAAGATAGCAGAGGGCGTGGATTACCCCACACCATTCCTATGGGCTTCTACCGCTGACGACCGCACCCACCCGGCTCATGCGCGCAAGGGCGCTGCGAGGCTCAAGGAATTGGGACAGCCCTATTATTACTTCGAAGACATGACCGGCGGACACTCTGGCGGTGTCGATAATGAACAGCGGGCGAAAATTCAGGCGCTGCAATATGTTTACCTGATGCAGCAATTGATGGATGACGACGGCGAAAGCCCGCAGTCGGGCGGCTAAACCCGACATCTTATGATTCTTCAAAAGGCGGCTCTTCGGGGTCGCCTTTTTTGGTTTGCAATCAGAGCTGTAAAACGCTCCGACAGTTTTGCCTCAATTCGTCGCGCCGACGGCACGCATCGCTTGCTCAACCCAATATTAACCAAGCGCGGCAAGTCGGGATTAACCGTCAAAACGCACCTTCCTCCTTGCACGGGGGCATGAAGGAGAATGAACAATGGCGTACCCTCGAGATATATCCATCGCAGAAGCGATCAAGCGCGCTGGCCTGCCCAGGTCACACCGTGTGCACTGGTCGAAATCACGCAAGGCCGACGTGGTTCGCGCTGTGCGCGACCAAGTCATCAGCTTCGAAGAAGCGCGCGAACGGTATCTGCTGAGCCGCAGCGAATTCGAACAATGGGAGCGCGAAAGCGGCGGAGTCCCGTACCGAACACCGGTGCTTGAAGACGCTTGAGCCGTTCCTGGCTGGTTATTCAGTCGCCGCAACGGGGATCATCACCTCGTTGCGGCGGTACCTTCCAGGGACCATGGGAGCATCATAGAATGCATGCTCTGCAGCGCCCACCGCTTCGAGGCCCTGCTCATTCATCCACTCTCGCAGCATTTCCTCGGCCATTATGAGGTCGCCCGACGGCGCATTTCCATTGAACATGATCACCGCCATTCGGCGTCCGGGAACTGTGGTCAGTGTGATGTCATCAGGCGCGGTCGGCAGAGTATCGAGCGTGTATTTGGCGGGCATCACAAACCGCGTGCGCCACTTGTCGTCTGAAGGTGAGTCTTCAAGTACCGGCGCTGTCATGGCGATCTTTTCGTCTTGATCGACCTCACCGGGCCGATCCTGCATCACGGGCGATGTCATCGCGATCTTTTCACCGCCTTCGGGACGATCCTGACCGAATATATAGGCTGCGAGCCGGCGAAACCCTTGCCCGCCTACACGCTGGTGACTCAAGACAAGGCATCACAAACCGCGTGCGCCACTTGTCGTTTGAAGGTGAGTCTTCAAGTACCGGCGCTGTCATGGCGATCTTTTC
>JBCAXQ010000309.1:0-3353 GCA_038534015.1 Pseudomonadota bacterium | reverse complement strand
AGCCTGGTTTTGGCCCGTATCTCCTGGCGGATCAGATCGGCTATCCGCGTGGCCGATCCAATACCGAGGCGATCCTCCGTCACATCAAGGAACGCCTCATCCAGGCTGAGCGGTTCGACATGCGGTGTGTGGTGTTCAAAGATTGCGCGGATCTGACGCGATGCTTCCTTGTAGGCATCGAAGCGATGCCGCACAAAGATCAGGTCAGGGCATAGCCGCTTTGCGGTGACCGATGGCATCGCGCTGCGCACGCCGAATTTGCGCGCTTCGTAACTCGCCGCCGCAACAACGCCGCGCCCGCCCGATCCGCCGACCGCCACAGGCTTTCCCCGTATTTCAGGATCGTCGCGCTGCTCCACACTGGCGAAAAATGCATCCATATCGACATGGATGATTTTGCGCAGGCCGGGTGCCTCGCTTTCATCTGCATTCGGTCCTGAATCTGCGTCCTCTGCCATTGCAGGCCAGAATAGCCGCTCCTTTCGTCCCGCGTCACCAAAAACGCGCTTTCCTTATCGTGGCGATGCGCGCAAGGGCGTGTTTATGAACGCGACCGTTGCCTCTTCTGAACGCCAGCTGGGTGAGCGTGAACTCGTCACCCTGATGGCGCTGCTGATGAGCTTGCAGGCATTCGGGATTGATTCCATGCTTCCGGCGCTTGGTGTGATGGCGGAAGAATTGGGCGCGTCCGGGAATGATCGCCAGTATGTGATCAGCAGCTATTTTCTGGGAGCCGGATTGGGGGCGTTCTTCCCGGGTGCTTTTGCGGACAAATTCGGACGTAGGCCGGTGCTGTTCGTTGGGCTAGCCTCCTATATCGTGCTTTCGCTCGCTTGCGCGCTGGTTACGGATTTCTGGTGGCTGATCGCTCTGCGGTTTATTCAGGGTGTCGCCTGCGCCGGGCTCAGCGTTGTGCCCGCCGCGATCGTCCGCGATCACGTCGGCGGAGATCGTATGGCTCGGCTGATGAGCCTGATCATGATGATATTCCTGATCGTGCCGATCGTCGCCCCGGCGATCGGGCAGTTGATCCTGATGGTGGCTGATTGGCGTGCGATTTTTGGTGCCATGGCGGTGATGGGGCTAGCCGTGGGAACATGGGTTTGGGTGCGTCTGCCCGAAACGCTGACCGAAGCAAATGAACAGGATATCAGGCCGCGCACGATTCTTCGCAACATGAAGGAAGCAGTCTCGCTTCGCGTGTCGATCGGCTATGTCATCGGCAGCGCATTGGTGTTCGGCAGTCTTTTCGGCTTCCTCAATTCTTCGCAGCAATTGATTGCAGAGAGCTTTGGCGCGGGCGATTACTTCGCGTTGATATTTGGCGCCTCAATCCTGGGGATGGTGGCGGCCAATTTCCTCAATTCGCGTATCGTCGAACGGTTCGGCGCGCGCCGTGTTGGCCATACCGCCTTGCTCGGCTTCCTCGCAGTCAGCCTGGTGCAACTATGGTCTGCAAGCCGCGGTGATCAAACACTGTGGGAATTTGTCCCACTGCTCAGCCTATCGATGGCTATGCTCGGCTTTGTCGGTGCGAACTTCAGCGCAATCGCGATGCAGCCGTTCCAGCACATTGCGGGCGCAGCTTCCTCTATCCAGACCAGCATCCGCATGACGACCGGCGCGGTGATGGGCGCTGTGATTGGGCAGGCCTATGATGGCACGGCGCAACCACTGGCGATTGCGATGGTGCTGTGCTCCTGTTTTGGCCTGGCATGTGTGCTCTACAGCGAGCGGGGCAAGCTGTTCCGTGCTCCTGGAGAGGCTCGCCGCTATATGCAGATGCACGGAAATTATTGAGGGTGTGGGTGGTCAAGCCTCGGAACGAAGCCGCCGCCACGCCAGCTCCGCAAACTCGCACAACAGAGGCCGTGTGTCGCGCGGATCGATAATGTCCTCGACATTGTAGCGCTCCGCGCTGCGGAACGGAGACGTGACCTTGCCCAGCCGTTCCTGAATCTCGGCCAGAAGCGCGTCTGGATCATCCGCCGCCTCAAGTTCTGATTTATAGGCCACTTCCAGCCCCCCTGCGATTGGCAGTGAACCCCAATCGCCCGATGGCCAGCAATACCGGTACTGAAACCGGTCGGCATTGCTCATCGCGCTGCCGGCAATGCCATAGGCGCGCCGCATCACGATGCTCGCGAGCGGCACTCTGGCCTTGTAGATCGCATTCATCGCCTGCACGCCGTAGCGGATTGTCCCGGCCATTTCGGCTTCGCGCCCGATCATGAAGCCGGGATTGTCGACCAGGTGGACTATGGGCAGGCGGAACTGGTCGGCGAGTTTGACGAAGCGCTCGACCTTCTCAGATGTCTTGGCTTCCCATGATCCGCCAAGATAGCTGGGATCGCTCGCCACAACCGCGACCGGCCAGCCATCGAGCCGGGCGAGGGCGGTGATCGCCGCCCGGCCCCACATGCGGCCGATCTCAAACACTGTGCCAGAATCGAGGATCAGATCGAGCGCGCGACGCATCGAATAGACCTGCTTGTCATCACGCGGGACAAGACTCAGCAGCGCTTCTTCGCGCCTATCTGCCGGATCGCTGCATTCGGCGCGGCGGGCCAACTGGCCGACATGTTCCGGCATAAAGCCGAGGAAATGGCGTGCGCGGGCGAAGGCTTCGGCCTCGGTGGCCACTTCATCATCGACAACGCCGTTGCGCGTGTGAATGTCGGCTCCGCCTAGTTCTTCTTTCGCGTGGCTGTGATCGGCGGCGCTTTTGTAGCTCTCCCCCAAGCCATCGACGACGGCCGGGCCAGCGGCAAAGAGCTGTGACAAGCCGCGCACCATGATCGAATAGTGGCTGGCGACGGTCCGTGCGGCACCCAGACCTGCTGTTGGCCCGAGCGCGAGGGCCACCACTGGCACGGTGTCGAGATTGCGGACCGTGTCGCCCCAGCCGGGCACCGCCGGAATATAGGTTGCACCGATCTGTTCGAGCGTCTTGACCGATCCGCCGCCGCCGGTCCCGTCGATCATCTTGACGATCGGCAGTTTAAGCTCGTGCGCCATCATTTCGGCCTGAACCATCTTGCGCGCAATCCCGGCATCTGCTGCGCCGCCGCGAATGGTGAAATCATCCGCAGTGGCCACCACGGGGCGGCCATTGATCGTGGCCTTGCCAAACAGGAACGGGGCGGGTGTGACGCCGGCCAGATCACCGTTTGCGTCATAATGCCCCTTTCCCGCAATCTTGCCGATCTCGCGAAAGGAACCTTCGTCGGTGAGTGCGGCCAATCGCGCGCGGGCATCCATCTTGCCGCGTGAATGCTGACGCGCGACCTTGTCTTCGCCGCCCATCTGCTCTGCCAGCGCCTCGCGCTGCCGCAGCTCCTCCAGTTCTTTCG
>JBCAXQ010000308.1:0-3355 GCA_038534015.1 Pseudomonadota bacterium | reverse complement strand
AGACGATCAGCGTACCCTACCTTCACTCCTTCCTGATTGGTCCAGGTTTTGTGCCTCCGGGTTTCTTCTCCGGCCCGATCGATTTCCAGGACAGCAATTGGTCACCAGAAGCGACGATCAAGTATGAGGTGAACCCCGATTTCAACGTGTTCGCTTCGTTCAAGACCGGCTTCAAATCGGGCGGTATCGACAACTCGGCACTGCCCTCCGCTAGCCTTGGCGCAGCCGCGCAATCGGGCGATTTCAGCGCGCTGATCTACGATTCGGAAACCGCAATTGGCGGCGAAGTGGGGATCAAATCCCAGTGGGCCGATCGCAGCTTCACCCTGAATGCCACTGCGTATTACTATGTCTTCGATGATCTGCAGGTGCAGAACTTCGACGGCGCAACGATCCAGTTCCTCACCTTGAATGCTGGTGAGGTGACGACACAGGGTGTCGATATCGGCTGGAACTGGAGCACCCCGGTCGAAGGCCTGAACCTGTCAGGCAACATTGCCTATCTTGATGCGGCGTTCTCCGACACCTTCATTACCGAAGATCCGGATGGCGTGGCGAACTCTGGAGACGAGACCGATATCAATGGTCGCGACACTGCGCGTTCGCCGACATGGTCGGGCAACCTTGCCGTGGATTGGTTTATTCCGTTGGGCGACACGCTGGAGCTAGGCTTTGGTGGCAACGCGATTTACACCGACAGCTATTTCACCGACGAAGTCACAAACAATGATTTCCGTCAGGACAGCTACGTTGCCTTTGATGCCACCGTCTCGATCGGTGATCAGGACGGCAAATGGAAACTGGCTCTGGTCGGCACCAATCTGACTGATGAGATCTGGGTGAACACGTCGGGCGAACGCCCATTTCGCCCAGCCACTGGCGATGATCTGGTTTTGACCCAGAACCGCGGTCGTCAGGTCTATGTCGAAGCGACCGTGAACTTCTGATCACAGTTCGTCACTGCGATGAAACGGGCGGGTCCGAGAGGGCTCGCCCGTTTTTGTTGCTGTGCAGCTTTCCCAAAAGTGATCATTGATGGACGCCGCACATACGCGCATTCTCTTGCTCAAGTGCCGCCGACCTTCCCTGGGGAGAGAGAAACATGTCGCGCGAAGAATTGATCACAATGACCCGCTCGTTAATCGCTCATGGCGAAGCGGATACGATGGAACTGGCCGAAGACGTCGTTCGAATTCCTGCCGCCGCCTATACCGATCCCGAGCTGTTTGAGCTGGAGAAGGCCAAAATCTTCCGCCGCTTGCCTCTGATGGTGGCACCATCGTGCGAAATTCCCGAGCCCGGCGATTTCAAGACAATGGACATTTGCGGGGTGCCGCTGCTGCTGTCGCGCCAGAAAGACGGCAGCGTCACAGCGTTCCTCAACATGTGCACCCATCGCGGCAACCCGCTGGCCAGTGGAACAGGCAATGCCAGCCGGTTTACGTGCGGGTATCATGGCTGGACCTTCAAACAGGAAGGCGACCTGATCGGGGTGGCCAGCCCGAAGGATTTCGGCACAATCGACAAGGCCGCGCACTGTCTCAAACGCTTCCCGGTCTATGAAAGTGCCGGGCTGATCTGGGTCACGCTCGATCCCAAGTCGGAGCTTGCGATCCCCGACTACCTATGCGGCTATGATAGCCTGTTGGCCGCTTTCGGGTTCGAAGACTGGACGCTCTTCGCACAGCGCACGCTTTCAGGCCCGAACTGGAAGACCGCCTATGACGGCTATCTCGATTTCTACCACTTGCCGGTGCTGCACAAGGATACGTTCGGCGCTGATTTCTTCAACCGCGCCAACTACTTCTTCTGGGGGCCGCATCAGCGGCTATCCAGCCCGTCCAAGTTTGCCCAGAAGACTGGCAGCGACGAACAGCTCGATCTGACGCAAATGACTGATGACGAGCTGCCGGATGATGCTCTGTTGCAAGGCGTTTGGACGATCTTCCCGCATATTTCGATCGCCAGTTTCTATGGTGGAGGGCAGCGCGGCGCGATGATCAGCCAGCTGTTTCCTGGCAAGACGGTGGGCGAAAGCACCACAACGCAATTCTATGTGATGGAAAACCAACCCGCGACCGAGGAGGATGTAAAGTCGGCGCACGAACAGTTCGATTTCCTCGAGATTGTGGTGCGTGATGAGGACTATTCAACCGGCAAACGCCAGCATGAGGCCTTGCAATCCGGTCTGCTGGACGAAGTTCTGTTCGGCCGCAATGAGGGCGGCGGGCAAGTCTTTCACCAATGGGTCGACAAGCTGATCCATGCCAGCGACGCGGATCTTCAATCGATGTTCGCGCCGCAGCAGCGCGAAGCGGCGGAGTAGTCTTTGCCAGGCTTGCGGCAAAAAGACCCCTAGAATTCGAAAGGTCTCCTGACTTCGGTAGGCCCTTTCGTCGTCGGATTGTCGTTCAGTGCGAGCTCAACAAGCGCGGTGTCGAAGAATTCGTGCAGCTCGGCAATCTTGCCGTCCTTGATCGTCATGATCTGGCAGTAGGTCTGAAGGTAGTCATGACCATTCTTTGCCGCACCGCCGCCATACATCAGGCCAACGACGCGATCCTCATCCGCGCACATGATCCGCCATTTTCGGGAGAATCGGATGGTCTCGGGCACCAGCTTGCCGACCACGCCTTCCTCAACGAGCGGACCGAAGCACTCCGCCTTGCCCTCCCACCGGCCTGACACTGGCGTCGAGCCGAGCAGGTTGAACACCACATCATCGCTGTGGAGATCGGCCAGCGCTTCAAAATCGCCAGCTTCCAAAGCGCGGTAGTACGTTTCAGCCAGCGCAATGTTGGCGTCGCGTTTCTCGCTCATGGAACAGCCGCCAATTATCCGAATGCGGGGCGGAAATTGCTCTCCCCCCAATCCTGCCGCTTGGTCCAGGCACCCATGTCCTCCAGCTTGCCATCCAGCTCCGGAAAACGCTCATAGACATAGTCCATATCGACCTCGAAAGGCTTGGTCGGGGCGGTATTGTTATACTCATAGAAGGCTGCGATCCCTGCCGCGAACTCCTCGCGCATCTCCTCGGGCATCGAGTCCCCCGCTGCCTCAACGAGATACTTTCCGAATTCGGTTGGCGTGCACGGATCGTAGGCAATCTCCTTGCCCAGAGCACCTGTCAGATAGTTGGCAACCTGCGGACCCTTGAGCCGCTCCGGCCCGCCAATATTCAGCCAGGCGCCTTCCATATCGGAGCGCTCGAGGCTTGCGAGCATGAATTTGCCAACGTCATCCAGGCTGATCCAGTTGGCTTCAAGATGCGACGCGTGCGGATAAACATAACGGTCTTCATTCACTATCCATGGACGTGCCCAATTGGTGAGCAGATTGTCCATGAACAACACAC
>JBCAXQ010000307.1:0-3357 GCA_038534015.1 Pseudomonadota bacterium | reverse complement strand
CTCGCGCATAGCAGTCGAGACAACGCCCACGCCATGCCTCGATCTCCGCCCGGGCAATCTGATGGCGCGACAAGCCGTCTGCCACCGATTCCGTCACGCCGCCTCAGCTTCCTCGACATATTCCGGATAGAAGCACGGATCCTGATCCGACCAGCCTGGAGCCGTCGCGGCGGCTTCGCTTAGGCTTTGCAGCAACATTTTGCGCCGGTCAGGGCGGATTTGCGGCAGGGCGGCAGCGGCACAAAACGCGCTTGGCAGCCACGGCCGCGCATCTGCACCCAGCAGGCGCTCATAGAGAAAACGGAAGGCTGAAAAGCTCGTGATCCTGTCCTGAGCCAAGTCGAATGAAGCCATACGCACCAGCTTCCCGATGAAGCGTTCGACTTCACCCGGGGAACATTCCTGTGGCACCATTTCACGCAGCGCCTTCAGGTCCTGATAGGCGACATATTGGCGCCGGATCGCGGAGTTTTCCTGATCCGTGCGAGCCCACAGCTTGAAAGCATCGCAACGGCCCAGCCCGATATCGAGGCTGCGCTTGATATAGCGCTGCTCTGCCGCGGTGAATCCTGCGAACTCGCGCATTTCGCCGATTGCCATGGATGTGCTGCCAACTTTGGCCATGAGTGCGTATCTCCCTGTTCGCAGGAGACATTCGCCGAACGTGGTTAATTAAAGGTAAGTGGAGCGGCGTTTCCGACTACATATTCACGACATCAGCCCAATCGGGATGCCGCTGCGCCTGTGCTTTGAAGAACGGACAAAGCGGGACAATCTTGAAGCCTTTGGCACGGGCATCTTCGACAATCCGCTCTGCCAGTAGCTTGCCATAGCCTCTGCCGCGAAACTCATCCGGCACTCCCGTGTGATCGACAATCACCAATATATCCGAAGCCCGAGAGAACGTCAGTTCAGCCTCGTCCTTACCGCCTTCGGGCGCCAAGACGTATCGGCCTTTGCTGCCGTTGTCCTCAAGGTGGATTTCAGGAGCGGCGGTCATGAAGTGTTCTCTTTCGGATGGCGACGGCACAAAACTAGATAAGCCCCGCCAACGGACTCGAAGGGTCAGCATATTTGCGTACGCCCATCCGGCCGGACAGATACGCTTCCCGGCCAGCCTCGACGGCAAGCTTCATCGCACGCGCCATGCGGATGGGATCTTTGGCTTCTGCGATGGCCGTATTCATCAGGATTCCGTCACACCCGAGCTCCATACCAACGGCTGCATCGCTTGCCGTACCGACGCCCGCATCGACCAGCACCGGCACGCTCGCGCCTTCGACGATCAGCCGGATCGTGACCTCATTCTGGATACCAAGGCCGGAACCGATTGGCGCCCCAAGTGGCATCACCGCGACGGCTCCCGCATCTTCCAACTGTTTCGCGGCGATTGGATCATCGACGCAATAGACCATCGGCTGAAACCCTTCCTTGGCGAGCACCTCACACGCGCGGATTGTTTCGACCATGTTCGGATAGAGCGTTCGTGCCTCGCCGAGCACCTCAAGCTTGACCAGGTCCCAGCCGCCCGCCTCGCGCGCCAGCCGCAAGGTGCGGATAGCGTCTTCGGCGGTGAAGCATCCCGCTGTGTTGGGCAGATAAGTGGTTGTCTTGGGATCGATATAGTCCGTCAGCATCGGCGCTTTGGGGTCGGTCACGTTGACCCGCCGCACCGCCACCGTGACGATCTCTGCCCCGCTTGCTGCAACCGCTGCGGCGTTTTCTTCCATGTCCCTATACTTGCCGGTGCCAACAATCAGACGTGATGTGAATGTTCGTCCGGCCACACTCCAAGTGTCTCCGTCACCAGTTGAATGGTGATCGCCGCCCCCAACGAAGTGGACAATCTCCAGCGTATCCCCGTCTGCAAGCGACGCTTGCTCCAAAGTAGAACGCGGGACGATCTCGCCATTGTGTTCGACCGCGACCTTTTCCGGCGCAAGGTCCAGTTCACGGACAAGGTTGGCGATGGTTTCGGCAATCGTCTGGCGCGGCTCGCCATTGAGAGTGATAGATTTGGGAGATGTCATAAGCATCGAAATAGCCGTCTGCGCGCCGGGCGCAAGCGCAACAGCGCCAGGCGAACACAAGGGCAGTGGTTTGCCGCTTGCAGGCAGCGCAATGCCGTTTGCGGGGAAAGTGGTTGCACTTGCAGCCAGTCCGCCACAATTAGGCGACGCTATGGCCACCCAAGTCCAATCACACGACCGGAATCTGGCGACAGCTGCGCCAGTGGCGCGGCCTATGGCGCTTGCCCGCTGGCTTGAGATTGTCGCAGCTTTCGTTGTGATCATCGTCATGGTCGGGGGGATAACACGCCTCACCGAAAGCGGGCTTTCGATCACCCAATGGGAACCAGTCACCGGGATTTTGCCGCCTTTCAGTGAGGCCGCATGGGAAGCAGAATTTGCCGAGTACCGCGCAACACCTGAATACCGGTTTGAGGCGGGGCCCGCGGGCATGACGATGGCAGATTTCAAGTTCATTTTCTTCTGGGAGTGGTTCCACCGCCTGCTCGCAAGATTGGTGGGGGTGATCTATGCGGCGCCGCTGATCTGGTTCTGGGTTAAAGGTGCCATTCCCAAAGGGTATAAACCTCGGCTTGTAGGACTATTGGCGCTGGGGGGCCTGCAAGGCTTGTTCGGGTGGTTGATGGTCCAATCCGGGCTCGTCGGGAACATGACCGATGTCAGCCATTTCAAGCTTTCACTGCACCTGTTAACGGCCCTGCTGCTGCTCGGCCTGCTGGTATGGACGGCACGCGACATGCGCCGTCTGGTGCGCCAGCCAGATGCGCGCCCTGCTCCTTTGACCCTGCCGTCGGCGATCGTGGCGCTGATCCTGTTTTTGCAGCTTTTGCTGGGTGCGTGGGTCGCTGGACTTAATGCAGGCCACGCAGCTTATGACTGGCCGACCATGAATGGACACTGGATCCCTCCGATCGACTTTTCGAACGGCTTTTGGTGGACGCTGACCCATGATCCATTCCTGCTGCATTTCCTGCATCGCTGGTGGGCCTGGGTGGCCGTGATTGCGTTGGTTCTTCTTGCTCGTCGCATTCGCAAAACCGATCGTATGGCCTCTATTGCGATACACAGCGCGTTCGGAGTGATGGTAATCCTCGGGATTGCGACCGTGCTGACCAATGTTTCGCTTTGGGTGGCGGTTTCGCATCAATTGGTCGGCGCCCTGCTGGTTGCGAGCGTTGCCTGGGGCATGCACAGCGATGGCGTAAACCAACAAGCAAACGCTGCCTAACCCAGCTATGGCATTCGAATGTCACGGCCTCAAATAGCTGCGCTCGTCTATTGCCCGTTCCCTGATCGCGAGGCTGCAAAGCAAGCAGCCGAAATTCTT
>JBCAXQ010000306.1:0-3359 GCA_038534015.1 Pseudomonadota bacterium | reverse complement strand
GAAGCAGCGGCCAATGCGATGCGCGAGAATGGCACCACTCTCGTCCCGACGCTTATGGCGTTTCAGGGGATCAAGAAAAACCTGGGCAAGGGCTTCTACACCCCAGTTGTCGAAGACAAGATCCGCGCTGTGAGTGAGTTTGCTGATACGATTGTCGAACGCGCTATCGAATATGATGTGAAGATCGCCTTTGGCACCGATGCCGGTGTTTTCCCGCACGGAGAGAATGCGGGTGAGTTCGCATTAATGAAAGCGGGCGGCATGTCCGATGCGGACGCCCTTGCGGCAGCTACCACCGTGGCGGCAGAGATACTCGGCATGGAAGGTGAGATCGGCAGGCTTGCTCCCGGCTTCAGCGCGGACATTATCGCAGTCGATGGCAATCCGCTGGAGGATGTGACTGTGCTCGAGAATGTCGATTTCGTGATGGTGCGTGGACAGGTCATCGAATGATCTGTCGCGGGCAGTAAGTCGAACTGGATAAGCGTTTGATCGGTGCCGCACTTGCTGCCTGTGCGCCACGGGCGTAGCCCGACGCGTTATAGATACGGTTAATCCAGGGACAGACCACCATGCTTCTTCGCTCCGCCCTACTGGGCCCCGCTGCAATTGCGCTTGCTGCGTGTTCGACCACGCCTGCCGCTGTCCAACCGGCTGCCACACCGGTCGCGGCTGCCGAGCCGGTACAATCCGAACGCGACAAGCTGTTCGCCTTGTTCCAAGAGGCTGACCAGGCCGAGCTTGACCTCAGCCCCCTCTCTGCAATTTTCCGCGGACAGTATGAGAATGCCGACAGGATCGGTGATTTCTATTCCGACGAGCTCCAAGCAAAGGAAAAAACGCTCGCAGAAAGCAATCTGGCGAAGCTTGGCGAGATTGACCGTGGCGACCTGACTGAAACCGATCAGCTGGCTTATGATGTTTTCAAGCTGAATCAAGAGAACATGCTGGCCGAATTCGAGCCCGAAATCCTCGCTGTGAACCGCGCCCGCCCCATCAATCACTTTTTCGGCCTGCACACATTCTACCCCACCTTCGAAAGCGGAAAGAGCGCCGCCCCGTTCAAAACCGTGAAGGACTACGAGAACGCGGTTTCGCGCCACGGCGATTATGGCGTGATCATGGATCGTGCGATCCAGCGCTTTCGCGATGGCAAGGCGTCCGGGATTTTGGAGACGCGCCTGACGGTCGAGAACATGATCGAACAGCTCGATACCCAGCTTGCGCAGCCGATCGAGGAATCTCCCTATTGGGGCCCGATCGCTTCCATCCCCGAAGAGTTTAAGGCTGAGGACAAGGCGCGACTGACGGCCGCGTTCAAGGAATCGATAGGCGGGGTCTATGCTGCCAACACCCGGCTGCGTGACTACCTGCGCGATGAATATCTACCCGTAGCGCGCGAGACTGTCGGCCTGTCCGATATGAAAGGCGGCGCCGCGCTTTATCAAAAGCTTATCCAGGATTCGACGACCTTGCCTTTGACCGCCGAAGAGCTGCACGAGCTTGGAAAGAGTGAGGTCGCGCGCATTCAGGACGAAATGGAAGAAGTGAAAGGCTTGATGGGGTTTGAGGGGACACTCAGCGAGTTCTTCACTTATCTGCGGACCGACCCAAAGTTTACACCGGAAAGCCGCGAATGGATAACCGAAGAGTATTATCGCATCGGCAAAATTGTTGATGAGCGGATTGGTGACTACTTCTCGCTCCTTCCGAATAGCGAGTTGGAGATCCGTCCGTATGAGCCGTTCCGCGAGAAATTCCAGGCGGGCGGATCATACCAGTCGGGTGCGCCCGACGGATCGCGGCCAGGCGTTTTCTATTTCAACGCCTATGACCTGCCGAGCCGCCCGATCACCCAGAACGTGACGCTGTATCTGCACGAAGGCGCGCCGGGTCATCACTTCCAGATCAGCATCGCACAGGAAAACGAGGCGCTGCCCCCGTTCATGCGGTTTGGAGGAGAGACCGCCTATGTCGAAGGTTGGGCGCTCTATGCCGAAACGCTTGGCTATGAGATGGGTCTCTATGAAGACCCGGTTGCGCGCTACGGCACACTGGATGATGAGATTTTCCGCGCGATCCGGCTGGTGGTCGATACCGGTATCCACGCCAAGGGTTGGACCCGCGAACAGGCGATCGAATACATGATGGCCAATTCATCCAAGGGTGAAACCGATGCGACTGCCGAGATCGAACGGTACATCGCGATCCCCAGCCAGGCATTGGCGTACAAAGTCGGAGCGTTGAAGATTCAGGAACTGCGCGCGCGGGCCGAGATGAAGCTGGGTGACGGCTTCGATATCAAAGCGTTTCACGCCGAGGTGCTTAACACCGGGGCGCTGCCATTGCCGGTGCTTGAGGCCAAGATCGATCGCTGGATCAGCAGCCAGCTTTAGTCTCAAGGTCGACGCGAGCGGGGCCAAAGCCCCGCTCACATGGTCGCTCAAAACTCTCCGGCGATGCCTGCACGGACGGAGGTCGAGTTTCCGCCTGCATAGGTGACCCCTGCGGTGATGGCGAAGTCGCCTTCGAAGCGGTGCATGAGGCCGGCTGAGATGCCGACCTCGCCGCGATAGGTCGCGACGTTGGAAGCATAGCTGGTCTTGCCCGCCTCGGATGGGAAGTGCGGGTTGGCCTGGGCCGCGATCGAGGCGATCCCGCGCTGGGCATCGCGATCGATGGTGTTGCTGAGGTCGAACAGGGTGGAGACCTGGCCTTCGAGTGTCTCGACCCGGCCAGACAGCGCTGCAAACTGCGCATCACTGACCACCGAGATCGGAGCGGCTGCGCTTGCCTCTGCCAGAGCTGCCGCGCTGGAAGAGGCCGGCGTGATCACATCACGGGTTCCTGCATCCATATCGGCATTGGCGGGTGGCTCGGCAATCGACTGGCTCTCATCGAGCATGGCGACCTGGGCAGCCGGCTGCTCCGCTGTTGTACGTGCCGGTTCGCTCGAAGCGCTGGCCAGCTGCGCGCTTGCGGGTCGCTCGCTTGAGGCAGCCAGTGTCCGTCCACCTGCGACACTGGATGCATCCGCACCGGCCTCTGGCGTTACCATCCGCGACCCGGCGGGCTCAAGCGCACTGGAAGCGCCCTGAGGGACACCCCCCGGCGCCATAGCGGTCATCACCCCTTCACCGGGAGCAGGCGCAAAGCCGCCATCGACGCTGGTGGCGGTGATGGTGGGAACCGGAGAGGATGCTGGAGCCGGTGCGCTGGCAGCCAGAGCGGGAGCCGCAGCAGGTTGTGGTGCAGCCACGGCGGCTTTCTGGACCGGTGCAGGTGCGGGAGCCAGCATCCTCTCCGGTTCCCACCATCACCGCCACCAGCGTCGATGGCGGCTTTGCGCCTGCTCCCGG
>JBCAXQ010000305.1:0-3404 GCA_038534015.1 Pseudomonadota bacterium | reverse complement strand
CGCTCCCTGTCGCACGGCGTTTCATTGATGCCGTCACCGAAAAGGCTGTCGGTCAGGAAGTCCTGAAATCGGTCAAGCCGGGCCAGCAAGTCGTGAAGATCGTCCATGACGAACTGGTCGAGATGCTGGGTGGCGCTCAGAGCGAGGACCTGAACCTCGACGCGAAGCCGCCTGTCGTGATCATGATGGTCGGTCTGCAAGGCTCGGGTAAGACAACCACGACTGCGAAGCTGGGCAAACTGATCCGCGAAAAGCATGGCAAAAAAGCCATGATGGCGTCGCTC
Organism: Pseudomonadota bacterium; assembly: GCA_038534015.1. GTDB lineage: Bacteria > Pseudomonadota > Alphaproteobacteria > Sphingomonadales > Sphingomonadaceae > Erythrobacter. Next base: position 3,120 of record JBCAXQ010000305.1, on the reverse strand, counting down.
GATGTCAATCGTCCGGCCGCGCAGGAGCAGCTGGCTGTGCTTGGCGAGCAGGTTGAGGTTGCAACCCTGCCGATTGTCGAGGGGCAACAGCCGGTCGACATTGCTCGCCGGGCAATGGAATCAGCGCGTCTGCAGAATCATGACGTGCTGCTGCTCGATACAGCCGGCCGTCTGCACGTTGACGAAGCCTTGATGGCCGAAATGAAGGCCGTGAGCCAGGTTTCCGCGCCGACAGAGGTGCTGCTGGTGGTAGACAGCCTGACCGGTCAGGATGCGGTCAACGTCGCTCAGAGCTTCACCAATGAGGTTCCGCTGACCGGTGTGGTCCTGACCCGGATGGATGGCGATGCGCGCGGCGGTGCTGCGCTTTCGATGCGTGCCGTCACGGGTAAGCCGATCAAGTTCGCCGGTACGGGCGAAAAACTCGACGCGATCGAGACCTTCCGCGCGGGCAGCGTCGCCGATCGTATTCTCGGCATGGGCGATGTCGTCAGCCTGGTTGAAAAAGCCGCGGCGACGATCAAGGAAGAAGAAGCCGAGGAGATGGCCAAGCGCATGGCCAAGGGTCAATTTGACCTGAATGACCTGCGCACCCAGCTCAAACAGATGCAGAATATGGGCGGCCTTGGCGCTCTTGCGGGCATGATGCCGGGCATGAAGAAGGCCAAGGCGGCGATGGCGGCATCGGACATGGACGATAAGGTCCTGATTCACATGGATGCGATCATCGGGTCGATGACGCCGAAGGAGCGCGCCAATCCGGCCCTGCTGAATGCCAAGCGCAAGCGGCGCGTGGCGGCGGGCAGCGGCACCGAGGTGCAAAACGTCAACAAGGTGCTGAAAATGCATCAAGAGATGTCGCGCGCGATGAAGCAGATCAAGAAGATGGGCGGGCTCAAGGGGCTGGCGTCCATGTTTGGTGGTGGCATGCCCGGAATGGGCGGACCAGGCGGTCCTGCTGGAGGCCTTCCAGGCCTTGGCGGACCAGGAGGCGTTGGCGGTGGTCGGGGACCGGGCGTCGATCCAAACACGCTGCCGCCGGACTTACAGAATCTATTGAATAAAAAGTGATTTCAAGAATTTAGAATCGAAAGGTAATTTCAAATGGCAATTGCACTCAGGCTTTCGCGCGGCGGGGCCAAGAAGCGTCCGTATTATCGCATCGTGGCGGCAGACAGCCGTGCACCGCGTGACGGCAAGTATCTCGAGCAGATCGGCATCTACAATCCGCTGCTCGCCAAGGATGACGAAGGCCGCGTGAAGCTCAACGAAGACCGTGCCCGTTACTGGCTTGGTGTTGGCGCACAGCCGAGCGATCGTGTCCTGCGTTTCCTCGATGCCGCTGGCATCATGGAGCGTGAAGCGCGCAACAACCCGCAAAAGGCCGAGCCAGGCGAGAAAGCCAAGGAACGTGCCGAAGAAAAGGCTGAAAAGCTGAAGGAAGCAGAAGAAGCCAAGAAGGCTGCCGAAGAGGAAGCCAAGGCCGTTGCTGAAGCCCCCGTCGAGGAAGCACCGGCGGAAGAGCCCGCAGCAGAAGAGGCCCCGGCTGAAGAAGCACCGGCGGAAGAACCCGCTGCAGAAGAAGCTCCGGCTGAAGAGCCCGCTGCCGAAGAGGCACCAGCCGAAGACGCTGGTGAAGAAAAGGCAGAAGGGTAAATCCCTTTGCTTGGGCTCGCTCATCCTGAGCTGGTCGAAGGGTGGGCGAGTGCCTTGCTCGCGCTTCGACAGGCTCAGAGCGAGCGGGTAGCGCGCTTATGAGCAGTCCGATCGAGCTTGCCGCTGTAACAGGTGCGCACGGCGTCGCGGGTGAAGTCCGTCTGAAACTGTTCGGGGAGGGCGTGGAAGCGCTCTCCCAGCACAAACACTTCAACGATGGCGCTTTGAAGCTGACCAAGATCCGTTCGGACAACAAGGGCGGGGCGGTCGCGCGGTTTGCAGGGATCAGCAATCGCAGCGAAGCGGAGAAACTGCGGGGCACGGTGCTTTCCGTGTCGCGCGATGATCTGCCTTCGCTGGAACAGGATGAGTACTACCACACCGATCTGATCGGTCTGGCTGTGGTGACCGACGCTGGTGAAACGATCGGCGAAGTGATCGATGTGTCAAACTTCGGCGCGACCGACATTCTCGAAATCCGCCGTGATCCGCCTCCTGCTAAGGGCATGAAGACTTTCATGGTCCCGATGACCAAGGCCGCCGTTCTAAGCTGGAATGCCGAGCGTCTTGTGATCGCCGCCGCTTTCGCCGAAGAGTAACGCATGACCACTCTGAATGTCGCCATCTGTCAGGCCGCACCGATTCCGCTGGATTTTGCGGGCGGGATTGAGAAGGCGACCCGGCTTGCCAAAGAAGCGATTGAAGGCGGGGCGCAATTCGTTGCATTCGGGGAGACGTTTCTGGGCGGTTATCCGCTGTGGCTGGATGAGGCGCCCGGAGCGGCGCTGTGGGATCATCCGGGCACGAAGGCGTGTCATGCGATCATGCTCGAACAGGCGATTGTGCCGGGTGACGAGCGGCTGCTGCCGTTGCAGGAGCTGTGCGATGCTAGCGGCGCGCTGATCAGTATCGGCGCGCATGAGCGGGTGCGTCAGAGCCTGTACAACAACCAATTGTTGTTTCGCCCTGGCATGGACCCGCTGGATCATCGCAAGCTGGTGCCGACGCATGGCGAGCGGCTGATCTGGATGCGCGGCGATGGCTCGACGCTTGGCGTGCATCAGGCCGAATGGGGCCGGGCGGGCAACCTCATCTGCTGGGAACACTGGATGCCGCTGGCGCGCGCAGCGATGCACAATCTCGGCGAAAGCGTGCATGTGGCGGCGTGGCCAACCGTGCGCGAGGAATATGCGATAGCCTCAAGGCATTACGCGATGGAGGGGCGGTGCTTTGTGCTCGCTGCGGGGTTGGTTCAGCACAAAGATGATTTGTTTGATGGGTTGGAGCGGGTCGCCCGCGCTCAAGTAGCCGAAGGCGGTAGCGCAAACAAAAACGCCCACGCGGAAGCGAAGGCACTGTTCGAAGCCATCGAAGGCGAGCGCCTCAACCGCGGCGGATCGATGATCATCGCGCCCGATGCGCGCGTTCTGGCAACAGCGGGCGAGGGCGAGGAGATATTGCACG
>JBCAXQ010000304.1:0-3405 GCA_038534015.1 Pseudomonadota bacterium | reverse complement strand
CACTGTGGTTGCGCGGCCCAGCTCTTTCATCCAGGCGGCAAAATTGGTGCTTCCCGATGAATTGGTGGTGCTGGTGAGCAAGATCAGCCTGCCTCCGAACGCGTATGTTGCGGGCTCCACTTGGTTGAGATCATCGCTGACAAAACTGCGCAGTGCATATGTGCCATCATCCTGCTTGGAAAAGCCCATCGGATTGGGATTCAGTGCGCGGCTGTCCCAGGTCGAGAGATGCGGGCGAATGCCATCCAGATCGAGCGTCTTGGCAAACATGCCCTTGAGTGGCCTATACGGTTCGCTCAGCAGGTTGGCGAGCAGGCCGTAGCTCGCATCGTTTGAGCCTCCGCCATTTTTACGCAGATCGAGGATCAGGGTATCGCGCCGCTCGTCCCTCATCGCCTTGAAGACTGGCTCGTAGATCGCGCTCGGTTTCACCGGTTCGCGATAATTCACGAACGTGTCGACGCTGAGATAACCGGCATTCTCGCCGATCCGCTTGAATGTCACCGCGTCCTTGAAGTTGCGTGCGCTGGCCTGGCCCAGCGCGCTCCAGCCCTCGAAGTCGATCCGCTTCACTTCAACTGGGCGAACTTCGCCGCCCGCAGCGCGCACTTGTAGCCTCGCAACCTCGGGCACATCCCACATCAACGCGCCGAAATGGTCGACTGCCCCGCCCATGAATTCGAGCGATTGACCAATCCCGCCAGCACGCGACCATTCGGTGTAGCCATCGACCGGTATGTAAGGGGCAACGTCCGCCATCACGTCTGCCATCGGACGGCCATCCATGCTGACGATCTCGTCGCCGAACTGGAGACCGGTGCCTTCACCCGGTGTTTCCACGATTGCCCGCCCATCGATCACTTTCCAGCGCAGTGGCAGATAGAGCGGCACACCTTCCCGCGCAGCGCGCAGCGATCTGGGCAGTTCCGCCTTGGTGTGATCGCAACGGATCGCGACCAGCGCCAGCTCGGAAGCGAGGTAGAATTCCGACAAAGTCATTCCGTCTTGTGTCTCGGCGCGGTCGATTATGGCCTGCCATTGAGAGTCCATCTCAGCCTTGGTGGCATATCGGGTGTAGCCAGGGTGGACGCGTTCGAACGCCTCCTTTGCCAGCGCGACATCTTGGTGCACTTGAACGGGCGTCATCCGGGCATCGGCGGCGAGCGGCGGGATCAGTTGCGGCGCTCCTTCGGCCGCGGCATCGCAGCCCGACACCATCAACAAGCTGCCAGCAATCACGGAGTGGAACAGTTTCATATCGGTGTCTCCTTGTGGAGAGCCCAATCGCGGATGGACCGCGCGCCGTCGTCGCAAAAGCCGATTTTCCAACGATTTTTATGAATTGAGCCGTTTGAAGTCGCTCGGGCTCATGCCCGCATGCAGTTTGAATGCACGGTTGAAGCTGGCCTTTGAGCCAAAGCCGGATGACAGCGCTACGTCGAGGAGATTAACGCTCTCGCGCAAAATCATCTCTTTGGCATGATCGATCCGCAACCCGTTGATGAACTGGCTAAAGCTCATCTCCAAACCCTGGTTGAGCGCGCGCGAGACATAGGCCTGGTTCATTCCGAACCGGCGCGACAAGGTCTGCAGCGAAAGGCTTGATTCAAGATGCCAGCCATTTTCGATCACCATCTCGCGCAGCCGATCTCCCTCGATCACCCAGTCGCGCTCAGCAGCAGTCGATGCCATCAATTCTTCCACCGAGATCGCATCGGGCGCGAGCATCTTGGGAAATGGCTGTTGCAGCCGCGCCAGCGCCTCTAGCGAGAACAACAGCACCACAAACAGCGCTGCAAGATCCCACCAGAACGTCTCGAAGTAATCGAGGCCTTGCCAAGTGCTGAGCACCAACTCGCCCGCCCAAAGAGCGGCAAGGCCAACAACCAGAAGCAGGAAATGCGTGATCCAGACGGGCTCAAACTCATCACCATCGGACCGGTTGGCATGCAACCACTCAAGATATTTGCCACGCATCTGCCAAACCGCAGCAAACGCCCATAGGCCAAGCGCTAGAGCGCCAAACCCGACAATCGGCACGATCACCGGCTCGTGAAACGCGTTGTTGTATGCCCACTTGGCCCTGTAATCGCCCAGCATGGTGAAGGCCCAGACCTGATACAGCCAGTTCACAAGGCCAGGGGCCAGAAGCCAATAATGGCTCGCCGGGGTCGCGCCCAGCATCAATTGCCGCGCATGAAAATAGAGCAACGGACCAAACAACAACGATAGATCGGTCGGCAGGAATGTAAGGCCTGGCCAGATATCATAAGCCCCTGCAAACCCAATAATCATCGGGATTGTGTGAACTGCAATCGCCAACACGAAGGCGAGCAGCCATGCGGCAGCGCGGTGCTCAATCCCTTTCGACCAGATATATGCCTGGCCGATCAACGCACAAATCAGGATGCTGGCCAATGCGACGCTGCGCCAATTCATGATGAGGTTTTCGGGCCGGTCCATTGCGTTGCTGCATCCTGTGCGCTTTCAAAGAGAGGCGCGCAATATCGTGACGGCCCATAAGGTCGTCTCAATAGGCAACAAAGCGCATCAAATCCCGTGTGTTTTAAGAATTGAGACGTTTGGCCTATCGCTTGTAAGGCGCGACCGCGCTGCTAGCGTGGCACCATGAAATGGCTTCTTGTGACACTCGCTTTGGCGCTTGCATCATGCGCTCCCTCCAATGCCCAGACCGACGCAGCCGGGCTTACGCACGAAGCGACCCCGCCGGATATTACCGAATTCATGCCGCAGCCCGCTGTGCTGGTCTTCTCCAAGACGCGCGATTGGCGGCATAATGAAGGGATCGCCGGTGCGGACCGGTTCTTTGCCGAGTTTACAAGCGAGAACGGAATGGGACTGTTCACCACGGAGAACGGCGCCGTGTTCAATCCAGAGCAGCTTGCCCGCTTCGATCTGGTCGTTTTCAACAACATGACCGGCGATGCGCTTTCTCCGACGCAGGAACGCGCGTTTCAAAGCTGGCTTGAACGCGGAGGCGCGCTGATCGCCCTGCATGGGTCCGGTGACAATTCGCACGGCGATTGGAGCTGGTATGACGATCAAGTTATCGGCCCGCAATTTGTCGGCCACCCGGCTGATCCGCAGTTTCAAGATGCGCGGGTGGTGAATCTCGCCAGCGCCCATCCGATTATGGATGGCATTCCGGCCGAGTGGATTCACAATGATGAATGGTACAGTTTCGACAGAGCCGATGTCGGCAATGCTGTGCCGTTGCTGGGTCTGGATGAGGACAGCTACTCACCGCAGAACCTGCTGTATGGTGACCGAGAGGATCTCCGCATGGGCGGCGGGCCGGAGGGGCACCCAATTGCCTGGGCTCGGCGCCTTGGTGAAGGCCGCACAGTCTATTCTGCGATTGGCCACAACCACACAAGCTATGAC
>JBCAXQ010000303.1:0-3409 GCA_038534015.1 Pseudomonadota bacterium | reverse complement strand
CTTGCGCTGGACACCGGCAGTAACGCGCTGAACCTCGGCGTTGTTGCTGTTGACGACATTGTCAGCGACACGATCCGCCTCGCGCTCGCTGGCGTCTTCAGGGGACGAGACAAAGCCAGCCTTCTGGATTTTTACGCCAGTGCCGGTGTCATTGAGCTTCTTGGTCTCGTCAATCTGCGCTTCTTCCAGCGTCATGCGCTGGACCATCAGCTTGGCCTGAACGGTTGGTGCTTCTTCGTTCGCAGCCTGACGCTGGACGAGGGGCTTGGCCTGGACGGTCGGCTCTTCGTCATCGGCTTTGCGTTGAATGAAGCCCTTCGCTTGCACCGCAGGCTCTTCCTCAGCCGCCATGCGCTGCGCCACCAGCTTCGCTTGCACGCCTCCACCCAGCAAGGCGGACTTGCGATCCTCCTGCTCGTCTTTTTCCGTCTTCGGCTTGCGCTGTACGCTCGGCTTTGCGCGCGCTGCTGAGGGTTTCGCACGTTTGGCGTCAGCGGGCTTTTCTGCTGGTTTGAGAGCCGCCCTCGCCACAGTCAGCCTGCTTTCGCGAGCGTTGGTCTGAGCGGGCAATGCTCCCCCGTTTTGCGATATTCGCGCTCGACTGACTTGACCAGGTGGGCATTGCCTATGGGAGTTTTGTCGGCTAGCGAGAGCAACCGCGCGTGCATCACGATGTTGTGGATTTGCCCGCCCGAGAAACTGCACCGGCAGGCGACCTCATCGATCAACCCCTGCGAAACCTGATGGTCGCCCAGTTGAAGTTGGAGGATTTCCTGCCGCCGCAACTGATCGGGTAGCCGGAATGGGATGATCGCATCCATGCGCCTCCGGAATGCTCCGTCTATCCGCTCGCCATCATTGGTTGTTACAAGAATGATCCCGCGAAACTCCTCGAGCCGCTGAAGCAGGAAGTTTGTTTCCATGTTGGCGTATCGATCGGTCGCCGAACCGACATCGGTACGCTTGGCCAGAAGAGCATCACCCTCATCGAGCAGGAGTACGATATCGAGCTCTTCAGCGGCAGCGAGCGCCTGCTCAAGGTTCTTTTCCGTTTCGCCGATATACTTGTTGACCGTCGCCGCCAGATCGATGCGATAGAGCGGACGCTTGAGTTCACGAGCGAGGTTTTTGGCGGCCAATGTTTTGCCGCTCCCACTTGGCCCGCTGAAAAGAGCCTTCACGCCAGCTTCGCTTGACCCGTGCAATTCTTCCCGCAAGCGACATCGAAGGATAAGGCCGTCGAGTTCCTCGCGCTCGAGATCATCGACAACAAGCTCGTCAAGCCGATCATCAAGAGTCACGCGCTGCGCGGTGGTTTCCAGTCTGGGGTCCCGAATTGCGACCAGCGAATGCTCCATGGCGTGGACAGATCCTGGCTTTGTCTCTCGCTTGGCCCCTGTGGCTATTCGCCGAATGTGACCAGACGTCAGCACGCGTTCCGACAGCTGCTGCGCCTCGCGGGACCACCCTGCCTCCTGCCAGTGCTTTGCCCGTGCTTGCCGGTCGGGCCTTGGCAGTTCGATCGGGAAAAAGGGCAGATCAGGCCTGCCGTGATCGATACTGGCGGAGTGAGTGGTCACAATGGCAAGATACGGCGCCCGAACCGGACTGAGCGGAAGTGTGACCCGATCTCCTGGGCCGGGTGAACACTCGATCAGGAGCAATGCGTCCAACAGGGCCGCAATAAGGTTGGTCTCGTGCCAGGACGCCTTCTCGGCAAGGGCTTCTGTGCCGATGTGTATGACGGCCAAACCTGCCTTTCGAGCAGCCATGCGGACGAACGTCTTTCGGCCATTGTGCTGGTCGCCCCGAATGAGAGTTGTGTTAGCAGGGGTGGTGGACATGCAGGTCGCGTGCGTCTCCGGCTTTTCGGCCGCTTCGCTCGGTGAGATCCAGCTGCAAGCTTCAGGCAGAGACTCAACGGGTGCAATGTGGAGATAGCTGCGCTCGCAAGGTGCTCCGGATATGGCCTCGAACGTGGCTTGGGTTACCCGCAGTTTCCAGTCAATGCGCGGTTGGTCCTGATTGCAAATGGTTATTATGCCGAGGCTTGCGAGAGAGAACAGCTGCGCACGAATTGTTCCCGTTCCGAGGCTGGGAAACATGTCGCTCAGGAATACGGTCATTCCGCCAAGCGTTGGCGCACCACCTTCGGGCTCAATTAGGAGCGCGAAGCGAGGATCTTCCTCGATTGCAGCGATCATAATCACTGCGTTCATGGCAACACTGCTTGGGATCATGCTGTAAAGCCGGTCTAGCGGAAGCCGCTCCAGATTCTGCCAATTGGCCAGCGCTTCTTTCCAATCAGCAGCACGCGGCAATTTTTCGGTTTGCCACAGGATCGAGATACGCTCTGCATAGCTCTGCAGAAAGGCAAAGTGAGCAAGGAATTCGTTCAGCTGTCCTCCCTTGCGTTCACGCTCAAGAATATCGAGCACACAGCCAAGCAAGGCCAGCCGGAACTGCTCTTCGGCATTCACTGGGATACCGCGAAAAGGATCAGGTGGCTTCATGTGTAAAAAAACGCGAGCGAACGCCCCTCCTCAAGAATCCAACCGGGGTCGCGATCAAGGGCAGCGAAGCGAGCGGCAAAAGGCAGGTCTTGTAGTGCCATCCGTACTGTCATCTTTTCGTCTCGGAACTGTACTTCACCAGACAAACGCAGGTCTTTGGGCGCCAATTCATAGCCGCCGCTCCTCCGGTCCATTTCGTGCTCAAGGCAAAGGGCGAGAGCAGCGATCCACCTGTTTGTTCCGGATTTGGGAAGTCGATGCTTCCGTCCCACTGGGCGCACTCGGTTTGGTCTGAGCGCTTCCCGTGCAACCCAGCGTGCAATCTTCTTTTTGGGCCTGCTGCGTTGCCGGACCCTAAGGTCGATCAGCGGGAAACCATCATCATGCCAGAGGGTGAGGTGCTGACGACCGCGAATGATGGTGAGTGAGCCGGGCTCTGCGTTCACAGATTGCAGCAAGGGGTGTTCGAAAGATCTTAGGCCGAGCCGCCGGGAGGAGTTTTTGCTGAGCCAAGCATGGAGACGTGACCGCCGGTATTCCGATCCAAACCAGTGGATCCCCAAGGCATCGATGAGCTCGAATGGGGCAAGGCTCTGGCTCGGCTGATCCAAAATGCCGAAGTCATCGACAAATCCTAACCGTCGCAGGAGGTTGGTCAGGAAAAGCATGCCGCAAAATGGGCTGAGGAAGGTTTCATCGGCAGTGGTAGGGGCGACCGTGATAGCCTCAACCGTTGGGCGCTGTTCGGGGTGATGCGGGCTGTATTCCTCGACCAACGTTGGTCGATCCGCGGTGGAATTACCCTGTTCCTGCTCGTATCGCTTCGACTGGTTTTCTCTTATTCTTGGATCTGCTTTTGACTTGCTGTCGGACCTGAGTGGCGAAATAAAATCTTG
>JBCAXQ010000302.1:0-3434 GCA_038534015.1 Pseudomonadota bacterium | reverse complement strand
CGGGACCATAACTGATCCGCGCCACACCCAGCTTGGCCAGTTCCGCATTCCCGACCATTCCCGGCAGCCGCATGACATTGATCGGCAGGTCCACTGCCTCGCACACCTGCCTGATCATATCGGGGTTCCCGAGGCCGGGAATGAAATAACTACCTGCGCCCGCCGCCTTATACGCAAGCCCGCGGGCGATGGCCGCGTCGACCAGATCATCACGGTTGGGGTCTTCACCTGCCTTCATGACGTCGAGGAACGTATCCGTGCGAGCGTTCACGAACAATCCGGCCTGATCGACAACTGAAATTCGCTCAGCCTGCTCGGCCGTATCGCGAAGCCCCGTTCCACCGATCAACTGATCTTCGAAGTTGCAGCCGATGGCCCCAGCTTCAGCCAGTTCATTCGAATTCGCGCCGAGATTGTCCAGATTGTCGGCAAAGCCTGCTTCGAAATCGATTGTGAGCGGTAAATCTACGGTGTTGGACATCATCCGCACCATCACAAGCAATTGCTCAAACGGTATCTCTTGCCCGTCTCCATACCCGAGCGCACCTGCGAGTGAGTGACTCCCCGTAGCAATCGCTTTTGCCCCAGCTCGCGCAACAGCTTGAGCGCTGCCGACATCCCAGATGTTGTAAAGGATCAACGGATCGGCGCTCGTATGAAGCGCTGCAAATTCTTGCTTGGTCATATCAGAAAAGCTCCGGTTCGCTCGAATTGTCCGACGCGCCTTCGCGTTTCAGCAATTCGGCCTTGATCTTGGTTCCATAGGCATAGCCGCCCAGTGATCCGTCGGCCTGGATCACGCGGTGGCAGGGAATCAGCACGGCGATGTTGTTGGCCCCATTGGCACTACCAACCGCGCGGCTGGCGTTGGGGTTGCCAAGCATCGCTGCCTGCTCGCCATAGGAGCGTGTCTCGCCTGCGGGAATCTCGCGCAGGGCCTGCCAGCACCGCTGTTGGAATGCGGTGCCTTTGACGTCGAGCGGGATGTGCGAATTGTCGAGTTCTGGCTGCTCCACTGCCGCCGTGACCTGTTCGAAAAGAGCGCGGAAATCGTCTCCGCCTTCGACCAGATCGGCTTGAGGAAATCGCGTCCTCAATTCGGCTTCACCTTCGTTAAACGCCAGGCAGCACACACCCTTGCCCGTCGCCGCAACCAGCATCTGGCCTAGCGAGGTGGGGATAATCGCATAGTGAATTGTGCGCCCCGCTCCGCCCTTGCTCCAATCGCTGGCGCTCATTCCCAGTTTTCCTTTGGTGTTATCGTAGAACCGGCTTGGCGCTTCATACCCGGCATCGTAAATTGCATCGGTGACCCGCTCCGCTTCGCGCAATGCATCTCTGGCCCGTTCTTCCCGCAGCGCGCGGGCATAGGCAGCTGGCGACAATCCGGTTGCGCGTTTGAATACCCGCTGAAAATGCGTCGGCGAATAGCCAGTCAACTCGGCCAGATCATCCAAGGTAGGTCTGCCTTCGCTCGTTTTGATCTCGTCAATCGCGCTCAGCACCGCCGCCTCATCTCGCGCGACATCATCAGGAAGACAACGCTTGCAGGCCCGCAGGCCAGCTTCGCGTGCCTCTGCCCCGCTGGCAAAAAAGCGCACATTCTCGCGCGAGGGGTGTCGAGCAGCACAGGAGGGTCGACAATAGATCCCGGTGGTCAAAACACCGGTGACGAACCGACCATCGAACGTGCGATCGCGCCGTTTGACCGCGCGCCAGGCTTCGTTGTCACTTATCATGCTGCATCATCATAGCGTTCGATCCGCGCAGCGAAACAGCCGTGCATGGCATTGTGCGCGTCGATGTAAGCGATGGTCGGGTCTTTCAGAAATTCGCGAGCCACAGCATCGACATCGTCTTGCAGAGACAGTCCGGCGCGATGAAGATTGCCCTCTGCATCATAGCAGCGAAGGGCAATTGGTCGTGCGCGAAGGATCGGTGGCATCTCGTCGATATACTCTGCGGGCTGATGTGCGTCCTTCCGAGCATAGACCGCGAACGCATTGCGATACGGCGTATCGACATCGTGATTGGTGTAATGGGCCAGAACGAGCGCATCCCCCTCTGGCGCATCCTCAAGACTAACCCGGCACGGGTAGCGGCCAGTCTTTCCAGCGGTAACGCGGCGAGAGCGAATCATTTTCAGCTCCGCGTCCGTCATCATGAACTGCTGTGCAAATATCTCGGGATCCAAACCTCGAATTCGGTATGTCATGGCTGCTGCTCCTTATTGGGTGCATTCAGCAAATGAAGCTTCGCCGGATAAGCTGCATCCCGAAGCTTGCGATCAAAGCAAATGAAGCTCACACGCAGCCTCATGAACCGATTTTTCGCCGCAATTCTTGTCCTTTTCGCTGGTTTTTTGCCTTCGATGGCAATGGCACAGTCGGACCCGGCCGACATCGATGCAGCCGCGCGCGGGGTGGTGCGCGTAATTCTTGTCGGGACCGACGGCGACGAAGTGTACCCAGTATCGCATGGCAGCGGATTTGCGGTGACGCCCAACACAATCGTCACCAACGCTCACGTCATCCGCGAAGCGCTGCAGGACGATACGCTGCGCATCGGCATCGTCCCGAGCGAGGGCACTGAGGGAGCCTATGGCAAGCCGCTCTCGGTCAGTCCGCGCAATGACCTCGCCCTGATCGAAATCACCGAAGGGTCGCTGCGCTTGCCACCGCTGACCATTGCGGGTGGATCAACCAGCGATATGAGCGAGGTTTCAGCGGTCGGATATCCCATGAATGTCGACGTTGCGCAGGGCCTCGATTTCGATGACATCTTCGAAGCGCAACCGCCAGTGAAAAGCCGGGGATTCCTGTCGGGTGAAAGGCCTAGCCGGCAATTCGACACTATCCTGCACACGGTGCCGATCGGGCGCGGCAATTCGGGCGGTCCGCTGCTTGACGGCTGCGGACGGGTGTTGGGCGTGAATTCCTTTGGCGCAGATTCCGACGGGTCTGATGCGGAATTCTACTTCGCGGTCTCCCTGCGCGAGCTGCTACCGTTTCTGCGCGACAACAATATCGAACCGCGGACCAACGCGCTTCCGTGCCGTTCAATCGATGAGTTGAACGCTCAGGAACGCGCGCGATTCGAAGCGGAGCGCGCCGAGGCTCAGGAACGGATCGATGCCTTGGAAAGCGAACAGGCCGAAAAGCGCAGCAAAGCGACGCTCAAGGCCCAGATGGAAGTGATGGAAGAACGCGAGAATGCGATCGCGCTAGCCATGATCGGATTGATGATCGCGTTGGCGGCGGGGTACTTCGCAGCGCAGGCCCGCCGGAGCGAAAACGGTCAGCAACGCGCCTTGATCGCGGCCAGCGTGTGCGGGATGGCGTTGATCGGAACTATCATCGCCTGGGTGACCCGGCCTGGTTTCGCCGAAGTCGAAGACAGAGTTGCTGCTGCGATGGATGAGACAGGCAATGACG
>JBCAXQ010000301.1:0-3436 GCA_038534015.1 Pseudomonadota bacterium | reverse complement strand
CGAGCCTTTCGTTTACCGCAAGATATGGGATCAACAGGTGCTCATCGGGTCCAAGGCCGAGCCCATCTATCGGGCTTTTTTGCAACGCACGCTGAAGCTCGTGCCGCTCACCTCGACCGCGTACAGTGGCGCGATCAATGGCGAGCGGGATGTTTGCATCAGCGAGGGCAGGCCGCGCCATCGCTGGGTCAGCCCTGCGGGCCTACGCCGAAAATACCGGCCACCAAGGCAGCAGGAATGGCGACCATGGCAAACAACAGGCCAAGACAACCACCTTTCTCCTTGCCATCATCGCCGCTGCCGGGTCCTATGCCTGGACGTCCACCGCCTTGCCTCTGCTCAGGTATTTCTTTCAGGCGTGGCAAGTCGCGGCTTACGTCACCAGCGGGCCCGTCATTCTCGGCTCGGATTACAATAGCTATGCGAGTAACGTTGTTATGGGGCACTTTGAGGCCGTACATTCCAGAGGAGTAGCGCCCGAGATTTCGGCCATCGAACTGCCAGGCGAATGAGTCATCGGCGCCTTCGTGCCGGCCGACCATACCGAACGTGCCGCTGCGATTGTCCAGCACCGGATAAGTATTCTGATTGATCGTGATCGTGCGCGCTGTGAGCCGGAATCCTTCGCTAACCAGGATGTAGATCACCGTGTCGTCGAATTGCGTGCCGCGGCGCGCCATTCGGGTCATGTGTGTCACGGCATGGGTGACGGGCCTCCGGTCGACGATATCGTCACGGGGCTCATCGTTGTCCGGGTTGTCGTCATTATCGTCGCCGACCCCTCCCGTTGCGATGATCGCGTTCCGTGCCAGAGCGAGTGCATTCGGGTCGGCCAGTTTAGGGTTTTCAACCAGATTGCGAACAAGAATACGTCGGGTTACTGTCTGCAAAAGGAAGTCGTGCTCACCTGTGCCGTTTTCAGGTTCCGGATAGCCTTTGCCACTGATTTCGGCTTCATCCTTCTCCTCGGAAAGCTCGTAGAAGTTCATATTCCGACGCACACTCGACTGAACGAAGTTGACGCTCGAAGTCGAAGAGAGTTGCGCCCACATGCATTGGTGCCTGGCCGTTTGGTATTCCGGCGGCACCGCACTCATCGGCCAGTTTGCAACAAGAGCCACATTGCCAGCTCCGGGGTTGACGTTAACAGCTGCCGTGGGGCTGGGGGTCAAACCACTAGCGATAGCCCAACTGGTCAGATCCGGGCCTCCAAGCCCCCAGTTTGCCATGCGGAATTCTGCGGAGATGTTGTTCGCCGTCGAAGTCCCGTCGTTGCGGATAAGAGCCACAATCTCATTGTCCAGCCCGTCGCCGGGGCCAGTAGGGCCGGTCTCGATCCAGCTTTCCAGTGTAGTCGTGGTGCTTCCCGCAGGGCGTCGTCCGATGCCTTGCCAGCCATTCTCGAACGACACGCCTTCAGCCACAGCTGGAATGGCTGAGTCCATAAGTCCACGTCCGTATTTGGTAGGATTGAACGATTCCAGAAACTGGTCGTCAAGATTGGTGGGGTCGGGGTCAGGAGCATCTAGCGGGAAAACGTATTCCGTGGCCGCTCCAGTCCCCGCGTTGACGATTTTTACCACCTTGAAGAAAATCGCGAAATCATCGCTGATGTTCATCCAGTTGCTACCCACGCCATTGGTCGGGTCCAATTCGACCTCAACGCTCCAGGCATGGTCAGATGGATTGCCACCGGTATCGAGATGAACCCAGGATCGGACCTTCACCCGAACCTCAGACGGAAGACCGCCGGTATCCTCGGTCCAGTCGTCGGTTCCGCTTCCGACGAAAAAGTCCGTGTCGCGCGGATCGCGGTTGGCGCGAATATCGTTTGCAGTCGTTCCAGCGCCTCCTTCTGCGCCGCCGCTTCCGACCGGATATATGTTGATCTTGCGCCAGTCCGCGCGGTTCGTGCTGGTGAAGCTTGGCTTCATCACGATCGAGATAGCATTGTCTTCGTGGAATGCTGTGTTGATGCGACACAGGAAGCCTAGCATCAACCGCCCGTCGGTTCTGTGCCGAATGCCTCGAAAGAGAATGGGCGGCATAGACCCATTGTCGAACGTCACCTGAGCCCCGTTAACATACCCAGCGTCGGGTTCTTGCCCAGTGTTCTCCAGTATGTCGAGATCGACGAGTCCATCGAGTGCCGGGAAGCCGCCGGGTGCAGCGGTATTATTGGTCACCGTATCGTGATCATTAAAGATTAGTGTGTCCTGATCGCTCATGGCTTTCTCCAAAATTGCTCGCGTGGCTTAGGTCAGCCGCAGCGGGATAAGTGCGAAGGTTGTGAAGGTCTCGAGGTCGCCCGCGGTTGAAGTTTGGCGCGCTTCCACCCGCAGGAAGGTGACTTCGCCAGTCGTTCCACCCGTGTTGGTTACATCGACATCAATCGATACGTCGGCACCGGATGGCAGGCTTGAGATTGCCGAAGGGTCAGGCGTGCTGATGTCCCAATCTCCTGCATTACTTTCGACAAAGGCGCTCATCGCGAAGGTGCCTGCGCGGCCGAACGCATTCCCATTAACCAGCTCAAGGATTATCCGGCCGAGTGCATCTCTTTGCATTTCAATGCCGTGGAAAGTATTTCCGCCGATATCCATGTCGTCCACCTCGATGAAAGCAGTCGAGGTATTTGTGATTGAAATCGTCGCGTTGGGGCTGGAGGCCACCAGCGGCTCACCTGCGCGCCATTCAATCGGGGGCTGAGAGCTGCCGGTCGCTCTACCTTCAATTCCAGTAACGTTGAGCGCAAGATCAGCGGCCCTCGCGCCGGCTGGTGGTGTAACCGCCATTGTTACAGTCCGAGTCTGGCCAACCTCGATTGAGGCCGGTGACGCGGGAGAAAATGTGGGCGTGGGCCAGGAGCTTGCTGATGCGCCCTGTGCGTTGCTTACCTGCAGGCTAAAGGTCAACTCATCGGGTTGGGCGGTATCTGCTGTTACGTCCCAGGATATCTCCAGGCGTTGCTCTGGCCGCATTATCCCATCTGGCACCGTAGCGGGCCCAACGTCGAATTCGCCAAACTGTGCAAATTCACGCTCTATGATTGTGACCGGGAGAGAATTGGATACCAGCCCTTCGTTCTCTACGCTTACATCGAACCGGCTTGGAACGTCAGGCAGGTCGAGAGGTATCTGGACCGAAATCGAGCTCGTGGACCCCGTTCTGAGGGGCGTGAGCACTTCGCTTCCAATTCTGACGATGTTGCGGCGCGGCTCTGCGTTGAAATTGGAGCCGATGATTGTCATTTGCCCTCCAGTCCGAAGGTCGCCTGAAGGAGTTATGCGCGTGATAACCGGCGCACCAGCTTCACCCTCCAGCGCAGCCACGCGCAGTTTAAGCGAGTTCACATCGCTCAGGATCTGATTGAACAGTTCAGCCGTTATCAGGTCACCCGGCGCGACGCCTTGAGGACTGATATCGATCAGTTCAG
>JBCAXQ010000300.1:0-3437 GCA_038534015.1 Pseudomonadota bacterium | reverse complement strand
CGACACCTCCGGGTGTCCCTTCGGCTGAAGTCCCATCCCCCAGATGCATTGTCCAGCGTGCCCAAGCGGCATGATCATCGCCGCAAACCTCATCGACCGTGAAGTGTATCTTTCGCTCGCCCATTTCCTTGACCATCGTGGCCATGAAACCGAGAATTGCGTCGCGCCCCTCATAGCGTCCCCAGATCGGGTCTTCGAGCAGCGCGTCTTCAGCAAAGAGCGGCGCGAGTTTTGTATAATCGCCCTCATCCTGAATCGCCCAGAATTGCTCGATCACTTCTTGCGCTTCGCCCGGCATCTTGTGTCTCCTAATTCACGGCCCTATCCTTGCCTTCCCAATAGGGTGCACGCAGTTCGCGGCGCAGGATTTTGCCCGAAGGGTTGCGGGGAAGCGCTTCGATAAAGTCGACCGATTTCGGGCATTTGTATCCGGCAATATGCTCACGCGAATGGGCGATCACATCGGCTTCGGTCAGCTCCTGACCCTCTTTCACCACCACGCAGGCCTTTACGGCTTCACCCCATTTTTCGTGCGGAACCCCGATCACCGCAACGTCGGCAACGGAAGGGTGCGCGTAGACTGCGTTCTCGACCTCAGCCGGGTATATGTTTTCTCCGCCCGAGATGATCATATCCTTCACCCGGTCGTGAATGTAGAGATAGCCGTCATCGTCCAGATAGCCTGCGTCTCCGGTGCGCAACCAGCCATCGGCATCGATCGTTTCGGCGGTGGCTTCCGGGTTGTTCCAGTACCGGCTCATGTTCTTGGATGATCGGGTTGCGATTTCCCCAACCGCGTTGGCCGGCACATCATCGCCCGCCTCATCGATGATCTTGATCTCCACGCCGTTGAGAGGCTTTCCGACCGAACGCATTTTCGGCGATCCTTCCGGCACGTGGTCTTCGGGATCGAGAGCCACGATCGTACCGCTGGTCTCAGTCATCCCGTACATCTGCACAAATCCGCAACCAAGCACGTCCATTGCCTGTTTCATCAATTCGAGCGGGATTGGCGAAGCACCGTACGTGACGTATTGCAGGCGGCTGAAATCGACCTCCCTCACGCGCGGATGATTGAGCAGAATCTGGATCGCAGCGGGTACCAGGAATATCTTCGAAATGTTGTAATTTTCGATCAGGTCCAGAGCCTGGGCTGGATCATATTCGGGCAGGACAATCGAGTTTGTGCCCGCCACCATGGTCCCGATCCCGGTTCCAGTGCCACTGATGTGGAAGCAGGGCATAGCGAGCAGCGTCACATCACCTTCGACCGGTTGCTGCCAAGCGCGCATCTCACCTTCGCTTCCCGCGCTGTCTCGGCTGGACAACAGCGAACCATGCGTCATCACGGCACCCTTCGGTCGGCCGGTCGTCCCGGACGTGTACAGCTGCAGCGCGTCATCTTCGAGACCGGGATTGAAAGTCTGCGGTGTAGCAGGAAAGCTGTCGCGCCAGCTTCTGTAGTCGGTGCCGTCATGGTCGGGAGCATCAATGCCGATTACATGCCTGACACGCGGCGTCTCTCCCCGGACTCGTTCGAGCATTTGGGCGAAGCCTTCCGCCACGAACACCACTTCGGCCTCGCAATTGCCCAGGATGTAGGCAACTTCAGGTGCGGCGAGCCGCCAATTCACAGGCGTCATCACGGCGCCAAGTTTGGCGGCTCCTAGCAGCGCTTCGAAGTAAAGCGGATGGTTCTTGCCGAGAAAGCTGACCCGATCGCCCTGCGCTACGCCGAGCGAAGCCAACCCGTTCGCCACGCGATTGCCGCCTTCATCCAGATCGGCGAAGGTGATCACTTCATCGCCATAGGTGAAGGCGGCTGTGCCAGGAGTGTTATGTGCATGGTCGCGGACAATGTCGCAAAACGAATCCGCCTCTTGAATGGCTTGCATGTCGACCGAGTCTCCCATGGGTGCCGTACTAGGCGGGCTGCCCTGACTGCGGGATTGGCACATTTCATAGCGCAAAGATGCAGTTGACTGGGCTAGGCTCTTCAAAATGACCGATGCTGCACTTCCACATGGTTTCAGGCCCGCCGGTTTTTCTCCGGGGTTCCTTGACTATGGCGGACCGTATTTTCTGCGTGCGGCCGAAACGGCACCGGCGTTTGTAGGCCTCCGGATAGAGCCGCATCACATCAATTATCAGGATACGGCGCATGGCGGTGTATTGTCGACCTTTGCGGATGTCGCGCTGAGCCATGCGGTTTACGACGCCGAACGCCCGCGCCTTGCGCCCTCAACGATTACGCTCAATGTGAATTACCTGCACGCCGCCATGCTTGGTGACTGGCTGGAGGCGCGAGTGCGGATAGACCGAATGGGTGGGCGAACTGCTTATACGTCGGGAAAGATTGTACGTGATGGCGAGCCGATCGCCACGATGACCGGCGTGTTTGCAATCAGGCGGGACTAGCCATCCAGTTCTCTACATCATGACGACCCACAACCCCCAACCGTTCCATCCGGGGCCGGCTGGGACATAATCCGGGCTGCAGGGCGGAATGTACTGGCGGCTTGGCGTCAACTCAGGAAGCGTTTCATCACTGCTGTCGAAGGATCGCGTTCATCGTGGTAACCGCATGAACCTTCGGGCATTTCGGACAGGTCGACGCCCTCGACCTCGCGGAATTCTCGCCAGTCATAAAGGCCCGCCCGCTTCGCGATCCGCCATTCGCCGTCACGCTTTTCGAAGCGATCTACATAGCGTCCGGCAATCACCGCCGAGTAGATTTTGCCTTTGTCCGGAAACACGTCCGAAACCGGATAGCCTGCCGGGATTGTATGCATGGCGGTCATGTAAGTTTCGGTGTGGCAGGTGTCCGCGCCGTCAAAACCGAATTGCACCTGGCCAAGTTGGTGCTGGGTTGCCAGACAAGGGTCGATAATGGCGCGTGCCTGATCAACGAAGCCGCGCCAATCGCCGACCAGATCACCGAACTGGAACTGCGCATCATCATGGAAGAGATGCCGCATAACTCCCCATCTCCGCCGGTCGATTGCATGCGCATAGGCGGCCAGTATGTCTTGTATTACGGCGCGGTCTTCCAATCGTGCTGTCATGCTTCGAGCTCCACCATGACTTTGCCTGTGTTGCCGCCTGTGAACAGCTTTTCGTAGGCGTGCAGAGCGTTCTCAAGGCCGTGCGTAACCTCGTACTTCATCATCAGTTCGCCGCTATCGACCCAGGCACGAAGGCGCCCGGTCAGCTCTTCGCCTTTGTCCATAAAATCGGGAGAGAAGAACCCTTCGACCCGCAATCGCCGCATCAGGATCTGATCAAACTCCTTCGGGGATGTTCGCCGACCAGAGCCATAATCGGCCAACAAGCCGCAAATCGCAATCCGGCAATAATGGTTCATCCGGATGAGCACGTCATCGAGCAACGGCCCGCCAACATTGTCTAAATAGAGATCGAATCCGCCATCGCCAGAG
>JBCAXQ010000299.1:0-3439 GCA_038534015.1 Pseudomonadota bacterium | reverse complement strand
TATGCGGAGCGATCCGGTACACGTGCGAAAGCGATCCGCTGATGTGCGTCACATGCCATTGCAAGAATTGCCAGCGCCAGGCTGGCACTGCGCTATCAATCATCGTCGGAGTGCCAGATGGATCGGTTGATATCACTGGCGAACTCAAGACCTATAACGATACCGGAGAAAGCGGAGCGACGGTACGGCGTCAATTCTGCGGTGATTGCGGATCTCCGGTAATTACCCGCGTCGATAGCCCGCCCGGTATCATGTTCATCAAAGCGGGGACGCTCGATGACACGTCTGGTCTGAAACCTGCGTTCCACTGCTACACCAAGAGCAAGCAGGACTGGATCGACCTGGGAGAGATTCCCGGATTCGAAACGGTTCCCGACGGTCTTTGAATGACTTCGGCGTCAGACGCGTCTTAGGCACATCTTCGTGTTCCTTGATAGCGAACACGGAACGGTTGAGCCAATGCTGCGTTGCATTATCAACATTGGATCTGACCGTCGCCCCATAGGATTACCGGCGGGAAAGTAGGAAAAGTGAACACCGACGACGAACGCGAGCGCGGCCGCCCGGGACAGGCGGCTATGCGGTTTGACGATGCGCCTGAAAGATTTCGGGCCGGGAATGCCAGCGACCAGTTCTCCGGCGCATCCGGAGTGCTGTTTGAGCAGGCGATGGCACAGACGCGGATGGCGATCTGCCTTTGTGACCCGCACCAAAAAGATATCCCGATCGTTTTTGCAAATCGCGCCTTTCGCAGGCTGACGGGCTATTCGGAAGAAGAGACACTTGGTCGCAATTGCCGGTTCCTACAGGGGCCGAAGACCGACCCGGAACCGATCGCGCGCATTCGCGACGCGATCGCCAATGAAGACGTGGTGGTGGTGGAACTGCTCAACTACCGCAAGAACGGCACGACATTCTGGAACGCGCTCCACCTTGGGCCGATCTACAATGACAAGGATGAACTGGTCTATTTCTTCGGTAGCCAATGGGACGTTTCCGATGTCCGCGCTGCCAGAGCCGAAGAACAGCATGCGAAGGAGATGGCACGAGAGCTGTCGCATCGCATGAAGAACATGTTCGCAGTGATATCCGGTATTGTGAACGTGACCGGTCGCGTTCGGGGAATTCAGTCAGAAGCAGCTGAGATCAATTCGCGCATTCAGGCCCTTGGCCGCGCCTATGAAACTACTCTGGATGATGCGTCGAGCGGCAGCATCGATATTGGCGAGGCGATCAAAGCGGTTCTCCAACCCTACGATCGGGACGGTGCGCGCCTCTCAATGCAGGGCACCAGTGTGCGCATGCAGTTTACGATCATCTCGGTCGTCGGACTCGTGCTTCATGAACTGGCGGCGAATGCGACCAAGCATGGAGCATGGACCAATGATGGCGGCAAGGTGATTGTCGACTGGCAACTAGCGGATGATGGCCGAGCCTTGTCCATCACATGGGATGAGATGGGTGGCCCCAACGTTGACGAGGCCATTATTGAAGCCGGAACAGGCACCGCAATTGTAGACCGTTTGCTGAAAAGCTCGCAAGGCACGATCGAGCGAAACTGGAACGAATCCGGGCTGCGCGCCGTTGTGTCGGTACCAGTGAAGGCAGGGTAACGATGAAAGCCTACACCATTCTGATGCTAGAAGATGAGCCATTGATCCTGCTGGATCTTGAGCTTGCCGCTGAAGATCGCGGCTGCATCGCCTTGACAGCCAGCTGTTGTGAAGAAGCGCAGCGACTGATCGCTCAGCACGGTCGAGATATCGATGTGGCGATCCTTGATGTGTCTCTGGGGGAAGGAAAGACCTGTTTCCCAATTACACATCAGCTTGATCAGCAAAAGATCCCCTACATCCTCCATTCAGGGGATTTGGACCGACATGATGAGCACATTCGCGAGATTGCTGCTGAGCTGGTTGCCAAGCCCGCCGCTGCAGAGAAGGTTATCGCAGCTGCGGTCATTCATTCCGAAGGATCAGATCCCGCAGATCAGAAACTCGCCGCTGAATAGGCGGCGGGCTTTGCGAGCGGTTCGATCAGAATAGCCCAGGTATCTCGAACTGTGCTGCGTTGGGACGTGCGGGTTGCAGTAACTGTGTCCCGCTAGCTCCCTGAGCACCTTGAACGCCGCTGGCGCTGATTGCAGTACAGCTTCGTCCAGCGAGGAAATCGAGCGCCGTTGCGATTGAATCCTCACTCGGATCGCCGAACGGGGTGAAGATATCGTCGCTCGCGCGGCACGTGTTGGCCACCTCGCTAGCGAGACCTGTGAAGTACTCTCCATTTCCGTCGGCATTGTTGGTCTGAAACGTGACAGCGCGCACCCGCAAGTCACAGGCGTTCAGATCGAACCCGAACTGGCCAACCGGTTTGCCAAAAGTATCGTCTCCGATAAGCGCCAGGTTATTGCCCAGATATGGGATCATTGAATTGATCACGAGCTCGCTGGCAGATGCAGTTCCGCCTCGTCCGATAAATGCAATTTTGGTTGGCTGAATTGCGTTGGGCTCATTCTCAAACAGCTCGGTCGAGTTTTCAGATGACTTCGATGCCCGCAGGACGGTTTCGCTCCATATCTGGCCCACTCGACCTGACCCAAACAGATCGCCAAACGTATCGGCCACGCTCACGAGACCGCCGCCATTATAGCGGAAATCGACAATGAACTCTGTGATACCTTCTGCCTGAAAATCGCCGAATGCTGCGCGCAGCTGGTCCGCGGCATCCGAGACGATGAAAGTGCGCAGGTTGATATAGGCGACTTTCTTCCCGCCATCGTCGATCACGATCGCACCATAACGATCGGATATCGGATCAAGCGAGAAGTCCGATTTGGCAATACTCGACTCAGTGGTTGTCCCAGTCGCAGTCCGGAACTGGATCACTCGCGATGTACCGGCGGTGGACGGGCCCAGCGCATCGATCACAGCCTGCGGCCCGCCTGACGCCATTAGCGAAGAAACACTCTGAAGATTGCTGCTTGTGGTGCCGATAGCGAGCAGCTCGGTGCCTCGATCCATGCCGGCGCCAAAGCCATTGGCATTCTCGTATGCCTCCAGCACGAACACGCGATTGTTAACCGTGTCATACCCAAGCCGAATGCCGAAACCTGCGCTGGAACCCGAATTGATCAAAGCATTCTCTTCAGCAATCGAGGTCGCGAATGTGAATCCCCGATCGCGAGACTGCGCCCGTGCGGGTGCAACGACTGCGTCGAGGTAACTTTGCAGGTCGCTGAAGCTGTTACGATTGACTGTGTTGTCAATGAGGTTGGGGAACAGATACCATTCACTGATTACGGCATCTGCAAAATCTTGTTGCTCCGAAAGCGAGCACCCTGATGTCGTGGGCGTAGGGGTCGGTGTCGGTGTCGGTGTTCCCGCAATCGGCCCGGGATTGTTTGACCCGCCGCCGCCACCGCACGCCGCTAGCGCAAATG
>JBCAXQ010000298.1:0-3449 GCA_038534015.1 Pseudomonadota bacterium | reverse complement strand
ATTGGCCTGACGGCGACGCCTTCGGTTGAGGCGGAACTCGAATTTGCGGCGGCGTGCGCCAAGCACCTGACGCATCCGGCTGTGATAGTGCCGCTATCCTCGCCACCGGTCGAAACCATCAAATACGTTCTCGAAACCGGTGTTGGCGTTCTCTTGCGCGAGACACCGCCAATCGTACATGCGTCAGTCGTCGACAGGATGAAGCAGGTACAAGCGCTCGCGGCCGAGCGCGCCAGCATTCCATCATCGGTGGGAGATGCCCCAGACCACAGCGACGATCCCGCCTCCCGCAGTCGATTACCGGACCGCCGGAAAGGCTATATCCAGAAGGCGACGGTTGGCGGGCACAAAGTGTACCTGCACACGGGCGAGTTCGACGACGGCTCTCTCGGCGAGATATTTCTCGACATGCACAAGGAAGGTGCCGCGTTTCGGTCCCTGATGAACAATTTCGCAATCGCGATTTCCATAGGACTGCAATACGGCGTGCCATTGGACGAATATGTCGACGCGTTTGTCTTCACGCGGTTTGAGCCGGCCGGAGAGGTCACAGGCAACGACCGGATAACAAAAGCCACGTCTATCTTAGACTACATTTTTCGGGAACTGGCTGTGTCGTATCTTGGTCGCGAGGACCTGGCCGAGGATCACAACGATATCACTCATGATGGCCTTGGACGCGGATTGGCAGATGGCACGCGACAACCCGCACCGTTTAGCGAAGAAGCCGCACAGATCATTTCAAGAGGCTTCTCGCGTGGCCAATTGCCGGACAACATTGTTGTCCTGGACAAACGCCGGGAAGAAAAAGAAGCGGAAGCAGAACTGACTGCCGCAATAGATCAAGAAGCAGAGGGTGAAGTGGATTATATCGGCGATCCCTGCCCTGCCTGTGGGAGTTTCACGCTCTATGCGACTGAAGATTCCAAGGCCTGCTGCGACAGCTGCGGTGAACAGGCGACCCTGCACGGTTCCTAAGTGGCGGCGAAGACGGCCTGGAACCGGTAAATGGCGGGCGTGATCAGCATGCCAAGCAAGACCGGAAAGACGAAGACGATAAGCGGCACAGTCATTTTGGCAGGCAAAGCCATCGCTTTTTCTTCAGCTTTCAGGATCCGGCGCTGACGCATGTCCGTGGCAAATATCCGCATGGTCGCGCCAAGGCTCGTTCCCATTTCCTCAGCTTGTCGCAGCATCGTGGCGAGCGAACCGGCTTCTTCCAGGCCAACACGATCAGCAAAGTTGCGCCAAGCACCTCTGGACGATCGGCCGGCCCTTAGCTCGAGCGATATCTGGCGCAGATGACCCGAAAGAACGGGGTGTCGGTCGCGCAACTCTTCGCCAACCCGCGACACGGCTGCGTCCAAGCTGAGGCCCGCTTCAACGCAAGCCACCAGCAAATCCATCATGTCGGGGAAGCCGTTGGAGCACGCCAATCGGCGGGCCGATATCTTCTGGCTCAGGTAAAAACCGGGGACTGCCAATCCGCCCAGCGCAAGTACTATCGATGCGACAACTGGCGCAATGTCCGGCATGTCGCGAAATTGCGGCAACAGAAACAGCAGCAAGATTTGCGGCGCAACAACACAGAAGAAACGCGCAGCGTAATACCACGACACCGCGCTCCGGCTTGAATACCCAGCCTGAATAAGTTTGAATCGAGCCGCGCTGACTTCGCTTTCGTCGTCGGGCGTCGAGCTTTTGCCGAAACGCGCGATCAGACGTGAAAGACCGGCAAACATCCCCTCGTTCTGACCGGCACCGGACCGCATAACTGCAGATGCACCCGCGCGGGTATCCAGTCGTTTGTCGAGTTTGTCGGAGTGGCTGGCTCCAGTCGCGAAGGCGATAATGCCGGGTATCGCGACCAAAACCGCGAGAACGCCAAGTCCCACTGCGAGCCAAACTGGAGGAATACCCATCATCTCCGGCCCCTAGAACTTGAAGTTGATCATCTGGCGCATGATCAGGTTACCGATGGTCAGCCACACGCCAAATCCTGCGACGATGTATTGAAAGGACTTCTCGTGCATGACGGTGCCGTAGAAGTCGGGCTTCATGAGATGAACACCTGTCACCACGATAAACGGAGCCGCCGTCAAGATCATGGCGGACGCCCGCCCCTCGGACGAGGCCGCGCGGACTTTCAGGCGCAGAGTCTGCCGGTCCCGAATTGTTTCGGAATTCGACTGCAAGAGCTCACGAAGGTTGCCGCCGGTTTTTTCCTGAAGCCGGACCGTGGCAGCGAACAGTTCAATGTCAGGATCGCCAGCCCGCATTGCCATACGCTGGATGGCTTGTGAGAGCGAAAAGCCGTAAGCGACTTCATCTGCCGCCATGCCAAACTCGGTGCCGATGGGATCGGGCATTTCTCTTGCCACGAGAGAGACCGCCGTAGGCACAGGATGCCCCGCCTCCAGGCTGCGCGTGACGATCTGAAGGGCATCTGGCAACTGCTTGGACAGCTTCGCCATCCGCTGTCCACCAAGGAACTTCAAGACGATGACCGGTCCGAGCGCAAACACGCCCGCACCAGCGGCCAGCCCCATCAATGGCGAGCCCAGGCGCAGAATGACAATCGCGGCGACAGTGACACCCGCCACTATCGCAAGTGCGCCCCATTGGAGCGGACGAAACGTGACGCCGGAGCGCGTGACCAATTGGTTGAACCAGACCAGCGGAAGGGCGAATTCACCGTCTTCCGTTAGACCGCGCTGTTTGCGCAGTGTGACCATCAAGGCATCGGTACTGCCGCCAGTCTTCTTTTGTGCCTTGAGTCTGCGGTTGATCGCCGTGTCCGCCTTAGCTTCGTGAAACACGCCCCAGGCGGCCTGCCCCATCAGCACGAGCGCAGCGACGCCCATCACCGAGACGACAAGCGGGATCGTTTCAAAAGAGGCCAACGACTGGAACATCAGAGTTCTTTGGTTGGATCGAAGGCGTCTTCAGAGACAAACACACCGCGCGTCTTCATCTCGTCGAGAAACTTCGGTCGAAGACCCGTTGCCCGGAAGCACCCAAGCACTTTTCCTTCGTCGGACGTGCCCGTTCGCTCGAAGACGAATATCTCCTGCAACTGGACGATAGAGCCTTCCATCCCCGTAATTTCTGCCACACTCGTAATGCGCCGGGATCCATCAGACAAACGGGTGGCCTGCACGACTAGATTGACGGCAGACGCGATTTGTCCGCGGACTGCTTCCTCTGAGAAGTTCATCCCGCCCATCGCCACCATCTGCTCAAGACGCGTGATCGCATCTCGCGGATTGTTCGCATGTATGGTCGCCATCGACCCTTCATGGCCGGTATTCATGGCCTGCAGCATGTCGAAGGCTTCTTCTGACCGGACCTCACCAAGGATGACGCGATCTGGGCGCATCCGCAGCGCGTTCTTCACCAGTTCGCGCTGACGGATCTCGCCTTTTCCTTCGATGTTTGGCGGGCGCGTT
>JBCAXQ010000297.1:0-3468 GCA_038534015.1 Pseudomonadota bacterium | reverse complement strand
GGCGTATTGCTGTTGATTGGCAAATGGCCGCGGATCGTGGCACCGATCATGTGTGCTTTCACCGTCCTGACTATCGTGTTCTTTCACACGGATTTCAGCCAGCAGATCGAGATCACTCTGGCGCTAAAGAACCTTGCCATCGCAGGCGGCTTGCTCATGGTCTATGTCCATGCGCAAGCCGCCAGAGAAGCATAAGGTCAGAAGCTTACAGCGACGCTCGCCTTGAAGTTGCGGCCAGCAAGCGGAACAAAGTCCTTGGTGAAGCTTGAGTGGCGGCGGGCAGTCACGTCGAAAACGTTGTCGGCACTAACCAGCACAGTAACGTTTTCCTGATTGGCGAGCGGACGCCAGGCAATCGAGAAATTCACGAGCGAGAAACTGTCTGTCGCGGTTTCGAACTCGGCAATGCTGTCTTGCTCATCGAAATATTGCAGCTCTGCCCGGACATCGAATGCCTTCGTCTGCGCTTCTAGGGCAGCGAGGATTTCAAGCGGCGGAATGCGCGGTACTGCGCTGCCATCGTCCAGTTCGGCTTCCACATAGGATCCGCGAACATCACCGATCAGACGCAGGCTGTCGCTTGTGATGAGTGGGAATTGTATGTCAGCTTCAAACCCGAAATAGTCTGCATCCTGCTGCAGGAATTGGAACACTGGCAGTTCATCCTCTTCCTCGCCGGTTGGGCTCAGGAAGATGAAGTTGTCAAACCACTGCTGGTAAACAGAAATGCCAAACGTTACGTCTCCAGCACTGCCGCGCGCGAACGCCTCAACACCCCAGGCGCTCTCTACGTCAAGATCAGGGTCGCCAATCTCGAATGCCTGGGTTGCGATGTGAGGACCATCAGCAAACAGCTCTTCGCCACCGGGCGCACGCTCGGCGCGTGAACCGGTAATACCGTAGCGGACATCGCTGTTCTCGCTTCCGCTGAAGACGAGCGACAAAGCACCGGAGAACAAATCAAAATCACGCTCTATGCCAAGCGGGTCAGATTGGACATCGACCATTTCGTAGCGCGCAGCACCTTCCAGCTGGATGCCGCCAAGATCGATTTCCTGCAGCGCGAAAACCGCCAACTGCTCAGTCTCATTGGGGGCAACAAATGCTTCTTCACCGACTGCGGAGAAATCGCGTGTTGTATACTGGATGCCGAATGCGCCGCCCGATTGCTGGATAAGCTCGGCACGTGCCTCAAAGCTTTCCGTGTCGAACACGGTGCCAACTTCATCGCCTTCGAATTCTGTATGGGTGTAGTCCGAATAGCCTGCGCGCAGTTTCAGCTGGGAGAAGAAACCACCGCCAAGCGCGATATCGCCGCGAAAATCAGCCCGGAACTGTTCCAGCCCAATGGTAACGATTTCCTCTTCTTCTTCCTCTTCCTCGGTCTCGCCACCTTCGCCGCCTTCGTCCTCGCCGTGGTGGTGACCAGCTCCCGGACGGCCCACGAGGCCATAATCGGTATCATACCAGCCCACCGAAGCGCCGAAGCTGCTTTCGCCGAAAAACACGCCGAACCCGGCATTAGCGGTCCAGGTTTCGGTTCCGCTGTTCGGAATGAAACCTTGCTGGTTTGCGGCTTCACGGAACTCTTCGGCTTCCTCGAACTCGCCCTCTGCCTCCTCTTCGTCTGCCTCTTCAAGCAGCTCGGAACGAAGGCCATCAGCCAGCTGGAAGCCTGGAATCTCCACGTCATCGGTTTCGCGCCAGCTGCCATCAACATGGAACACGAAGTTCGAACCCAGCGGCACATCGAGCGATGCCCCGGCAGAACGCAGATCTGTCGCGCTGTCGATTGCCGCAATCGCATCCAAATGGAAAGCCTCATCCGGGACGGTCAGCGGAATACGCTTGTCGATCACGTTGACGACACCGCCAATCGCCTGGCTGCCGTAAAGTAGCGATGCCGGGCCGCGAAGCACCTCGATCCGCTGAACGGTCAGCGGGTCAATGGTGACAGCGTGGTCAGCCGAAGTGTTGGACACATCCGCGGTGCCGATACCGTCGACCAATATGCGCACGCGCTCTCCATCAAACCCGCGCAAAATCGGGCGGGATGCTCCCGGCGTAAAGCTGGATGCAGAAACACCGGGCAGTTTGGCAAGCACCTCACCGATTTGGCCATTGAGGTTGCGCTGGATGTCTTCCGGGCCAAGCACGCTGGTGCTCGCAAGGATGTCCAGGTCTTCGACACCCGGTGCGCTAACGAGGATCTCGCTGTCAAAATGCGTGTCATCGCGTTCCGGGCCATCGTCGGTGTCGTCCTGTGCCAGCACAGGATTGCCTGAGAATGCAAGGCTAAGGGCAGTTGCGAGGGCAAGGCGAGAGGTGATCGGTTTCATGGCAGTTCCTGGTTTGAACGTGATGTGATAATATATCACGCACCTAGCAAGACTGACTCCGCTTGCAAGTGCGAACTTGCGTCGCTCGACGAAATGCTATGCTGAATCGATGATTGCCACCTGAGTGCGGCAGGAATGACACGGATTGGTGTCAGGCCGTCTGGATCACAACTGGCGTTTGCGTGTGCCCAGCCAACGTTGGCTATGAGCTGCGATTGATCAGATTTTCCAGATATTCCTGCCGACCAGACCTTGGCTTTGGCATCAGGCGCTGCGCGACCGCGTGATCCGCTGCGTCGCCGAGAGTCTTGCGGCCAGCCAGCACTTTTCGCCCAAAATCGCTGTTCCATCCAGCGTAGCGATCCTCAACAAACTGATCGATCTGGCCATTCTCGATAAGAGATGCTGCCGCTAGCAGGGCCCGGGCCAACACATCGACCCCACCGATATGCGCATGGAACAGATCCTCCGCATCCACCGACTGGCGCCGAATCTTGGCGTCGAAGTTGAACCCTCCAGTCTGAAATCCGCCACCTTGCAGGATATAGTACAGGACCGGCGTCAGGTCCGGCACGTTGTTCGGAAACTGATCCGTGTCCCAACCATTTTGCGGGTCACCGCGATTGATATCGATCGAGCCCATAATACCAAGAGCATTGGCAGTTGCGACTTCGTGTTCGAAGCTGTTGCCAGCCAACGTGGCGTGGTTTGCCTCGATATTGACCTTGATTTCATCTTCCAGCCCGTAGCGTCTCAGAAAGCCGTAAACCGTCGCGGTGTCGCGATCATATTGATGCTTGGTCGGCTCGTGCGGCTTCGGCTCGATCAGAATTGCACCATCAAATCCGATCTTGTGCTTGTGCTCGACAACCATGGCCATGAACCGGCCAAACTGATCGAGCTCACGCCCGATATCGGTGTTAAGGATGGTGTCATAGCCTTCGCGGCCGCCCCAGAGGACGTAATTCGCGCCGCCCAAACGATTTGTCGCCTCCAACATGGATCGCACCTGGTGGGCCGCCCAGGCAAACACATCCGGATCGGGATTGGTCGCCGCACCCGCAGCGTAGCGGGGATGGCTGAAAAGGTTGGCGGTACCCCAAAGCAGGTTCACACCTGTTTCGGCGAT
>JBCAXQ010000296.1:0-3482 GCA_038534015.1 Pseudomonadota bacterium | reverse complement strand
GATCAAGACCGATTTCCTCAGCAACCGTCGTGATCGATGGGACAACTCCGCGTGGGACAATCACCAAGCTGCCGGTTAGGACAGCTAGCCTTTCGGGCGTCACTTTTGCGCGTCGAAGGCTCTCGAAGATCGTAATTACGCCCAGTTTCGCTGGCTTGAAAGCGTGATCGGCGGAGCGAGGCAGCTCGCCTGCGCGAATGTGATCGGACAGGACGACCATCCGCAGCCGCTCACCGAGCGATTCCTGCTCGGCCTTCGCGATGTCAGCAATGCTCCTCAGCTTTGCGAGGCTCGAGGCAAGGAGGCGAAAGACCGACCGGGTATGGAGCAGGCGCACCCTGCCGCCCTCGATCAGGCCACTTCGCTGAAGCCGCTTCTCCAACTCTATCCGCCGGTCGCGATCGAGTGGAAACTCGCCCTTGTGTCGGAACACCAATCCATCGAGCAGCCGCTCCAGCCAGAAAAGCGAGGGCATCGGCAAGTCGCGGGCGGAAACGCCGAGCAGATCGAGCGGAGTTTTGGGCAACTCTCGGCCAGTCGATCCGAGCAGCACTAGTACAGCGGAGAGCATCTCCGGCGCGGCAAGTATCCCGTCGACATACGCCTCAGGTTCGATGAGCCAAGGATGAAACTGCAGCCAATCGAGCAATCCATCATCGCCGCGCAAATCCTGCTGCAAATCGGCAATCGCGCTGCGCCGACGGGCGAGCAAATCGAGCGCGTCCTGCGTCGGTCGTGAGAGGATCAGGTGGTCCTGATGCGGGCACAAATCGCCATTGCGGACGAGCTCTGGAATGCCAATCTCGAGATCAATCGGCCCGCACAGTCCTTCGTAGCGGTTCCATTCGGCCAGAGAGGCATCGTAGGGCGGCGTTGCGGTGAGCGCGACGATCTTCACATCGGTCAGTTCTTTCGAAAGCCTGTCGAGGCACTCCCACCATGCGCGGCGCAGGTGATGCGCCTCGTCCAGCACCAGCGTAAACGGCCCCGCCTTGTTCAGCTCTGCGATAAGCGCGGTAAGGTCGTCCCCTCGGCGATAGCTGTCGAGCGCCTGATAGGTCGAAAGGGTTAGCGCACGCGGCTCGGACAAGTTGCCAGAGATGCCATCTGAGCCGGGCAAATCCGGGATGAACAACGGGACTAGGCGCTCCCGCCATTGATCGCGGATCGCAACGCTCGGGGCGAAGGCAAGCGCAGGCCGCTCAAGCTTCCGGACTATCTCCAGGCCGAGTATGGTCTTCCCAGCACCCGGCGCGGCCACGACGTGCAATCGGTTGTCGCCGAGATGATCGGACATCTCATTCAGGACGCGGGCCTGATAATCGCGCCAATTCCCTGAAAACCGCATCCGATCAAGCATATTGCTTGCCTACGCAGGATGGGCGGCGGTGCAAAGCGAGCTTCATGCGCGCTTTGTGGAACAAACCCGCCAATCTACGCGCAGCTCGCGGCAATCAATCAAACACAAACCCAGCTGCCCTAGCCTCAGCGATGACCTGTTCGCCGGTTTTCATCGGGCTGTCCTGGGCCAGATCATACCAGTCGGGTTTCTCCTCGACGAAGATCTGCTGCTTGATCGGCAACCCCTCCGGCAGCTCGAAATGGCCTGCAGCGAAGCTGTAGAAATCTGTCGGGGTGAATCGATACCACAATGCGCTTCCGCATTTTTTGCAAAAGCTGCGCTCGGCCCAGTCGCTGGACTTGTACGTTCCGATATCGGCTTCGCCCTCTATGGTGAAGCTTGCTCCCGCGACCATGGCAGCAAAACTGCCATAGCTGCGGCGGCACATTTCGCAGTGGCAAACGTCCACCTCTTTGGCCATGCCCGACAGTGTTATCGACACGGCACCGCAGAGGCAGTGCCCTTTGAGCGGTCGATCAAGTCGCTGGATGTCTGCCCCCGCTTCCTGCTCGAACATCTCGCTCATTGCCGCCTCCTTCGGTTCGGATTTCTTAAAGCGGTACGCCCGGCTCGTGCTTGGCCGTGCGGATCGTCAGCGACGTTTTCACGCTGTCGACATTGGGTGCAGGCGTAAGCTTGCTGGTCAGGAATTCCTGAAAGCTTTGAAGGTCTTGGCTCACGATCTTCAAGATGAAATCGATTTCGCCATTGAGCATATGCACTTCGCGCACTTCGGGCAGTTCACGCATCGCTTCTTCGAATTCGCGCAGTGACTGTTCAGCCTGGCTTTTCAAACTGACCATCGCAAACACTGTGATCGCAAAGCCGAGCTTCGACGGGTCCAAATCAGCGTGATAGCCACGGATCACACCGTCTTCTTCGAGCCCTCTGACCCGCCGCAGGCAAGGGGGTGCCGTAAGTCCGACGCGCTGGGCGAGCTCCACATTCGTTACCCTTCCTTCGGCCTGAAGCTCGGACAATAGGCGTTTGTCGATATCGTCGAGATTGGCCATCGCGGCTTTCGCTCCCCTATGGGCTCATCGCCCGGCTGAAATCATCAATCACTAACACGAAAAGGCAATGAACAGCGCTATCTCTGACACTGTTCGCTAATATTATTATGTCTGCCAGCAATTGTCCCGCTTTGCAACGCACTGCTTCATGTGGCTGTTCGGTTGACCCGTGGCTGGTATCGCACGAAGGGCCGCAAAGCGCTTGACTGTTCAGGTGGTGCGCATGCTCAATCCGCTACCGGAGTACACATGTTTTTCGATGATCGCCTTGCTACAGTGCTGCGCCAACGCGGCGATAGCGAAGCGAGCGCGCGCACCCAGTTTCGGCAATTGCTCGATATCCTTGGTGGTCGGAAATACGGTCGTGTTGATGGCGCAGACCAGAGCCTGATCGCTGCAGCCTGGCTGCGAATGGACGCACTTGCCAAGCGTATTCCCGCTGCAGAGCGCGCCGCGATGATCCGCGAACCCGGCTGGCGCTTCCGCAATGCCGACCTGGCCGCCCACCTTTCGGACTTTGAGCCGCAAGTCGCCTCGGCCGCGCTCAATCGGGCTGATCTTTCTGCGGATGAATGGACCGCGCTGATCCCAAGGCTTCCGGTCCGCGCTCGCGGTTTCCTGAGGTTGAGACGGGACTTGCCAGTCGATGCGGATGCGATGCTGGAGCGGCTGGGAGTGTATGACCGGGGTTTGCCGCAGCCGAGTTCTTCATCACAGGAACAAGCGGGACCTGAAGCAAGCGCAGAAGCAATAGATGCCGCGGCCGACAAACAAGTAAGGGCGGCAGCCACTCTGTCGCGGGCCCGAGCATCGCAAGCCCCCGCCGAGACAGGGTCGCGGGAAAATCAGGAGAATGATTCCGACCGGGGCTCCGATCAAGGCGCCAGTCCGCCCCCCTATCACGTGCCAATCATCGACAATGAAGATGACTTTGACGGGCCTTTGCCTGCTTCGGAGCCAGAGCTTACCGACACATCGCCACCCTATGATCTCAAACCGGAACTTCAAATTTCCGAGGAGGTCGAGGATCCAGAAATAGCAGCCGGGCGCAGCGAGATATCGGCCCT
>JBCAXQ010000295.1:0-3488 GCA_038534015.1 Pseudomonadota bacterium | reverse complement strand
AGCTTGCTCAGTTGGTTGGGTAATCTGAAGGGCGATGGAAAACACTATGGGACTGATTAACATAGGGAGTCGTTAGCGCCGCCTAGCCTACCCGCCAAGTAACAAGCGCAAACCCACGACCATCACCAGCGCGGCGGTCAACCAGCGTATCCAGCGCTTGGGAAGGAATTTCACAGCCATAAGGCTGCCAATCTGGCCGCCAATCGCGACCGCTACGAGCAGCGGCAATGCAGCCCCCACCGCGCCGCCCAGTGCGTCGGTGCCCTGCTTCAACACTTGCCCGACAAGCCCGAACAGCGAGTTCACGAGGATGAAAAAGCTTGCTGTGGCTGCGATGGCACGCGCATCTCGCCAGCGGGTCAGGTGCAACAGCGGGGCAAGGAATATCCCTCCCCCAATGCCCACCACACCCGCAAGAAAGCCGAGCGGTGCGGCCACAATCGGCATATACTTGGCCAAGCGACCAGGTTCTCCAACGGCGTCCTCACTCACGGGGATCAACATGGTAACGCCAGTGAGCAACAAGCTCGCGCCGAGCAGCAGCACGAATGTGCCCTGGTCGATTGGCGTCAGGCCACCGAGCAGCGCCGCTGGCGCAGCAAGGGCCGTAAGCATGACCGCCCCACGCCACGGTGTCACACCGGCTTTGGCAAAGCGCCAGCTTGATCCGGCGACCACCACAATGTTGCACGCCAGAGCCACCATTGGCAGCAAGCGGTAATCCAGACCCGAAAGCGCCAGCAGAGCGGCATAGGTCGATCCGCCGCCAAAACCGACAGCTGCGTACAACAATGCCGTGGCAAAAAATGCCAAGGCAAGCATGAAAGGAACCGCGCCAATCATGCCCCGACCCCAGACTTTGTTCGAGCGATCAAGCCGTGGCTTTCGCTCCGGTCGCACCGTGGCAGTGCTTGTACTTGTTGCCCGAGCCGCACGGGCATGGCGCGTTGCGACTGACGTTCAGGTTGGCATACGGATTGTCGGTGTTTGCTCCACCGGGACCGGAAGCCGCGCGCGGACTGCCCGCCAGCGAACCGAACAGTTCGGGACGTTCGGCTGAGCCGTCACCGTCATTGGAATTGTCCATTCCGGTCAATGGGTCGACATGTCCTGTCAAGAAGTCAGGCAGATCAGGCAAGTCCTGCGGTTCGGGAGGCGCCATGCGCAATTCTGACTTGAACAGGATCTTTGTGACCTCCTCGCGCAGCGTATCCAGCATGGTTTCAAACAGGCCAAACGCTTCTTGCTTGTATTCGTTGATCGGCTGTTTTTGTGCAATGCCACGCATCCAGATCACCTGACGCAACGC
This sequence comes from Pseudomonadota bacterium, assembly GCA_038534015.1. GTDB lineage: Bacteria > Pseudomonadota > Alphaproteobacteria > Sphingomonadales > Sphingomonadaceae > Erythrobacter. The sequence continues at coordinate 2,179 of JBCAXQ010000295.1, read as the reverse complement.
ATCAAGCGTGGCGAGGTGTTCTTTCCAATGGAAGTCGAGCTGACGCAGCAGGACATCTTTCTCGACAATCCGCCAGACCGATGGATCGCTCTCAGACACCTTCTTATCCATCATCTCATCGGTCATCGTGACAATACGCTCTTCGATGATCTCTGGCTCAACCTGGTCCTCTTCCATCCACTCCTCAATCGGCGGCTGGACAAAGAATACTTCTTCGAGCTTTTCCTTGAGACCAGCGATATCCCACTGCTCTGGGTAGGAACCGGGAGGGCAAGCGTCAGCGACCAATGAATTGATCGTATCATGACGCATATCGACCACGACATCGTCGACCACCTCTGAGTCCATGATCTCGCCGCGCTGCTCATAGATGACCTTGCGCTGATCATTCATAACGTCGTCGTATTGGACGACCTGTTTACGCACATCATAATTGCGCGCTTCGACCTTTTTCTGTGCGGTCTCGATAGCCTTTGAGAGCCATTTCGACCCGATCGCCTCGCCATCTTCGAGGTTGGAATTCATCATCTTGGCGAACAGGGTATCGGGACCAAAAATACGCAGCAGATCATCTTCGAGACAAAGATAGAAACGTGAAAGGCCGGGGTCGCCCTGACGGCCCGAGCGTCCGCGCAGCTGGTTGTCGATCCGGCGACTCTCATGACGCTCGGTGCCAAGGACGAACAGGCCGCCTGCATCGAGAACCTTCTGCTTTTGCTCGGCAACTTCGGCCTTGATTTTCTGGATTGCGGCCTCTTTTTCGGGTCCGTCTTCCATGTCACCGACTTCGTCGTCGATGCGGAATTCGAGGTTGCCACCAAGCTGAATGTCGGTTCCGCGACCCGCCATGTTGGTAGCAATGGTAACCGCGCCGGGACGACCAGCCTGCGCTACGATGTGCGCTTCGCGTTCGTGCTGGCGAGCGTTCAGGATTTCGTGCTTCACGCCTTCCTCGTCGAGGAACTTGCTCAGCAGCTCGGACTTTTCGATTGAAACCGTGCCGACCAGGATCGGCTGACCGATTGCGCTTTTCTCGGCAATTGCCTTCGCGATGGCCTGAAACTTGTCGATCGTGTTCTTGTAGAACTCGTCTTCCTCATCGACCCGCGCGACCGGCTTGTTGGTCGGGATTTCGACGACGTTGACCTTGTAAATGTCCCAGAATTCCGCTGCTTCCGTCGCGGCGGTACCGGTCATGCCCCCAAGCTTGGGATACATGCGGAAATAGTTCTGGAACGTGATCGAAGCCATAGTCTGGTTCTCGGGCTCGATCTTCACCCCTTCTTTCGCCTCAACCGCCTGGTGCAGGCCATTCGACCAGCGCCGGCCATCCATCATCCGACCGGTGAACTCGTCGATGATCACGACCTTGTCGTCTTTGACGATGTAGTCGGTGTCTCGCTTGAACATGTGGACGGCTTTGAGCGACTGGTCGAGGTGGTGGACGACCTGCGTGTTTTCGACATCGTACAGGTTCTCAGTTTCCAGAAGCCCCGCCTCGATCAGCAGCTTCTCGGTTTCCTCCAGACCATCCTCGGTCAACTGGATGTTCTTGGTCTTCTCGTCCTTCTCATACCAATCTTCGGGGATCTTCTTCACAACCGCATCGAGCGATACATACAGATCAGACTTGTCTTCAGTCGGGCCCGAGATGATCAGAGGCGTCCGCGCTTCATCAATCAGGATCGAGTCCACCTCGTCGACGATCGCGAAGTTGAATGGCCGCTGATACATCTCCTTGCGGTCGTGCTTCATGTTATCGCGCAGATAGTCGAAACCGAATTCGTTGTTCGTGCCGTAGGTGATATCGGCATTGTAGGCATCACGCTTGTCCAGCTCGTTCATATTGGGAACGATCACGCCGACCGTCAGACCCAACCATGTGTAGAGCTGACCCATCCATTCCGCATCGCGGCGGGCGAGGTAATCGTTCACAGTGACGACGTGAACGCCTTTGCCCTCAATCGCGTTGAGATAGACCGCCAGGGTTGCGACGAGTGTTTTGCCCTCACCCGTGCGCATTTCGGCGATTTCACCTCGATGGAGCGTAATCCCACCGATCATCTGCACATCAAAGTGGCGCATACCGAGCACGCGCTTCGAAGCTTCGCGAACCGTGGCGAATGCTTCGGGCAGGATGCCGTCCAGGCTTTCGCCAGCAGCTAGACAGTGGTGAAAG
>JBCAXQ010000294.1:0-3508 GCA_038534015.1 Pseudomonadota bacterium | reverse complement strand
TCACAGAAACAACCGGGACGGGCATCGGTTCGCTTGGCGCGCCGATCGGGTCCCCCAGCAATGCAACGGGTGTAATCTGGTGATCGCTGCCGCTGCCCTGAAACCCAAAGGAGACGGTCCCGCCCGCACCGACGTCGGCGTTGTAGCCCATGTTTTCAACGATGTAGCGATCCCCAATACGGGACACGATACGTGCATTCCAGATGTTCGTGATGTCGCCCGCGTAGTCAAAGGACACGGTCCATCCGTTCAGCGACAGCTCTGGTGTCAGGCTGAGATCTGCGACCAGCCCGCTGCCCCACGCGCTGCGCAGATTCAAGTCTAGCATGGCGGTTTCTGTTGCATACGTCTCCATGATGTCCTCCGCGACCGGGTGCTTTGAGCAAGCAAGCTGCTCGTGTCTGGTTGATCCACCGGTAAACGTTTGGCGGAGAAACACTACAGTGATCGAAGCAAGGCGCGTTGCCGCAATCGACTCTATTTATACTCGCCGTTATAATTAGGGTCAATCGAGAGCGCTGGTTTTTGAAGTTCAAAGTCTGAGAGAAAATCGGCGCTCAGCGCTGTCTACACTCTGTTTGACGCAGACCATCCCCAAGGTCTGTTTTGTCTCAGCCAGTCGCCGGGGTATCTAACCACCGGCATCAAACACACCGTTTAGCAAAGCGACGATCGATTGATCTGATCTCCACGCTGCGCAACCCCGCTGAAGCACAAAGCAAAGAACGATGGCGCGATGCCTCTCCTCACGCAATAGACAACTAAGTTGAGAGCGCAGATTAATTATTTATATTATGTGCACTAATTGCGCAGCAAAGGGAGCGATTGGTGTCACAAAAAGGGTCTGACGCAGCCAAGCGAAAACGCGGCCGGCCCCGGGCCGCGCAGACCGGCGGCCGAGAAGACATAAAGAAAGCTGCGCTTGAGGAGTTCGCAAAAACCGGCTTCAAAGGCACCAGCATAGACCAGATCGCAGGCGCCGCTGGTGTTGCGAAGCCGTTGATCCACTATCACTTTAAGTCAAAGGCAACACTTTGGCAGGAGGCGGTCGGCGAAGCCTTTGACGAACTGCGCAGCGAGGCAATGGCTTTCGGTGCACAACTGAGCCGAGATTCCCACGAGGATGCCTTGAACGACTTTGCCGCGGTCATGGTGAAGTTCAACGCAGAACATCGCACTCTGAACCAGATTGCCTTGGACGAGGTTCGGCAAGGTGGGGCCCGTGCTGACTGGCTCAGAAAGACTTATCTGATCCCATTGAACCAACTCATAACCTTTGTCATCTCGATGCTGGTGCCTGAGGATCAGGACGTGAAGACAACGGCGTCGCACATCACCCCATCGTTGATCGGGGCACTTCAGTTCCCCTCGATGGATGCCGACGTAATCCAAGATGCTTACGGTGTTGACGTCGATTCGGCGGCGTACATGCACGAACATTCCCGTTTTATCGCGTTGTTGTTCCGTGCGTGCCTGGACTATGCAAAATCCCGCGCCGGAGAACCGTGCGTTTGAACATTGGTTTGCTGTAGCTGGCGTGTTTGAGGTCCACTTCGATGTGCTGGCGGGCCCTAGTGGGACCGTGCACCAGCGGTGACATCCGACAGCACGGCGATCCGCGCCCATGTCTCTGCTGCCGGAGCGATAGGCGCAAACGGCTCAGGCACCCGGACGCACACATGCAATGGCAGGTGATCCGTTCATTTACTAACCAGCAGATGCGACATGCGGGGACATTCACGAGGATTGAATGGTTGTACGTCGATTAGAGGGATGTCTGCATTCGCGCAGAAGGTCCATTAGACCAGCGCAAACGAATGTCCGGTCTACCCTTTAGACTTCCATCGCATCCAGGTGTCAGACTTAACACCTCCCGGGTGATCAGTTAAACGCGGCAGGTGACGCCGGATCGTCCTTTCGCGCTCGAAGATTCGCGAAGATCGACGGACTGGCCACTGGGTTCCCTTGAGTTGATGGATTTGCGCGCGTCGCACGACTAAACGTTCACTTGCGAGTTGAGCTCCTGAAGGAGATTCCGGAAGCGGTTACTTGCTCCAATCGGGCGTGATCGCGAGCACCCGGTCGATATCCGATCGCGCCGCTTCCAGCCGGGCCGCCATGGCGCCCAGGTCGGCGTTGGGATCGAAGCTGCCGATGAGATCCTGCAGTTTCCCTGCGGCCAGCCAGGCACCGTGGCGCAGCAGTTCGGCCTCGATCCCCGGCTCTCCATATGTGGCGACATGGGCCACGTCGGTCACGTCGGGCACGTAGGTGTCCAGCGGCACGAAACCCGGCACCACTGTCATGCGCTCGCCCGGCTCATCGAGGCGACGGGCGCGGTGGATGACGTAGTTCCCTTGCTGGAAGATCACATAGCCCTTGTCAGGGAAGCGGAACGACACGGTGCGATCGCGCGGCAACTCTCTGTTATAGCCCAGGTTCAGCGCATCCGGACCCAGGCCCGTGGCCTCGGAGGCCTGGGCGCGCGTGCCGAGGAACACTTCGAACTCACCGCCCTTAAGCGTGGCGGGGTCCGATGCCATCAGCACATAATCGAAACCGATCGAGTCCGCGTGCCAGACGTCCACATGGTCTTCGACCTTGGGCGGCGCATAGTTGATGTAGACCTGCTGCGAGGGCAGCGAGTGCGGCCCGATGGGTGCCCCGGCGATCTCGGACAGGAAGTCGGCCACGTCCAGCGAGTTGCAGAGATCCCTGAGGAACCGGGATCTGTAGACTCCGCCGGCCAGGAACGCCTGGTTGCGGTTGCCAGTATAGCTCTCCACATCCGCCGCCCGGGTCATGTGGCGCTTCAGGTCGCGCGCAACCCGCTCCATGGCATCGGCACCTTCCGGCGTCAGCAGGCGGAACGGAGCCGTGAAGCCGACCTTGCTGGGTGCCGCGAGGATCGCGTCTTCATCGTAGCCCAGGGCCTGGAGCCCCCAGACCTGCGCGGGTGCTTCGAGGGCCAGGTGCCGCGCCGGATCGAAGGTAGGCTCATCTGGCAGGTAAGCATAACCCTTTGGCAGCGTGTCGGGAAACGGCAACGGGGTGGTCTGCATGGTGCCCTCCTGATGTGCGGCATCAGCAAGGCCCGAATCATGGCCGTGCTTCAACGCAGTATGCGACGGGTGATGTCGGTATCTATTCGAGAAGGCGGACACATGCGGTCGGAGCCCGGCTTTCTGCACCCTGGCGGAGTTTGGTGAGTTTGGGAGCGTCCGCAGCAACGGTTTTTGCGATGAACTCCGTTACGCCGAGCCGGAGACCCGCGCGAGATCTGTCGCTCTGCGAATGATCTTTCGAACATCAAGATAAGCCAGGCGACCTTGCAGTAATTGAGAGATTGCGAAGGTCAGCAGACTGATGAAGCCATACCGGACAATCGCTCGCCTACCCGAACAAGGAGGTCATGTCCGACATGGACAAGCGTAACCGGCCGATCTACGCCGCCTTGATTTTCTGATTTTGTTCTTCTGCCCATTTCCATGGCAGCAGTTCGTCGAGC
>JBCAXQ010000293.1:0-3526 GCA_038534015.1 Pseudomonadota bacterium | reverse complement strand
TCAAACACTTCTCAACAGCGGTTCGAGTGAGGATATTGTTTCTGAACTGCAGGAATCAAAAGCGATGCGATATGGATTCAAAGAACTTCGCTTTCCAAAAGCTTTCCCGACGTTGAGTTCAACAAAAAGGGAGTTTGCATTCGCGGACTTATAGGTTGAATATCTATCGGAATTGGTTGGATTCTTTAGATAGGTTGCACCAGGCAAGGATCAGTAGGCGAAACCGCAGGAAAAGCTGTGACGAAAAAGCAATCCAGTATCGCTTCAGGCGCCGCTCGCTCTCAGGTCGATGATTCGAGTTTCAGGCCTACAATTGCAATTGTCGCATTTGTCGTATTCGTGGACCTCCTGGGACTCGGATTGATTTTTCCTGTTCTTCCTTTTTTGATTCAGGAACTGGCGGAAGTCGATATGTCGCGAGCGGCGGAGATCGGGGGCTTGCTGACTTTCGTTTACGCCTCTGTGCAGTTCTTGTTCGCGCCAACAATTGGTGGCGTCAGCGATGCGATAGGTCGTCGACCAGTATTGCTGATCACTCTGGCCTTTCTTAGTCTGAGCTATTGCGTAATGGCAATCGCGCCAACTCTGACTTGGTTCGTGGTTGCCAGGGTCGTTTCCGGGGTGATGGGTGCGACTGTTGTCACAGCTTACAGCGCGGTCGCCGATCGCGTGCCGGTTACGGAACGTGGAAAGGTATTCGGAATTGTCAGCGGAGCTGGAGCGCTTGGTTATGTTTTCGGCCCGGCAATCGGCGGCGTAGCAGGTGAATTCGACATCCGGCTACCGTTCATAATCGCGGCCGCTTTGGCGTTGGCGGGGGCGATCACCGGATTGTTTCTGCTGAAAGAGACGCTTGCGGATGGTGATAAGCGACGGTTCTCTTTTGTGAGAGCCAATCCGCTAGGATCGCTCATGAGTGTCGGCAAATCGCCTTTCATTCTTGGCTGTCTAGCTGTGATCTTTTTGATCTATTTTGCCGCGCAATCGCAGTATGCGATCTGGGCCTATTGGGGCGCAGTAAAGTTTGGCTGGACCCCGTTACTGGCTGGGATGACAGTGGCATTTTATGGCGTTCTTCTGGCTATTTCCCAAGCCTACTTCACGGGGAAATGCATCTCCCGTTTTGGCGAGGCGAAGACTGCACTTTGGAGCCTCACATTTGCCGTTCCGTCTTACTTGCTTGTCGCTCTTGCACCGTCCACGCCTTATGTCCTGGTGGCAATTCTCGTTGGAGCCATTCCGGGAATGGCGCTGCCTGCCTTGCAGAGCATGATGACGGCGAGAGCCCCTGAAGATGCGCAGGGCGAACTCCAGGGTGCGATTGCCAGCACAAGCAGTCTGACGATTATTGTTGGTCCGTTGGTAGCAACGCAGATCTTTGCTGTCTTCTCGGACGGTACGGGCCTTTTCCTCCCAAGCGCTCCTTTCTTCCTGTCAGCTCTTATCGTTCTCGGCGCTGTGATGCTGCTTCGAACGGTTCTGTCCAAGCCAGCAGCGTGGAATTAGGAACATGAATGGACCGTTTCGAGAGGATGAATGCAGCGTTCCAGCCAAAGCCGAGAGTCACCCCGCGGAGGTTGTTGCAATTGATCGAGACACCGTCTGCGTTATCGGCCCAATTGCGGATTATACCCATACAATCACGGACGCAGAGCAAGATCGAATTGCGCGCTCCGTTAAGCAGAGAAAGTGGGAATTTTCGACCGGGCGGTATTTCGCAAGGCATGCACTCCGATGTCTAGGAGTGAATGCAAAGGCAGCCCTTCAGACGTACGGACGGCGCCCAATCTGGCCCAAGGGTATTTGCGGCAGTATCTCTCACTCAGAACTACTGGGATGTGTGACGGTTTCGCGCCACGATTGGCTTGGCGGTCTTGGGGTCGATATCGAACTGGCGAATGCAGCCACACCCGGGGTCGAACGTCTGACGTTGACCTCACGAGAGCTGGCTTGTTTGCAAAAGTCCGGTACCCGCCTCAGCGCCACCAAGATGTTCTCGGCAAAAGAGGCGGTTTTCAAGGCGGTCAACACGATGACCGATCACATGATCGGTTTCCAGGATGTGGAGCTCGATTTCGACCAAGAGGCTAAGTGTTTCTCGGCAGCCTACTCAGGCGAGAGACAGGCCAATGCGATAATGGCGTGTGGAGCAGGCCTGAGCAGCGCCTATCGAAACCATGTTATAAGCTGGTTTCTTGTGCCCCGCTCGGAATATTGACGGGTCCCTATAGACATCAACGCAGTGTCTCAACCCGAGCCAGCGCCTTGCCCAGACGGTCCAAGGCATTGTCCATTTCCCCATCCGATATAACGCCCGGGGGATAGATCCTGATCACGCGAGGATTGGCAAGGCAGAAGGTTAGAAGCAGGTTCTCTTTGATCGCTTCGATAATGAACTGTCCGGCTCGTTCGGGGCTATCCAGTTCAATTCCCATCATGAGACCGTGCCTGCGAAATGCGATGGGAAATGTAGCCTGGTCCGCCCATTTGTCGAAGCAATCCTGAGCCAAAATCGATAACTCATTGACCCGGTTTAGAAAGGCTTTGTTGGTTGCAGTGTTGACTGCGGCTATCGCAACGCGAGCAGCAAGCGTGCCGCCAGAAAATGACGATGAATGAAGGATAGGATCGGTTGCCTGAGATCCAAAGGACTTCGAATCAAAGATCGCCGCCGCGATCGGGACATATCCGCCCCCGAGCACTTTCCCCGTTAAAACAGCATCGACTCCAGTTGTGACACCGCATCCAGCCCATGAGACCCCGGTCCGTCCAAGGCCTGTCTGGATTTCGTCGAGCACGAACTTTGTGCCCGTTTGACCGCACAATTCAGCAGCCAAAGACAAAAAATCGGTGTCGACCGGGACTATTCCGCCTTCGCCCTGAACCGGCTCTGCAATGAAGGTCGCGAATGCTTCTGTTTGCAAGGCAGTTCTAAGCGCTCCATAATCTCCTGCGCTAACTTTCGTCACTTCGAGGCAAACGGGGATTCGGTCCGAGGCATAGGCTCCGCTCAAAACTGAAGTGGCAAAGCTCTTGCCGTGATAGCCCCCCTTCAGACACAAGACCTTGGTTCGTCCGGTTGCGATCATCGACATGCGCAATGCGATCTCAACCGCCTCTGAGCCTGAATTGGCCATCATGACGGAATCGAGTTCCCATGGCACGCTTGAAGCCAGGACTTCAGCCAGTTCTGTCGCCGCCAAATTGCCCAAGATGCGCGTGGAAAGCCCTAGCTCCTCGGATGCTTGGGAAATGGCCCGTTTCACCTCCGGGTGATTATGCCCAAGCAGGTGGACGCCGAAGGACCCAAAATCAGTCCACTCTTGTCCATCTGCCGTCCTCACAAGGTGACGTTCGCCAGAGACTTCCGCCGAAGAGAGGCCGGTAATTTTGAGAAGTGTAGCCTGAGGTCGCCCGAAAGCCTTTGCGTAGCGCTCAATAAAAGGGTTCTGATTTGCCATCGCGACTAGTGCGGTACCGAACGGCCTTGCATCGATCAATTTCCTACGGATGATCCAGACTGAAC
>JBCAXQ010000292.1:0-3554 GCA_038534015.1 Pseudomonadota bacterium | reverse complement strand
CCGACCTGATGGCGAAGCTTGCCCGCGATCCTTTGGTCATGGAATGCACTGGGTGGGACGCCTATCGCTTGCTCGATAGCGGAGGCGGGCGCAAGCTCGAACAGTTCGGGCCCTACCGCTTTATCCGCCCTGATCAGCAGGCGATGTGGCAACCACGGTTGCCCGATTGGCAGGCCGATGGCGAATTCGTTCCGGGTTCTGATGAGGATGGTGGTGGTCGTTGGAGCTTTTCATCCAAAGTCCCGGAAGAAGGTTGGGAGCTTGGTTGGAAAGCGGTGCGCTTCAATGCTCGCCCGACTCCCTTTCGCCATTTGCAATTTTTCCCGGACATGGCCCCTGTGTGGGACTGGATGGGCGACCAGCTAAACGGCAATTTGGATGCGGAAACCCTGAACCTGTTCGGCTATACCGGGGTCGGCTCTCTGGCTCTTAGCGAGTATGGCCGGGTTACCCATGTCGATGCATCGAAGAAATCGGTCGCCCAGGCTCGAGAAAACGCCGCTTTGTCGGGCATGCAGGACAGCCCGGTCCGCTGGATGGTTGACGACGCCGCGAAGTTTACAGCGCGGGAGGTTCGTCGAGAGAACCGATATGATGGGATCATTCTAGATCCGCCTAAGTTCGGTCGCGGACCCAAGAACGAAACCTGGCGCCTGGAGGAGGGGCTGCCCGGCCTAGTCGCTGATTGTGCAAAGCTGCTTGATCACGACAGCCGTTTTCTCTTCCTGACGGTCTATGCGGTTCGTATGAGCGCCCTTGCGATTGCTGGCCTATTGGCCGAAGCGACAGACCACCTGGCTGGTAAGATCGAATTCGGTGATCTTTCCGTGCGGGAAGAGGGTGACAAGGCTCGCCTGCTACCGACCGCTATCTTCGCACGCTGGAGCAATCAGGGCTAAGGTTCAAACAATATGAGCGATTCTCTCATTCTCGAAGTTGCCGATCTCGAAGTGGATGTCCTGACTGGAATCTATTCCGAAGAAACAGGCAAGCCGCAACCGCTGCGGATTACCGTTAAATCGCGGTATGACGTTGCCGATCATTATGATCCGGACACGCCCCTCGATGCGAGCAAGAACTATATGGATCTCAAATTCGCGGCCTCCGAGGGTTTGCCGAAGGGCGTTCATTTCAAGTTGATCGAGGCGGTTGCCGATCACATCTGTGAAACGCTGTTTGTTCAGGATGCGAAGGTTCAGGCGGTCACGGTCAAGATCGTTAAACTGGCAATTGCCGAAGCGAATGAAAGAATTGGCATCACGCTGCACCGTGAGCGTCCGACCGATTGATGCAACAGGTCCAGCGCGTAACTGAACTTCCCGATAGCCCACTGGCGGCGAGTGAAAGCTATTTCTCCGATTACTTGGCGCATGCCCGCGGATTGCTGGGGGAAAAGAGGGCGACTTCGCTCGCCATTGTCCTTCCTGCCGCCGGTCCGGATCATGATGATTGGCGGCACAGCCTTGCACGCGATCTTGCGCGCGAATTCACGCCACGACGGGTCAATATCATCGGGGCCAATGATGTTGAAGCAGAGCGAGCGATGCTGGTATATTTGGGGAATGCGCCCGGGGTTACGGGACAGTATCTTGCTGCCCATGAATAGTGCAAAACTTCGGGATCGGGATTTCCTTGCGCTCGATGGCGGCAAGAATCCATTGGTCGATACATTTCAAAGGCGGATCACCTATCTGCGCCTGTCGGTTACCGATCGCTGCGATTTGCGCTGCACATATTGCATGCCAGAGAAGATGAAGTTCCTGCCGCGCAAGGACGTGCTGACCCTAGAAGAACTCTATGAGCTTGCGATGGGCTTCATTGATCGCGGAGTAACCAAGCTGCGGATTACAGGGGGGGAGCCGCTGGTCCGGCGTGATATCACTGATCTGTTTGCCGCACTCGGTCGCAGGATCGGTCATGGCCTCGAAGAACTAACGCTGACGACAAACGCCACTCAGCTCGCAGAGCACGCCGATGCGTTGGCGAGAGCGGGGGTGCGGCGCGTGAATGTGTCCGTCGACACCTTGGATCGCGACAGGTTCGCTGAACTGACACGGCGTGATGCGCTGCCACAGGTTTTGGAGGGGATTGCCGCCGCGAAAGAGGCTGGCCTCAAGATAAAGCTCAATGCGGTCGCGTTGAAGGATATCAATGAGGAGGAGCTGCCAGATCTTATCGCATGGGGCCATTCTCAAGGCCATGACGTCACGCTCATTGAGGTAATGCCTCTCGGCGACGTCGATGAAGATCGTGTTGATCACTACCTTCCATTGCCGGATGTTCGTACGAATCTGGAGCAACGCTGGACATTGACGGACAATGACCATCAGACTGGAGGTCCCGCGCGTTATGTCGATATTGCTGAAACCGGCGGCCGCCTCGGACTGATCACCCCGCTTACGAACAACTTCTGTGCGGGCTGCAACCGCCTTAGAGTGACTGCGACCGGCCAGCTTTACCCTTGCCTCGGTGGCGGCGAAAGGGTGGACTTGCGCGCTGCGCTTCGTTCGAGCGACCCTCAAGGAAATCTTCTGGCCGCGCTCAATGAAGCAATGGCGATCAAGCCTGAGCGGCATCATTTCCAGATCGATAAGCGCGGTGCGGAACCGCATTTGCCGCGACATATGTCGATGACCGGGGGCTGATTCTTGGCTGTCACGATCATATACCTCGGGCCTCTGCGTGATCTCGCCGGTACAGAATCGACAGAGATCGATGCGCCGCTAGACTGGAAGGCACTGCTTGATGCGGTAGGTCCCGATGTCGCCGACCAATTGCTGCAGGACCGGGTGAACATTGCCTGTGGTGGGAAGGTGCTGGCCGACAAGACTGCGTTGGCCGCGCAAGACGGTGATGAAATCGCTCTGCTCCCGCCTGTATCAGGTGGGTAGAGGCAAGCGATGATCGACGTTCGCCTGCTGGTCGAACCTTTTAGTCCGAACGCCTTTGTCGGACCGTTCACCAATGCACATCCCGGCCTTGGCGGTGTGTGCACCTTTGTTGGTGAAGTGCGCGGCGAAGCCGATGTCGAGATGCTCGAGCTATCGCACTATGAACCAATGACTCTGCCGGGAATGGAGACTTTGGCCGACAAAGCCGCCGCCCGGTTTGATCTTATGGGCCTGCTGATCGTCCACCGTGCTGGTCAGATGGAACCGGGCGAGCCAATCGTTTGTGTTTCTGCCGTGGCCAAGCACCGGCGCGGTGCCATCGACGCGGTCGATTTTTGCATGGACCATCTCAAGAGTGCAGCATGGTTCTGGAAGCGGGAAAAGCGCGCGACTGGTTGGACCTGGATCGAACCGCGTAGCGACGACTACGCCGATTTGGCGCGGTGGCAAAAAACCGAACCTGTTTGATCTGGGTCAAGGCGAACCGGTTCTTGCCTGAGTAAACCCTTCTTCACGGAAGGAGAATACCAGTGAGTGAACATGTAAGAGACCTAGTCGAAGTTGGCCGCGCACGGATTGTCGAGGCACCGGCCAAAGAGAACACCAAGGTCCGGCATCAGGTTGAGCATGACCGAACGTTTGAGATTCCTGCTGCGCTCTATG
>JBCAXQ010000291.1:0-3562 GCA_038534015.1 Pseudomonadota bacterium | reverse complement strand
GCTTCCGCGGTGTCGATCTTTCGGGCGGCGATATCGCAGTGCAGGGCGGCATCGATATTGCGCACAGCTCGGGAGTCTATGTCGGCACATGGGGCTCTTCGCTTGACGAAGACACCGTTGGTTTTGGCCATACCGAACTCGACATTTACGGCGGCTGGAGTGGCGATATTGGCGGTGTTTCGGCTGATATTGGTGTTATCGCATACCTCTATCCAAACGCTGGTGCGGGTGACTTCGACTATGTCGAATTCTACGGTTCGCTCGGCTTTGGATTTGGCCCTGCAGAGGCAACGGTTGGGGTCGCGTACGCACCCGACCAGGACTCGCTTGGATCGACCGACAACTTCTATATCTACACCGATCTCGGTATCGGCATTCCGGACACTCCACTCTCTGTCAGCGGCCACCTCGGCTACACTGACGGCTTCCTGACTTTCACCAACGACAGCAAAGCGTTTGACTGGTCGATTGGTCTCGAAGCTGAAGTTGCTGGTCCGGTCAGCGTCGGCGTTGCCTATGTCGGTGCAGAGGGCGACATCCCGGCTGGCTCGTATGACTTTGTCGATGATGCTGTGGTCTTCACCATCAGCGCCAGCATCTAAATTTAAGAAATTCCCGCTAACAATCGCGGGAGGAACAGGACGCGGGAGTGGTCGGTTGGCTGCTCCCGCGTTTCTTTTTGGCTTGAATACTCTGCCAATCAATCCAGACTGAAATTTACCGTCGTGACGACGCGGACCTTCTTGTAAGGGCTATCCGACACGCCCCAGCCGCCGCTATCGCCGTCGCGCGCTTCGATCGAGAAGTATCCTTGGGTCGCATCCTTGATAGCGCCAACACCGGTGCCCGAATCCTTGGCAAATTGCTCGGCCGATGATCGCGCGTCGCGTGTCGCCTCTGCCACCATATCGGGTTTGATGTCGTTGAGCTTCGTAAAGGTGTAGCTCATGCCCGACCCTTCTTCGAGAAAGACACCGCGCCCCACGAGATCGAACTGCTGGGCCACAGCTTTTTGCGCGCGCTCGATATCTTCGGTTCTTAATGCCAAGCGTTGACGCACGGTGTAGGTCGTCACTCCCTGAGATGTTCGGCTGGAAACGTTCGCCCCCGTCGGTTGCAATGCATCGTCTGGAAAGCCGAGATCGTTGAAGAAGCTTTCGATCGCGGTTGTGTCCCGACGTACTTTGCCCTGTGCAACGGCCAAGTCTGGCGAGCTGGCGGAATAGGAGATCGTCCAGGTTGCCAGATCTGCGGTTACGTCTCGCTCAGCAAGGCCGCGCACAGTGACTGATCGTTCGGCTTCTTTGGCCCGCAGCAAGCCATCGCCGAGCAAATAGCCACCCAGCGTTATTCCGATCGCCGCAATCGCAGCCGTACCAAACCAGCGTGTGGTTGTCGCTCCAACGGCGAACGGACGCGCTCGTCCATTTTCCTGATTGCTTTCCGCTGTTTCTGTCTCCACCTCTGCCATGACATCCTCCTATCGCCTTGTCGTACGATGAGTTGTGCTTCAGTGTCGATGAACCGTTTTTGAATGAAGGTGTGAATTCATGACAAAATACCTCCACAGCATGATCCGCGTCTCGGACCCTGACGCTACCGTCGATTTCTTCAAGCTAATCGGTCTCGAGGAAGTGCGACGATTTGATGTGGAGGCTGGCCGATTTACGCTGATCTTCCTCGCTGCTCCCGGGCAAGAAGGGGTTGCCGAGGTCGAACTGACTTACAACTGGCCACCAGAGGATGGCAGTGAACCCGAAGGCTACGATGGCGGCCGCAATTTTGGCCACCTCGCTTACCGGGTAGAGAATATCTATGAAACTTGTCAGCGCATCGCCGATGCGGGGCACATCATTCACAGGCCTCCGCGCGACGGTCATATGGCGTTCGTCAAATCACCCGACGGTATCTCGGTTGAGCTGCTTCAGGAAGGTCATCTCGAGCCGCAAGAACCATGGGCCAGCATGGAAAACACCGGTAGCTGGTAAGCCCGCGCGTCACGCCTTTCGGGGTTGCACGCCCTTGTCATCGCACTCTTCCGGAGTGTGCGATGTCGTCATCCTGAGAATGGCGTAGCCGAGAACTGCCGAGATTGCGGAGCCCGTCAGGATGCCGATCTTGGCTTCGTCTATCAGGAATTGCTGGCCTTCAAACGCCAGCAGGCCGATGAACAAGCTCATGGTAAAGCCGATGCCGCAGAGGATCGAAATGCCCCAGACTTCGGGCCAACTGGCGTTATCTGGCCGGTTGGCAAAGCCAATCTTTTCCGACACGAAGATCGTCGAGAAGATACCGAGCTGTTTGCCGATGACGAGGCCGGCTGCGATGGCAACGGGCAGCGGATCCAGAAGGTTCGACAGTGTCATTCCTTCGAAAGAGACGCCTGCATTTGCAAAGCCAAACACCGGCACAACAAGGTATGCGCTCCACGGGGCCAGTCCGTGTTCAAGCCGCTCAAGCATTGAGTTGCCATCTTTACGGTGCATCGGGATCGTCAAAGCCGCAAGAACGCCCGCAATGGTTGCGTGGACGCCGGTGTTGAGCACACAATACCAAAGCACGATAGCGAGCAGGATATAGGGCCAGAACTTGCTGATGTGCATCCGGTTCAGCGCCACCATCATGCCAAACACGATGATCGAAGCGACGAGCCATTCCAGATATATCTGCGCGGTGTAGAAGAACGCAATTACCAGCACAGCGCCGATATCATCCACGATTGCGACCGTTAGCAGGAACAGTCGCAGGGAGGCGGGAACCCGGTTCCCAAGCAAACCCAGAACCCCCATGGCAAAAGCGATATCGGTCGCTGCCGGTATCGCCCATCCGCGGCTGTATTCACCACCGCCAGAAACAGCCATGAAAACGATTGCTGGAACAGCCATTCCGGCCGCAGCAGCGACCATCGGCAATCGCCGAGCCTTTGGGTCGGAAAGTTGCCCAGCGACAAGTTCGCGCTTCACTTCGAGCCCGACGACAAAGAAGAATATTGCCATCAGACCATCGTTTACGATGTAGTGAAGAGAGCTGAGCTTCTTGTGCGGATACCAGTCGAATTTGCCATTGATCAGCAGATCATAGGCATCTGCCATGGGGGAATTTGCAGCGAGCATTGCCGCTGCGGCCACCAGTATCAGTAGGACCCCGGCGGACGCGTCACCAACGAATAGAGCGCGGACAGGGGCAAAAATCGAACGGAGTGGAAGTTTGGGGCCAGACATGCTGCGGCTTCCTTTGAGAAAAGTTTGCCCCGTTGCAAGCGCAATCCCGGCGCGTTAGTCTGTTTTTTCGTTGGGGGTGGGGGTCGCCTTGTCAGTGCTGGGTTTGGATTGGTGGCAATGGCTTGTGCTGTTTCAGCATGAGCTACTGCTGTTTGCAGGCATTTTCTTCCTGATTGGCGCGCTGGACGATCTCGCGATCGACTTTACTTGGATATGGCTTAAATTGACGGGCCGTGCTCGGGCGCTGAAGATTGATCGTGAAGAATGGGCCATGCGTCGTCTGACCGGAAGCGCGGCTGTGCTGATACCGACCTGGCGTGAGGCGCCAGTGATCGGAGATA
>JBCAXQ010000290.1:0-3601 GCA_038534015.1 Pseudomonadota bacterium | reverse complement strand
CAGATCGGCAGGGCTGGCGGTCGATTCGCTATGCGACGGAACGGAAGCTTGGTCGGCATTCATAGTGGGCGGAGGCCTAGGCGGTCTCTTGGACAAGAGCAATCTCTCCCGCGTTGGCAAGGCGCAGATAAGTGATTAGGGCTGCGCAATAATGACCAAACCACAGACAATCGCATTCATTGGCCTTGGCGTCATGGGTGGCCCGATGGCAACACATCTGGCCCGCGCAGGGCACCGTGTAACGGCCTACAATCGCTCGCCTGAACGCGCCGAGAGATGGCGCGAGGCGTGGGCGGCGGAAGGGCTGAAAGTAGCCTTCGCGCACACTCCGGCTGAGGCCGCGCAGAACGCGGAAACGGTTCTGGTATGCGTTGGCAACGACGAAGATCTGGTCAGCGTCACGCTGGATCAGAATGGAGTGGTCGACGCCCTAGGATCTGGATCGCTGCTCATCGATCATACGAGCGTTTCAGCAGCCTCGGCGCGGTGGTTGTTTGATTCGTGCTCAGAGAAAGGGATCGATTTTGTCGATGCCCCGGTCAGTGGCGGCCAGGCAGGGGCGGAAAACGGCCAACTCGCTATCATGTGCGGCGGCACTCAGCACGCCATGGCCCGCGCCGAGCCGATTATGCAGGCCTACGGAAAGTCGATTGTCCATGTCGGCCCGGCTGGCGCGGGTCAGACCGCAAAGCTGGCCAATCAGATGTGCATCGCAGGTATTCTCGGCGGGCTATCTGAAGCCATCCGACTGGCGCAGGCTGCCGGACTCGATCTGGACAAGACGTATGAAGCCATCTCCGGCGGCGCAGCGCAAAGTTGGCAGATGGACAATCGTTGGGCGACAATGACTGCGGATGAATTCGACTTCGGCTTTGCAGTCGACTGGATGCGAAAGGATCTCTTTAATGCGCTAGACGAGGCGCAGAAGCAGGGACTCTCTGCCCCGATCACCGCGCTCGTTGACCAGTTCTATGCCGACGTTCAAGCCAAAGGCGGGGGTAGAAAAGACACCAGCGCGCTCATCACCCGCTTGCCCCAGACAAAGAAGTGACAGGGAATCTCATGATCCGGACTTTCACCACCGCAATCGCTGCGGTTACTGCCCTCCTCGCCAGCCCCGCAATCGCCGAAACGCTGGTCGACAATGTGGACGGGATCACAATAAACGAAAGTGGCGAAATCGAACGCTTTACCGGTCTCGTGTTCGACGATGATGGCAGAATTACGCAGATCCTGAAGACAGACGACGAGCGCCCGACCGATGTCGAATTCGGTGTCGATGGCGACGGCAAAGTGATGCTTCCGGGACTGATTGACGCCCATGTCCACGTAATGGGTATCGGCTTTGGCGCGCTTACACTCGATCTGTCTGACACAGAATCGCTGGAAGATGCGTTGGCGAAGATCAAACAGTTCGCCGAAGACAATCCTGGTCGTCCGTGGATCCTTGGCCGCGGCTGGAACCAGGAAAAGTGGGGACTTGGGCGCTTTCCGACAGCGGCCGAACTCGATGCGGTTGTTTCGGACCGGCCGGTCTGGCTCCAGCGTGTTGATGGCCACGCAAGCTGGGCAAACAGCCTTGCAATGGAAACGGCAGGCGTCACTGCGGCCAACACCGATCCGAGCGGCGGACGGATCATCCGCAAGCCCGGCAGCCGGGAGCCGGAGGGCGTCTTCGTTGACGCAGCCGAAAGCCTCATCAATACCGTCGTTCCTGCCCCCCGCCCTGAAGATCGAGACCTCGCGTTGGCCAAGGCTCAAGAGATCCTGTTCGGATATGGCATCACCAGCGTTGCCGATATGGGCGTTGGCATTGAGGACTGGCAGACGTTTCGACGTGCAGGTGATCGTGGCTCGTTGAAATTGCGGATCATGGCCTATGCGAGCTCAGTCGAGCAGATGGAACTGATCGCTGGGCCCGGCCCGACGCCATGGCTCTATGACGACAGGCTCAGGATGGGCGGCATCAAGCTGTATCTCGATGGTGCACTTGGCTCTCGTGGGGCCACACTCAAGGAACCATACGCCGATGAACCGGATACCCATGGCCTGCCGCTACTGAGTCCCGCCCAGCTGCGAAACCTGATGAGTCGCGCAGCGCTCGATAATTTTCAGACAGCGATTCATGCAATTGGCGATGCCGCAAACGCCGAAGTGCTGGCCGCGATCAAGGAATTGTCCGACACTTATACCGGCGATCGGCGATGGCGGATCGAACATGCCCAGATCGTCGATCCCATGGAGATTCCCGATTTCGGAGAGAATGGCATCATCGCTTCGATGCAGCCCCTTCACCAGACTTCCGACCGGCTGATGGCCGAAGCGCGATTGGGACCTGACAGGCTGGGCGGCGCCTATGCCTGGCGCAGCGTGCTACAAGCAGGTGGGCGATTGGCGTTCGGGTCCGACGCACCGGTCGAACCCGCTGACGTCTTTGCCGGGATTGCGGTCGCAATCAGTCGGACTGACGAGAATGGTGAACCTTTCGGTGGCTGGTTGCCGGGCGAAACCGTCAGCCGCGAGGATGCCCTCCGGGCGTTTACATCTGATGCAGCCTATGCCGGGTTTGCCGATGGCCGATTTGGCCGCCTTGTCGAAGGAGAACGCGCAGACTTTATCCTTGTCGACCGCGATCCGATGCTCGCATCCCCGACCGATATCCGCGCGACAAATATCCATGAAGTTTGGGTCGGCGGAGAGAAAGTCGCCTCACCCCGGTAATCGTGGGTTTTGCTTATAGTCGTGATCGGCAGCGGTTAAGCGATCGTAAGGCATCTGGATTGGGTCAGCCGTGTTCGCAAAAGCACCTATTCATCAGGGCGTAACGCAGCATCGACATAGGGTATCGAGAATATTCGAAGGGAATCATGTGACGATTCGTTAATTCTACGTCTGCTGCAATGCTGAATTTTTTGCGCAACTGCGAAGGAGAGGCTCTTTCAGCGACATGTAGAAACGCGACTTTTTTGCCACATGAAATTCAACGCTTTGAATTTTCGGTTGATTTTGGATGAGTCCGGCGACCCATTGATACAAGTTTGGGGTTGTCACAATTCATCTGCTGGCCTAATTAGGGGCCAATCGAATTCAAATTAGAGCTCATAGGAGACGTATCGATGAAGTTCCGTAACCTGGCTGCCGCTGCTGCAGTTGTTTCACTTGCCGCTACTCCGGCTATTGCTGAGGCCACTTTTGACCGTGACTTCGCGCCGGTTGAAGGCGAAAGCGAGTTGGAAGGTGGCTCGGGCATCATCATCGCTATTCTGGCTGCTGCTGCGATCATCGCAGGCATCATCATCGCCGCTGACGGTGGCGATGACGATCCGATCAGCGCCTGATCACACTTTCATCGAATAAATTTCGGGTCCCCACTGGGGGCCCGTTTTTTTTGGTCGATTGCAAATAGCAACGCAGCCCGTCAGCCATCCGCTGTCGGGCTTTGTTGATCTATGCGCTGGGCGTTGGATCAGATGGGTTGCCCGATGAGGTGCCTGTGGCTTCGCCAGCGGCGCTCCCATCAGATTCGTCGCCCATTTCGCTTACCGTCGCAACCTTGCGCTCTTGGAAGCGCATCAGCACCAGTGATCCTTCAAACAAGAGC
>JBCAXQ010000289.1:0-3612 GCA_038534015.1 Pseudomonadota bacterium | reverse complement strand
ATCCCTCTGACACGGGATTGCGCTTCAATAATGTCATTGGTGGGAGCGAATGTTGTCGCAGCCTTCGCTTCGAGCAAGTCCAGATCACCCAGAGCAAGCAATGTCTCGCTACGTTGTGTTCCCAAATCGGCGAGGACTACCTGCGCATGCGCCCAGTTGTTGTTTTCAGGGCTCAAGCCGTTTGCCGATTCGACGGCATTGCGCGCGGCGGGAGCCAACGCGAGAAATGCGTCGTGCGCACTTGATGCCCTGCTGACGATAGCGGACAAGTCGGTACGAGAAATGACCGGGGCTTCTTGGTTTGTATTGGCTAGGGCCGGTGTGAACTGGCCCGTATTGCGTTCTGCATCGCGGATAGCGAGCGAGGGGTAGCGGTCACCGCTGCCCGCACAGGCTGAAAGAGCAGTCAACGCGGCTGCGACGCCAAGAAATGTGCCTAATCTCTGTGTCATGATCCCGCGTCCTGTTATCATGACACAACAATCTCGCAAACCCGATTGGCAACAATTCGGTTTCACTTTTTATGGCAGACGAAGCGTTGACTTGACCGAACTCTTTCCGTAATGGCACGCGTCTTTCCGGCGCTGCATCTGTGCGGCGCGGCAAATGCGCCCAATCTGAACGCGATCGTGATCAGGCGGGGCACAGCTTTAGAATGAGAGTATAGACCGATGTTCGCAGTAGTGCGCACGGGCGGCAAACAATATCGGGTTGCTGCCGGAGACAAGATTGCCGTTGAGAAGCTCGCTGGTGAAGCGGGCGAAACGATTACGCTGGACGATGTCCTTCTCGCAGGCGAGGGCGACAAAATCGCTGACGCCTCGAAAGTAGCCGTCTCGGCAGAGATCATCGCTCAGGCAAAGAGCGAAAAGGTAGTCGTTTTCAAGAAACGTCGCCGCCACAACTACCGTCGTAAAGCAGGCCATCGCCAGCAGATGACCTTGCTGCGCATCACCGATGTTGGTGAGGCAACGAAGGCTCCGGCCAAGAAAGCGGCACCTGCCAAAAAGGCTGCCCCGGCGAAGACCGAAACCGAATCGAAAGCAGCGCCGGCTAAGAAAGCTCCAGCAAAAAAGGCGGCGGCTCCAAAGACTGCAGCAGCCAAGAAGCCTGCGGCGAAGAAAGCACCTGCGAAAAAGGCCCCGGCGAAGAAAGCCGCGCCCAAAGCAGACGATAAGAAGTAAGGATTACGGACGATGGCACATAAAAAAGCAGGCGGCTCATCGCGTAACGGTCGTGATTCAGCCGGCCGTCGCCTTGGCGTGAAGAAGTTCGGCGGTCAGGATGTGATCGGCGGCAACATTCTCGTGCGTCAGCGTGGCACCAAATTCTATCCGGGCACCAATGTCGGTATTGGCAAGGACCATACCCTATTCGCGACCGCCGAAGGCGTGGTGCGATTCCACAAGGGTAAGCTCGGCCGCAAATATGTGTCGGTAGACATGATTGCGGAAGCAGCCGAATAAACGGACGGTTCACGAACAGGATCGTCCACCGGGGCGGTCCTAGCCGATGATTTGATCGGCAGCGTAGAGGGAGAAGGGCCACCCCATCCGGGGGAGCCATCTCCCTCTTCTCGTTTCTCCCTCAACAACTCGTGGAATAACAGATTTCACGGCAACGAAACTGTCATGCGCCTCCCATAATGGGGCGGCGTGGGGCGATGAGGGAGACATCTCGTGTTCCATCGCAGTGAAAGATTGCTGTTGAGGCCTATCTGGCCCGAAGATTGGAAAGGCGTTTTCGCCGGGATTGCTGACGAGGGTATCGTTCGGAACCTTTCCCGAGCGCCGTGGCCCTATCACGAGAATGACGCGCGCCAATTTGCGTCGCGTGCGCTTGAGCCGCATGAGCCGCGCTTTCTGATCACCACCGCAATTGATGCAAAGGTGATCGGCTGCATCGGCCTTGACATCAATGATCAAGAGTACGCTGATGCAGTGGAGCTCGGGTATTGGATTGCTCGTCCCTCCTGGGGGCAGGGCTACGCGACCGAAGCTGGCCGTGCCGTATTGCGCATTGCGCGAACTCTTGGTCATCGATCAGTTGTCGCCTCCCACTTCCTGGACAATCCCGCGTCGGGAACTGTGCTGCGCAAACTCGGCTTTGTTCCGACTGGGCGGACTATCGAACGCCATTCCTGCGGAAGGGGTGAGGCTGCCGAGACAGCAGAATACGCTCTCGATCTCGATGAAGTCGACTACTTGCGCCGCATGGCTGCTTGAGAACGCGCGCTTGGCGATCCACAGCAATGGCTTGCGAGTAGTCGCAGGGGACACTAGGCATCCAGACCAATGACTAGTCGCAAACGCTTAAGCCCTGAAGAATCTCGGAATTCTGCGCTCGAAGCGGCGCGTGCGCTGCTGATTGAAGCCGGTCCGCAGGCGGTGACGCTGAAAGCGGTTGCAGGACGGATTGGTCGAACTCATGCCAAATTTGCTCCACCATTTTGGCTCCGCGGCGGGCTTGCAGAAAGAACTTGCTCGGCACCTATGTGAGACCGTGTGTGAGACCATCAAGCACGCGGTCGAAGCCAACCGGGCAGGGCTGGGTAGCTCGCGCGAGGTTGTGGACCTGGCCTTTGACGCTTTCGATAAAGAGGGCGCGGGCGCCTTAGCCAGCTGGATGATCCTTACAGGCAATGAGGATGCCCTCGGGCCTATTGTCGAGACTATTCATCAACTGGTTGACGAGATTGCACCTGCAGAGGCTGACGCGCATGGATCCGTGACTCACGTCCATGAAGAAACGCTGGTGCTTGTCCTGATGGCGATGGGCGATGCATTGATCGGATCGGCGCTGGCACGCTCGCTTGGCCTCCCCGACACTGCGGCTCGCGATCGAGCTCAGCAGATGCTTGAGCAATCGCTTGAGCTGGTCAACCAGCAGGCTTGATTGCCGCTGCCTGCCATGCAGGCAAAGCTGCAGGATCAAGGTCGCCGACTCTAAGGTGGTCGATTGCCAAGCCGAGCTCTGGATGGGCCGCCTTTTGTCGTTTTTCGTTTGAATGAGTGATCGGCACAACCACCAGCCGCCGATTGACCTTGTTGCGCCAGTTCATCCTGGCTGTGTTCTCCTGCCCGACATAGCACCCTTTCTCGAAGCTCACCCCGTTTAGCTCGACCGCATTGGTCTCAAGCCAGAGAACATCACCAAGCTCGGCGTGGCCTTCGGGGACGCCCAGCGAAAGACGGTGCGCCAGCCAGATATCATCGGCGCTCGGTTCTTCGTCATCAGCCGACGCAAGCCAGCGGTATCCGAGTTCGTTGAGGCGGGGATCGGGTAATCCCCTTTCGTCAGAATCCCTGCTCCAATGCGAGGCAAGGCTGTCTTTACGCTTGATCTCGATCTTGCGACGCAGACGATAGAGCGAGAGCCGCCTTGCGAGTTCGTCGGCGAACTCGGCTTCGCAATCGATCAACAGCGCCCCGTCCTCTCCGCCCCAGACAAGGAAATCGAACATTGTTTTGCCCTGGGCTGAGAGCTTTCGCCGCTTGAAACCGGGGAAGATATCTCCGAATTCCTGCAAGGGTTGGTGACCAATGATGTCTCTGGTGAATTGCCCGTCTATGCAGCGTTGCTCTCAGCCCAAGGCAAGACGATGTTCGATTT
>JBCAXQ010000288.1:0-3619 GCA_038534015.1 Pseudomonadota bacterium | reverse complement strand
ACTGAGATTCCGGCCTCTATGACCTATTTCACAATGGCGACGGTCATCAATGGCGAGCTGTCGACCTTCAAGGACATTTACGGCCGCGATGCGCCTGTGCTGGCGAGCCTCGATAAGCCGCGTGTGCAGGACCGCAGCGATGAGATCGACGATGAAGTGATTGTTATCGAGAACAATCCGCTGGCAGGCGGGTAAGCTTCCACCACAGGCCCAATGCCGCAGACTATGCGAAGGGTGCGGTCATCAAGACTTGTGGTTTCGCTCAAAACGATCCTGGAGCGTAACGCTGCAGATCGGTGGGCTGATCGGATTGCAGCGGTACGACTTGCGGCGGAGCGGGTCCAATCGACACGCTACCATCCTCCTGCAGGCCCAGGCTGTCGGCAAACAGCAGGCGACCTCCGGAAAGGTTTAGCAGCGCGATCCGGAATTGCTCTTCGCCGAGCGCAAAGCATCCATTGGAACGTCCAAGCCGGCCCCAACGCTGAATATGCTCAGGCTCCGCATATTTCGCACGGTGCATCACTATATAGCGTTGCAGTGCCGCATCATTGGTCGGATCCAGTCCGCCCAGGCGCACGGATGTGCCGTACCGCCCGACATACCATTCCCAGGTGACATAGGCACCTTTGCTGGTCGCCAGTGAGCCTTCGACATTGGAGTAGGAATTGAGCCAGCCATCGTGTTCGGGGTCCGACCCGGTGCCATGGCTGACGTGATAGCTTTGTACTTCTTCGCGATCGAGATTGACGAAGTGGAACCGGCGATTGGCAGAATGCACACCGAAATCGGCAATCCCGACAATGTCACGCTTCCAGATCGCATCTCCTGCTCGATCAAGTTCGCGTTGAGCAATCTCGAACAGCTTGCGATCGCGCGGGCTGCCACGTGCCGGGGCAGCGGCAATTGTCGCTGGAAGGGTCAGCGTCGCTCCGGCAGCAAGGCCGGTCTTGATCAGATCGCGCCGTTTCATCTCAAAGATACTAATACCGCAAACCTAACGTTCCCGTGAATGGACAATACACGGCGCAGGCTGTTGGGATCAAGCCAGCGAGGCATTGTGTTCTGCATAGGCTGCCATGCCCAGCTTCATAATGCCCGGCATGCATTCTTTCACCGTCGGACCGACTTCGCTCAGCGCGGCCAGCATCGGACTCTTTTCAGCGGAGAGCTTGGCGATCGCCGGGCCGGTCGGGTGCAGGCGGCTCTTCGAGTTCCAGGCGCTGACTTTCTCGTTTGCCGCGAGCAGCCCCGTGCTGCGCAGGTTTGCGAAAAACGCCGCCGGATATGTGCTGGGTGTATCGGTCAATGGGGCTGGCGGGATCAGCGCGTTCTTTTCGTCATCGGTTTCGAAGTTGGCTTCAAGAAACGCTGCGAGTGCGGCGCTGTAAGGTACGAAGGGAGATTGGGCCAATTGCAGCGTGATCGTGTCACCATCGAAGAACGGGCGCTGGTTGCCACGCGCATCGAACGGAACAGCGCTGGCAGTGCAGTCGATGAACAGCGTTCCTTTGGGTACGTCCACCACCTCGTCTGCAAAATGCATTTTTCCGGGATCGATCCGCTTGACCCGGCCCTGTCGGTAAACCGATTTGATGCCGCGCAGCAACTCGACCTCAGCTTCGGAAATCACGGCGAAATGGAACATTTCCGGCTTCGTCTCCGGATCGATCCTCAGCATCAGCCCCTGCTCGCCCAATTTGGCGAACATCTCGTCTCCGCTCTCCGATGCCGCCGCTGCACGCATCTGGCCGAGCTGAAATTCGATAAGCCGATCAAGATGATGTTCGGCCGGTTGGAGGTACTTCCGGTTGAACAGCCAGGACTCGCGCGGACGGACCCAGCCGATCCTGTCTGCCGGGACGCCTGCTTCGAGCAGCCAGACACCTGTATCCATCGCTGTCTTGCCTGCGCCGACGATCACGAAATGCTCAGGCAGGTTGTCGATATCCTTCCAGAGTGCGGGAAGATCACCGGGTATGGCAAACGGCGTGCCTTCGCCAATCTCGTATCCTGGCTTGTGCGTCGAAGGGACCGAGGTTTGGAAGTATGTGCCGTCGACGAGTTTGCGCCGCACACCGATTGTTTGCTCCTCGCCCGAAAGGATACCCTTAACCACATGCCCTTCGCGATATTCCGTCAAGGGGAGGTACTTTACGCGGCCGCTGGGCAGGAAGCGATCATTCATCAATTGCTCGTAATAAGCGAGGATCTCCGCATGTTTGGCGAGCGGATACATCCCGGTATTATGGCCATGCTGGTCCACTCGCTTGGTGCACAGTTCCATCGAATTGACGCCATAGGTCGAGCTTGGCTGGTGAAGCGTCACGAAAGAATAGGCATCATTCCAATGCCCCCCAGGTTTGGCGTGCTTATCCACGATGGTGATGTGGCAATCGGGATCTTCGTCCAGCAGTGTGTCCGTAAATGCCATACCGACTGCGCCAGCGCCAATCACAAGATAGTCGGTTTCGAAGTCCGTCATGATCAAGGCATTCCCTTTCGTCTGGTGCCGTTGCACAGTCCGTGGAGCGTTCCGGTGAGTCGCGCAAGTTGGGAGTTTTTGAGGTATGTTGGTTGGATTGCGCCCTATTTTGGTGTCTATGGCTGCCTTGTTGCTGGGAGGTTGCCCACCGCCTGATGGGTACGTCGCTTCAACACCTCCCGCGACTGGAGAAGCACCTTCGGGGTCGCCCGAATACGTATCGGACGCTTCTGCTCCGGCACTTGCGGAACTCGATCAACCGGAAATCGAACCGGCTCCTGACTATGACCACATGGCCGCGCCAACTCGAGTGTTGAGCGCCGCCGATGCGGAGCGCCTTCGCAATACCGAAGGCATGACTTTGCAATGGATTGGTTGGGATGCGCGCAGCCCCGTGCTGGTCGAGGTGGATGAGCGCGGGGTTTGGATGATGACGTCAGAAATCCGGGGTGAGGGCGGGGCTGCGCTCAAGCTGGAAGGCTTCGTCACGGAGATTGGTGAGGATTACTTCCTGATCCATGCGGAAATCACCATTATGGGCACGCCCACCAATGATCGCTTTTGCGATGTGAACAAGATCTGGCGCTTTGCGGTCACCCAGAACCGGTCATATTACCGACTGCGCGAATTTGAATGGTGTGATGGCTACACCGACTATATCGATATCTACTTTCCGCCTAGCCTCAAGAGCGAGTGACCTAGGCCCTACTCCGCGCGCAAGATCATCTGGTCATCCGAGATTTCGACAGTGTCGATCTGCGCAAGATAGGATTGACCGAGAAGCGACACGCCGAGCCCCCGGGGAATGATTACGGCCTCGATATCCTCGCGAGCAAACCCACCGATATCGATCTCGCTGAGATTGGCGGGGACACCATAGACCGCCCCACTGGCTCCTTGCCCGATCTGGCGGATGTCGGCTTCGTCCCAATCCAGGCCCAATGCACTGGCATCGCGACCGGTCAGTGCGACCACGCTCGCGCCGGTATCTACGACCATACGCACATTGGTGCCTTCCACGTTGGCCGACACGTAAAAATGGCCATCCGGCTGACGTTCCAGGATGTGATCCTCTGCAAGCCAGTCCGATGCAGTTTCGGTCTTGGCACCAGTGTTCTCGCCTGTGCCAGCGCT
>JBCAXQ010000287.1:0-3635 GCA_038534015.1 Pseudomonadota bacterium | reverse complement strand
CTCGCGCGCTTATCGACAGCGGCAAGCTCGATCTGAGCGGTCTCATCAGCGATCAGCGCCCCGCAGAGGAGGCGGCTGACGCTTACCCGCAGGCGTTCGAAGACCCCGATTGTCTCAAAATGGTTCTCGATTGGAGCAGCGCCGCATGACGATGTTGGATACGCAAACGGAAGCGCTGCGCGACGAAGCCGCTCAAGAGCCCGATCCGGTTCACACCGGTGAAGTGACGAGCGAGACGCAAGTCATCGCGATCTATGGCAAAGGTGGCTCGGGCAAGAGCTTTGCACTGTCCAATCTGTCTTACATGATGGCGCAGCAGGGCAAGCGAGTGCTGCTGATCGGTTGCGACCCCAAGTCGGACACGACCAGCCTGCTGTTCGGCGGCAAGAGCTGCCCAACGATCATCGAAACCTCTTCCAAGAAGAAGCTCGCCGGTGAAGACGTCACCATCGAAGACGTATGTTTCCAGCGCGACGGCGTGTTTGCGATGGAACTTGGCGGGCCAGAAGTCGGTCGCGGATGCGGTGGGCGCGGGATCATTCATGGCTTTGAACTGCTCGAAAAACTGGGCTTCCACGAATGGGGCTTTGACTACGTTCTGCTCGATTTCCTGGGCGACGTGGTGTGCGGTGGGTTCGGCCTGCCGATTGCGCGGGACATGTGCCAGAAAGTGATCGTGGTCGGATCGAACGACCTGCAGTCGCTCTATGTCGCCAACAATGTCTGCCACGCGGTCGAATACTTCCGCAAAATGGGCGGCAATGTCGGTGTTGCCGGCATGATCGTGAACAAGGATGACGGCACCGGCGAGGCGCAAGCCTTTGCCGAAGCGGTCGACATTCCCGTTCTCACAGCCATTCCTGCGGACGAGGATATTCGGCGGAAATCAGCCAATTACCAGATCATCGGCAAACCCGGCGGCGAATGGGCGAGCCTGTTCGAAACGCTCGCGGTGAACGTCGCCGAAGCGCCACCGAAACAGCCCACACCGCTTGATCAGGACGGTCTGCTCAACCTGTTTTCACCTGAAGAAACCGGGGGCGACATTCAGCTTGTTCCAGCGACTCAGGCCGATATGCGCGGCGGCGTCTTCGAAGAAAAACCCAGCCTGGAGGTCATTTACGACGAAGTCTGATGACTGACCTGTCTGCCTCTAGCGCCCAAGAGCAAGCGACGCGCGCCCCTGACACGCTCGATGTGAGCGGCGGTGGGGCATGCTCGAGCAAAGAGACGATGAAAGAGGCTGCCCGTAAGGCTGGCAAGAGCGAAATCCTGGATCAGTACGCTGCCGATTATCCGGTTGATCCGAGCAAGGGTCCGCACGACCAGCCCCAATCGATGTGTCCCGCATTCGGCAGCCTGCGTGTTGGCCTGCGCATGAAACGCACCGCGACTGTGCTCTCCGGTAGCGCCTGCTGCGTCTATGGTCTCACCTTCACCTCACACTTTTACGGTGCGCGTCGCACGGTCGGCTATGTACCTTTCTCCTCCGAGACGCTCGTCACCGGCAAGCTGTTCGAGGATATCAAGGAAGCGGTCGAAGACCTCGCCGATCCTGAGAATTACGACGCCATTGTGGTCACCAATCTGTGCGTGCCGACCGCCAGCGGTGTGCCGCTGCGATTGCTCAAGAAACAGATCAACGGTGTACGGATTATCGGCATTGATGTGCCGGGATTTGGCATTCCGACCCATGCGGAAGCGAAAGACGTACTCGCGGGTGCAATGCTGCAATATGCTCGGGAGGAAGTGTCTGCCGGTCCGGTTGCCGCTCCCAAAGAGCGTTCCGACAAGCCGACCGTCGCCCTGCTGGGTGAGATGTTCCCGGCCGATCCTGTGGTGATCGGGCAGATGCTCGAGCCGATGGGGCTGGCCGCTGGCCCGGTCGTTCCCACTCGCGAATGGCGAGAGCTCTATTCCGCGCTCGATTGCAGTGTCGCTGCTGCGATCCACCCGTTCTACACCGCCAGCATCCGCGAATTCGAAGCGGCAGGCCGCCCCGTTATCGGATCGGCGCCAGTGGGCGCAGATGGCACGGCGGCGTGGCTGCAATCGATCGGTGACACGCTCGGCATCGCGCAGGACAAAGTCGACGGCGTCAAGAACGCGATGATCGGCGCTTGCAAAGGCGCGCTCGCTTCGCAACCAATCGAGGGCCGGATCACGGTTTCGGGGTATGAAGGCTCCGAGCTTCTGGTTGCCCGCCTGTTGATAGAGAGCGGCGCGGATGTGCCCTATGTCGGGAGCGCTTGCCCGCAAACGAAGTGGTCGGATGCCGACCGTGAATGGCTCGAAGCCAAAGGTGTACGCGTCAATTTCCGCGCCAGCCTTGAAGAGGATATCGCCGCGGTCGAGGAATTCCGCCCCGATCTCGCCATTGGCACCACTCCGGTGGTCCAGCACGCCAAGGCGAAGGCCGTACCGGCGCTGTACTTCACCAATCTGATTTCCGCGCGGCCATTGATGGGGCCCGCCGGTGCGGGCAGCCTCGCAACGGTGATCAATGCGGCGATGGGAAACAAGGCGCGGTTTGATAAGATGCGCGACTTCTTTGAAGGCGTAGGCACCGAACATGCAGCCGGCGTCTGGGAAGACACTCCCATCGACCGCCCCAAGTTCCGCAAGAAATATGCGGCTCTCAATGAAGCGGCACGCAAAGCGTCAGAGGCGGTGGGCACATGACCCTCGTTTTGGACCATGATCGGGCCGGAGGCTATTGGGGTGCGACTTACGTCTTCACCGCAGTCAAAGGTCTGCAGGTGATCATCGATGGGCCGGTGGGTTGCGAAAACCTGCCAGTGACATCGGTGCTGCACTACACCGATGCCCTTCCCCCACACGAGTTGCCGATTGTGGTGACTGGTCTGGGCGAAGAAGAGCTGGGCAAAACCGGCACGGAAGGCGCGATGAAACGCGCCTGGGAAACGCTAGACCCGGAACTGCCAGCAGTGGTGGTGACCGGTTCCATCGCCGAGATGATCGGCGGCGGCGTGACACCCGAAGGCACCAATATCAAACGCTTCCTGCCCCGCACGATTGACGAGGATCAGTGGGAAAGCGCTGACCGGGCTTTGACCTGGTTGTGGACCGAATTCGGACCCAAAAAGGCACCCAAGCCCAGGGCGCGCAAAGAGGGTGAAAAGCCCAAGGTCAACATCATCGGCCCGAGTTATGGCATGTTCAACATGCCCAGCGATCTGGCGGAAATCCGCCGTCTTGTCGAAGGGATCGGCGCCGAAATCGGCGTGGTGTTCCCGCTCGGCTGCCATCTTGCCGATATCCGCCAACTCGGCACAGCGGACGCGAATGTCTGCATGTATCGCGAGTTTGGGCGGAACCTGTGCGAAACGCTTGAGCGGCCATACTTCCAGGCCCCGATCGGACTGAGTTCGACAACAGCATTCCTGCGCGCACTCGGCGAAGAGCTCGGGCTGGACCCAGAGCCGTTTATTGAGCGCGAGAAGCACACCACGATCAAGCCGCTTTGGGATCTGTGGCGTTCAGTCACTCAGGATTTCTTCGGCACGGCCAGCTTCGGCATCGTCGCCAACGACACCTATGCCCGCGGCATCCGCCACTTCCTTGAAGAAGACATGGGTCTGCCCTGCGCGTTCAGCTTTTCCCGCTGCGCCGGG
>JBCAXQ010000286.1:0-3671 GCA_038534015.1 Pseudomonadota bacterium | reverse complement strand
GGCCCAGCGACCAACAGATCGGTTTTCGCGCTAACCGAACCGGATGCCTTTGCACCCAGTCGTTCCGCCTGGGCCTTGGCTTCATCCCGGCTCATCGTTTCGAGCTTGCCTGTGAAGACGACAGTTTTGCCCGCTACGGGAGAATCGAGCGTTTCGACTTCGTAGCGCGGTGGGGTGACTTCACTCAGCAAGTCTTGCCACACCGCCACATTGTGCGGCTCGTGGAAGAAGTCGCCCAGAGCTTCGACAACCGCTCCTCCAATACCGTCGATTGACGTAATAATCGCCGCCCTCTCATTCGCCAGCTTCCGGGCGAGCTTGCGCTGCGTTTCAGTTTCATCGCCTCCAGCTCGTTCGCCGATTTCTTGGCTGATACGTTTGTGATCAACGTCCCTCTGGACCGCAATCTGGTCCACAGCTTCTTGAAGCGCAGCGAGGGTGCGGAATTCCTTCAGCAGATCGCGCGCGGTCACTTCTCCGACATGACGAATGCCAAGCCCGAACAGCAGCCGAGCGGCATCGGGCGCGCGCTTTTCTTCCACAGCAGCCAACAGGTTGTCCACAGACTTGTCCTGCCACCCTTCGAGCGCGAGAATGTCGTCTTTGCGCTCGTGCAATCGGAAAATGTCTGCGGGGCTTTCCAGCCAGCCTTTCTCGAAGAACTGCGCAATCGTCTTGCTACCGAAGCCTTCGATATCGAGCGCTTTACGGCTGACAAAGTGTTCGAGCCGCTGCGTGCGTTGAGCGGGACAAATCAATCCGCCAGTGCAGCGGACATCGACTTCACCCTCCTCGGCCACGGCTTCGCTGTCGCATTCGGGGCATTTGTCCGGGAATTCGAACGGCTCTCGCTCGACATCGGGTGTGAGGTTCTTTACCACCTGCGGGATGACATCGCCGGCGCGCTGAACCACGAT
The DNA here is from genome assembly GCA_038534015.1 of Pseudomonadota bacterium. Classification (GTDB taxonomy): domain Bacteria; phylum Pseudomonadota; class Alphaproteobacteria; order Sphingomonadales; family Sphingomonadaceae; genus Erythrobacter. Next base: position 2,754 of record JBCAXQ010000286.1, on the reverse strand, counting down.
CCGGTCTCCCGGGCGCACGCCAAGTCGCTCGATCTCGTCGCGGTTGTGCAGCGTCACATTGGTGACGGTAACACCGCCGATGAGAACCGGCGCGAGCCGCCCCACAGGGGTCAGCTTGCCGGTCCGCCCGACCTGAATGTCTATCGCTTCCAATGTGGTTTCGGCCTGTTCGGCGGGGAATTTGTGCGCCAGGGCCCAGCGCGGTGCTTTGCCAACCGAACCGAGCCGGGCCTGCCAGTCAAGCCGGTCAACCTTGTAGACGACACCATCAATCTCATAGCCAAGATCGGGGCGTTGGCGTCCAATCTCTTCGTAGTGCGCGATCATCGCATCGACGCTTTGGGCAATCGTAAGGAACGGGGAAACGGGAAAGCCCCACGCCTCAATCTGCCGCATCATGTCGTGCTGCGTGGGTTTTGCAACTTCGCTCGCAGCCCCCCAGCCATAGGCCCAGAACTTCAGCGGACGCTTTGCGGTGACGCTGGCATCTTTCTGCCGCAGCGACCCCGCGGCCGCATTGCGCGGGTTGGCAAACAGCTTCTCACCCGCTTCATGCTGCGCAGCATTGAGTGCGGTAAAATCCTGTTTCGACATGTAAACTTCGCCGCGCACTTCAAATACGTCCGGCACATCCGGATCGTCAATCTGCTGCGGAATGTCGGCGATATGCGCGACGTTTGGGGTCACATCTTCGCCCACCTGACCATCACCCCGGGTCGCGGCGCGAACCAGTTTGCCACGTTCATAGCGAAGCGAGCAGGACAGCCCGTCAATCTTGTCTTCGGCGGTGATCGCAACCGGCTCATCCTCCGCCAGCGACAGGAACCGCCGCACCCGCGCAACCCACTCCTCTACCTCTTCGCGGTTAAAGCCGTTGTCGAGGCTCATCATGCGGACTTCGTGCGTCACCTTCGAAAGCGGTGATGCAGCGATCTCATGTCCGACCTTCCTGGAGGGAGAATCCTCGCGGATCAGATGCGGAAACTGCGCCTCAAGCTCGGCATTGCGGCGAACCAGCGCATCGTATTCCTGATCGGTGATCTCGGGATTGTCCTGCGCATGATAGAGCTTGTCATGCCGCGCGATCTGGCGGGCGAGCCGCATGAGTTCGTTGGCGGCTTCCGCTTCCGAGATTTCTGGAGTTTTGCCCACCTAAACCCCTTCCAACAGCCGATCCGCCTGCGCTCTTGCCTCGGATGTGATCTCCGCACCCGAGAGCATTCTCGCGATCTCTTCCTGCCGACCCGCTTCATCGAGGAGTGCGACGCTGGTCTTGGTCACTGCACCGGAAGAGGCCTTGGCGATGAGGTAATGGGTCCCACCGCGCGCAGCGACCTGAGGGCTGTGGGTCACCGCGAGCAATTGCCCCTCGTCATTTGCAAGCCGGGCAAGCCGTTCCCCAATCGCCGACGCCACAGCGCCGCCAACACCCCGGTCAATCTCATCAAAGATGATCGTCGCCGCACCGCCCTTCTCCGCCAGCGCAACCTTGAGCGCGAGAATGAAGCGTGACAGCTCCCCGCCGCTGGCGATCTTGTTGAGCGGTGCAAAGTCAGCGCCCGGATTGGTCGCGATGAGAAACTCCACGCTGTCGAGCCCGGCTGCCCCCCATTTCTCCTCGGGCAGCTTCCCGATCGAAGTCAGGAACCGCGCCGCATCCAGTTTGAGCGGAGCGAGTTCCGCAGCGACCGCCTTGTCGAGCTTCTTCGCTGCCGTGATCCGTTGCTCGCTTGCCTTCTCTGCCGCTGCGACAAAGGCATCTTTCGCCTCTCGCGCCGCCGCTTCAAGCGCATCGAGCTCCGCCTCCCCGCCTTCTATGGAGTCGAGAGCGCTGCGCATCTCCCGCATCTTGTCGGGCAGGTTGTCGACCTCGCAGCGATGCTTACGGGCAAGCGCGCGCAGTTCGAACAAACGCGTCTCGGCCGCGTCCAGAGCCGCCGGGTCGTGCACCAGTGCCAGCGCCGCATTCTCCAGCTTCTCCTCTGCCTCCCCCGCTTCGATCACGGCGCGATCCAGCGCCGCCAATGCCTCCGCCAACAATTCGTGCTCGCCCGCAATCCGATCAAGTTTACGCGCAGCCACCCGCAACGCCGCCAACGGCGAATCCGATCCCTCCCATAAATGTCGAAGCTCTTCGAGATCGCCCGCTAACCGCTCGCCCTTCTGCATGTCAGTGCGTTGCGCGGCGAGGCGCGCCTCTTCGCCCGCTTGCGGTTCAAGTGCGGTCAGCTCCGCAAGGTGAGCCACCAGCAGATCTTGATCGAGTTTCGCCTGCTCCACCGCGCCACGCGCTTCAGCCAGTTGCGCCTCCGCCTTGGCCCAGCTCGACCAATTGCGTTCCAATCCCCGAAGGTCTGTTCCGGCAAAGCGATCGAGCAACAGGCGATGGCCACGCGGATTGACCAGGCCGCGATCATCATGCTGCCCGTGCAATTCGACCAGCGCGGGAGCAATCTCACGCAGCAGCGCAACACCTACCGATTGGTCATTCACAAATGCCTTGGACCCGGCATTCTTCGCCTTGCCGTGCTCGCCGCCCCCGGCCGCTTTGACCTGGCGGCGGATAATCAGGGGTTCACCCGGTTCGATCTCGATGTCGGCATCTTCGAGCGCCTCCGCGATCCTCGCCGGGAGTTCTGCGAATTCGAAGCTTGCGGTTACGCTCGCCTTGGGCTCGCCAGCGCGCACCAGAGATGATTCTGCGCGATCACCCAACACCAGACCAAGCGCATCAAGCAGGATCGATTTGCCGGC
>JBCAXQ010000285.1:0-3694 GCA_038534015.1 Pseudomonadota bacterium | reverse complement strand
GCGAGCGCCGTCGCCATCGATCTCCATGACGTCCGCATGGACTGGCAATGCCACAGTCAAACCTGCGATCGCCAAACTGTACTTTGCCGCGCGCACGGGAATCACTGTGTCATTGCCAGTCCATGCGGACGTCATGGAGATCGATGGCGATGGCGCTCGCTGGGTCGCTGGTGCTCGTGCTGTTTCGGTGACGACTGCCGATACTGCACCTGGAGCGATGCTTGATGCCCAATCGATAATTGTCCCGGATGGGATCATCGCCGATCCGGCTTTGACGGCTTTGGGCGTCCCACCCCGCTATGCGGCGAAGGTTCAGGAACTCTCGGTTCGTTTTGATCTCTCCCCCTCGCTTATTGAAGCTGTCGTCTGGCAAGAAAGCCGCTGGCGGGAGAATGCAGTCTCGCACGCCGGAGCCAGGGGGCTGGCGCAATTGATGCCGGGAACGGCGCGCTATCTTGGTGTCGATCCGAATGATCCGTTCCAAAACCTTGAAGGCGGCGCGCGTTATCTGCGCGAGCAGCTTGATCGATTTGATGGCGACCTCGAAAAAGCGCTTGCGGCGTACAATGCCGGGCCGGGCCGGGTGATTCGCGCCAATGGTATTCCCAACATTCGTGAAACGAAACAATATGTTGCGGCCATAATGGGCCGCCTGGCGAGCCATTCGCGCAGTGAGATGCGTTGAGTTCTCCGCCAAACAACGAAAAACAAGAATAGGAATTTCAATGTCTTCGACTTCTCGTGCACTGGCTTTTGCAAACGCAAAACTGGCTGCAATTCTGGCGCTTCTGTTCGCGCCGTCGGCCGCATTTGCCCAGCAAGCTGCTGACCCGCAAGGCGCCGGTCCTGTTGTCGCTGCTCTGGCATGGCTCCAGGGCACGCTGCTCGGAACTGTCGCAACGACTGTGGCTGTGATGGCAGTCGCCGCGATTGGCTTCATGATGCTAACCGGTCGTATGAACTGGCGCTTTGGTGCGACGGTGATCATCGGCGTTTTCATCCTGTTTGGCGCGACCACGATCGTCGCAGGCATCCAGTCGGCAGCAGGATAGGATGAAGAGATGAGCGATCTTGTCCGTCATCCCGTGCACAGAGCGCTTACACGTCCGCAAATGTTCGCAGGCGTCACGATGAATTTCTTCATCATCAATCTGATGGTGACCACGATTGCATTCCTGATCCTGAAGAGTTTCTGGATCATCCCCGTGCCGATATTGACTCATGTGATCGGATATTTTGCATCACTACGCGAACCGCGCATTTTCGATCTTTGGATTACCAAGGTTTCGAAGTGCTCGCGTGTTCCCAATTACAAGCGGTGGGGCTGCAACAGCTACGCCGCGTAGTCCGTTTGGATTTTGGGCCTGCCAAGGAGGGCCGGATATGGTAAAATGGATTGGAGCCGCCGCATGGAGCGCGAAGGAAGCGCGCGCTGGCGATCGGCTGCCTTACGAACGGCTCGTGGACGAGAACACCGTGCTGTTGCGCGATGGATCGGTCATGACTGCGATCCAGGTTCCAGGCCTGTTGTTTGAAACCGAGGACTCAGACGCTCTCAACGCGCATGCCGCGACCCGAGAAGTCATGCTGCGTTCGACGCTGGATGCACGCTTTGTGCTTTATCATCATGTGATCCGGCGCCGTGTGGAGGTGGAGCTTGACGCCGAATTCGAAGATCCGCTTGCGCGCCATATCGATGCCCGCTGGAAAGAGCGTCTTGCGGGCGGGTCCCTGTTCATCAACGATCAATTCGTTACGCTGATCCGCCGTCCGGCTCGTGGCAAAGCCGGTCTGGTCGAACGCGCTAGCAAGTTTTTCCAGCGGCAAGGGCAGGATGAACTCGAAGCCGACCCCAAGGATGTCCGCAGTCTGAAGGCTGCGGTAACTGGTCTGGTCGCTTCGCTTTCTGCCTATGGCGCGTCGGTGCTCGGTGATTATTCCGCGCCCGGTGGCGGAACCAACTCTGAGATGCTGGAGCTGCTTTCTGCGCTCTACAATGGCGAAATGCGCCCGGTTCGCCGTCCGTCAGACGATACCGATATCGGCCACATGCTTCCCTATCGCCGGGCGAGTTTTGGCCTGGACGCAATGGAACAGCGCGGCTCGGGCCAGCCCGATTTCTCCGCGGTCCTCGGTCTGAAAGACTACCCGGAGGCCACGTCGCCGGGCTTGCTCGATGGCCTGCTGCGCCTGCCATACGAGATGATCGTAAGCGAAAGTTACGCGCCGAATGAGCGGACCACGGCTCGTGAGCGGATCGATCTCGCGCTGCGGCGGTCGCGTTCTGTCGATGAAGAGGCTGCAGCCGAACGCGCAGATATGATGAATGCACGAGATGCGCTGGGTAATGGCGGGGTCGGGTTCGGCGATCACCATCTCACTGTGCTGGTGCGCGAACGCTCGCTTGACCGGCTCGATGATGCGACCGCAGCCTGTGCCGCCGCGCTTGCAGATACAGGCGCGATTGCGGTGCGCGAGGATACCAATCTGGAACCGGCGTTCTGGGCGCAATTCCCCGGCAATGAAGAATACATCGTGCGCAGAGCGATGATCTCATCCGCCAACATGGCCAGCTTTGGCAGCTTCCACGGCTTTGCGCTGGGGCAGGCCTCGGGCAATCACTGGGGGGATGCGGTCACACTGCTCGAAACCACCAGCGCGACCCCATTCTTCTTCAATTTCCATCATGGCGACCTCGGAAACTTTTCGGTCATCGGGCCCTCAGGGTCGGGCAAGACTGTGGTGATGAACTTCCTCGCTGCGCAGGCTCAAAAGTTCAACCCGCGCACCATCCTGTTCGACAAGGATCGCGGTGCCGAAGTGTTTGTTCGCGGCATTGGTGGCCAGTACGACCGCATCAGCGCAGGCCAGCCGACTGGGTTTAACCCACTCGCGCTGCCCGATACACCAGCGAACAAGGCGTTCTTGCGCGATTGGCTTGGTGTGATGCTCGAAGCGAACGGTCCCGAAGAACTTGCGACGATCAGTGCGGCTGTGGACGCGGCATACGCAAATGATGCGACCTTGCGTCGGTTGCGTCACTTCAAGGAATTGCTGGCCGGGGCAAAGCGGCCAGAACCGGGTGACTTGGCCGATCGCCTTTCCGCCTGGATTGGCGATGTCAGCGGGCAGGGCGGCGAACACGCCTGGCTCTTCGACAATGAGCGTGATCTGCTTGATCTGGATCAGCGCGTGCTTGGTTTTGACATGACAGCGCTGCTCGAGAACCCCCGGCTGCGCACTCCAACCATGATGTATCTGTTCCACCGCATCGATGAACGGCTTGATGGTCAGCCGACCATGATCCTGATCGATGAAGGCTGGAAAGCGTTGGATGACGAGGTTTTCGCTGCGCGTATTCGCGATTGGTTGAAGACATTGCGGAAGCGCAATGCGTTGGTCGGATTTGCAACACAATCCGCCCGCGACGCGCTTGAAAGCCGCATTTCGACCGCACTGGTAGAGCAAACAGCGACCATGGTGTTCATGCCCAACAGCCGCGCTCGGCCAGAAGACTACTGCGATGGCTTTGGTCTGACCGATCACGAACTCGCGCTGATCCGCACCTTGCCGGCTCATTCGCGCTGCTTCCTGGTGCGCCAGCCCGATGCGAGCGTCGTGGTGCGGCTTGATCTTTCGGGCGCGCCGGAGGTTCTGACCGTCCTTTCTGGTAGGGAAAGCGCCGTGCGGCGGC
>JBCAXQ010000284.1:0-3695 GCA_038534015.1 Pseudomonadota bacterium | reverse complement strand
CCTTCCTTCACCGATTTGGCGGCGGTGACTGCGCACAGCACCACGGTTTCGCCATAAGTGGCCAGAACGGCGCCGTCTGCCTGACGGGCAATCTGACCGGTTTCGAGGGTGAGGGTTTTGCCGCCCCACTCCAACGATACAGTTTTCTTGTCGAACATTGATTTTCCTTTTGAACCCGCACGGCCATATTGCATGCACGGGGCCTATGTTGTCTGGTCGCATCGCGGGCGCAGAAACCGGTTCCCACTTTCTGCTGCGATACTCCCAGTTCCGGGTAATCCGTCCCGGTCCGGTGCGGGGTTTCTTTGTCTCTACCCCAAGGCTGAGCCGCCGAATTGCGGCCAGTGCCTGTGTGTTTGAGAGGGGCGATTGGCCGAGAACCGACCTCTTTCGCACCTCTTCCAAATACGAAAAAGGCGACCGCGTGGCCGCCTTTCCCGAAAGTCTTACTTACGCAGACCCAGTTTCTGGATCAGGGCGTTGTACCGCTCGACGTCTTTCTTCTTGAGATAGGCGAGCAGGTTGCGACGCTTGTTGACCATCATCAGAAGGCCGCGGCGCGAATGGTTGTCTTTGTGATTGCCCTTGAAGTGCTCCGTCAGGTTGCGGATGCGCTGGGTCAGGATCGCGACCTGAACTTCAGGGCTGCCCGTATCGCCTTTGGCTTGGGCATTGTCTTTGATGATCTTGGCTTTTTCTTCGGCAGTAACCGACATACTATTCTCTCTTACTCAGCGACATCGGGTAGGTTGAAACCCCTGACGACTTTCGCCGTCCCATCCTCCAATTCCATCAGCGCGACCGGGACACTGTCCAGCATCGCGCAATAGAGCCCGGATGGTTGGGGCATTCCAGACAGGACCCGGCCCTGGCGGACCGCCTGCGCGTCTGTCTGGTCGAGGTGAAGGGCCGGGATGTCGTCCAGCCCCGCCTCTAGCGGCAGGAGAAGGTCTTCAAGTCGCGCGCCTCTACCGATTTCATTGAGTTTGTCCAGCGAAATCGCCTGGGATTCGGTGAAAGGGCCCGCCTTCGTTCGCTTCAGATAGGTAACGTGACCGCAGGTTCCAAGGGCATGCGCAATATCGCTAGCAAGAGAACGGATGTAGGTGCCTTTGGAAACGTGGGCTGTGAGAGTGATTTCACCAAGTCCGTCATCCCGGCGCAGGCCGGGATCCAGGCTGGCCTGGTCAATTCTTTGCTGCATTGTATTCCGGCCTTCGCCGGAATGACGGCTGCCCTTAAGATCGTAAATAGTGACCCCACGTCTCTTCAGCTCCACCATTTCCCCCGCCCGCGCGAGGTCATAGGCCCGCTTTCCGTCGACCTTGAGCGCGGAATAAGCTGGCGGCACCTGCTCGATGGGGCCGGTGAAGTCAGGAAGAACTTCATCGATTTCGGTGCGTGTCGGGCGAACATCACTGCGATCGATTACATGACCTTCCGTGTCGAGCGTGTCGGTCTGCTCGCCGAACCGGATGGTGAACTCGTAGATCTTGCTGGCATCAAGCATCCGTCCGGCCAGCTTCGTCGCTTCGCCCAGCGCAATCGGCAGCACACCCTCCGCCAGAGGATCAAGCGTGCCGCCATGCCCAACCTTGGTCTTCGCATACCCGCCCTCGCGCAGGTTCCGCTTCACCGCCGCGACCGCCTGCGTCGAGCCGAGCCCGCGCGGCTTATCTAGGATGATCCAGCCATGTGGTGCCGGGAACTTTGGGTCTGGCCGCTTGCTCATGCGCGCCTGCTAGGCCGACACTGGGCTCCCCTCAAGCTGCTTCGGGCACCGGATCGGCACCGCCCAGCGAAAACTCCGCTGTCTGGCCGAACATCAGCTTGTTCACCACCAAAGCTGTCAGAACCGCAAGCACCAGTGTCACCGCCATGCCGTGGATGTAGTGTGCAGGCTCCCACACCATGCTCCAGAAGCCATAGAACAACACGCCGGTGATCACCCCAATCATCGCTGCGGCCGCCTTCACATTCTTGAACAACAGGCACACCACAAACGCGCTGAGGATCGGCATTGATAGCAAGCCGTAGAGTTCCTGAACCGTGTTGATCAGGCTTTCCTGACTGGCGAAGAATGGCACGAGCAACAGCGCCAGCACCGACATCGCAATCGAGACAATCGCGCTCAGCTTTGCGACAGAGGTCGGCCGATCAATATAGGCTTCGTGAATGTCACAGACATAGAGTGCTGCGGACGCGTTGAGGATCGAATTAAAGGTGGTCAGCACCGCCGCAGCGAGCGCAGCTGCAAACGCGCCAGAGAGCCATACCGGCAGCACATCACCAACAATTCGGCCATAGGCGGCATCGCCAATATCGCCATAGAGCTTGTACGAGACAATGCCGGGGATCACGACGATTGCCGGTACGATCAGCAATCGAATTCCCGCCGCGGTCAGCACACCCTTTTGCGCTTCCTTGATACTGGGCGCAGCCATCGCTCGCTGAGTGATCGTCTGGTTGGTGGACCAGTAGAATGTCTGGATGAAGATCATTCCTGTCAGCAATGTATGCCACGGTATCGGGCTGTCATTGCTGCCGATCAGGGTGAGCCGATCTGCAGGAATTCCGGTGAGATCGAAATCGATCGCCTGCAATGCAAGAAACACCACCAGCAAGGCGAGACCCAGGATCAGCACGCCGGAATAGGTGTCCGAAACCGCGACCGCCCTCAGCCCACCGAAAATGGCATAGGCCGCGCCAACACAGGCAAGGATCACCGCCACGATTAGCAAGTTTTCAAGCCCTGTATCCAGCCCTACCATAGAGAGCAGAAACAGCGAACCGCCATAAAGAATGGCGGGCAAGAATATGAAAAGATTGCCGAACAAGAACAGCACGCTGATCAATGCGCGGATATTCTTGTCGTTGTATTTCTTCTGCAGCAGTTCGGTCGTCGTGGTGCAATCATTCTTGTAATAGACTGGCAGGAATACGAAGGTCAGGATCAGCAGGCCCGCCACAGCCGCGAATTCCCACCACGCGAGCAGCGCCATCTGGTTGCCATTCATCCCGATCAGCTGATCGGTTGAAAGGTTGGTGAGCGTGATTGAACCGGCGATAAAATACCATTTGAGACCACCACTAGCGAGGAAATAGTCCTTCTCGCTTGTATGACCCTCACCCAACTTGCCGCGACAATGCAGATAGGTGGCAAAGGCAATCAGTGCGGTGATCCCAATAAAGACCGCGATCTGGGCTGTGCTCATGTTTTCATTCTCTCCCGTAATTCGGGCGATAGCGGCACCCGCCAAATTGCGATAGGGGCGAGCGCCGATGTCCAGATCAATCTCTAGAGCTCCCGTATTCTACTCGTTGCGTGCCGGGGGCACGCTCGTCGCGATCGAGGCGAGCAATGGCTCGCGTCCGGTCATCCTGCATGCGGGGCCTGACCTGCCCGGCGTCAGCCCGGAAGAGCTCGCCGTCCTGGCAACGCGTCAACACGCTCCGGGAACATCTTCGGTCCCACTCAGGGGTTCGATGATCAATGAAATCGGTACGGGAATTTCTGGGCCACCGGGGCTGATCGCACATCGCGATGGAGAAGACTGGGCAATCGATTTGCGGGTAGTATCGGTCGAAGAGAGAGGCCCGGTTGCGATCACTCTGGTCCTCGAAGACTCCAACACCCAAGTGGCCGTTGAGCACGAATTGGCAATCGATCCGGAAACTGGCGTTCTAACGTCATC
>JBCAXQ010000283.1:0-3703 GCA_038534015.1 Pseudomonadota bacterium | reverse complement strand
ATTTGTGATGCTGGCGCTGCTTCTCGCGCCTTACCTGCGCAAATCCACCGGTCCAGCCCATTAGATAAACTGAGCCGTCATATCCGGCAAAAGCGAGGATGCCCGCCATCGAGATAAAGCTGGCCGCACTCATCCAGTCGGCAGCCGTGGCCATTCCATTGACGACCGGGTTGACCCCGCCGCCGGCGACATAGAACTCTTTCGTCGATCCTGCCCGGCTCCATATGGCAATGCCGATATAGAGCGAGAAGCTGAGCGCGACGAAGATGTAGATCAGGGTTTGCGTTTCCATCGTTCCGGCCCCCTCAATCGTCGAGATCGTATTTGCGCTCGATCTGCTTCATACGAACGACGTAGAAGGAGATGAGCGCGATGAAGATGTAGATCGCACCTTGCTGGGCGAACCAGAAACCGAGCGGGTATCCGCCGAGGCTGAACTGATCGAGAAATTCGCGGAACAGGATGCCACATCCGAACGAGCAAGCAAACCAGATCGCCATCAGGCTGAAGAGCAGGCGGAGATTTTCGCTCCAATAGGCGCCCTCCGCTTCACTCGTTTCTCCATTGGGTGTGTTATCTTCCATCGTCCCCTCCCTTTGCTGATGCCCGGACTGGATTTCCGAGCTTGCCGTGCAGGCTAGGTCGATGCGGAAGAGAGAACGAGAGCGACTTTAGTCTTAGGCTAAGGGCGAGCTAGCTGTGCTCGAGCGATGCGAGCGTAACGTCATCTGGCAGCCGCGAAAGCTGCGCCTGAAACAACTCGGCAGCGGCAATCGCATCGGTCAAGGCATCATGCGCGCTGTAATCGGGCAGCCCGTAGCGCGCCCGGCAGGTCGCCAATCGGTAGGGCTCACTCCCGACCAGATTGGGGTGGATCTGCCGTTCAAGGACTAGCGTACAGATCGTACGAATTGGAATGTCCACTCCGAGCACGGACTTCGTGGCGCGGCGCATCGCGGCTTGCTCGATTGTTGCAGCATGGGCGACCATGATCCGACCGCTGAGCGCTTCAATCAGCGTGGGGACAACCTCGGTGATTGCCTGTCCTAGGGCAGCCCGTTGTTCGCCTATCATATGGATCGTTACCGCTTCGACGTCGAGGTCCGCATCACTGTGGATGTCGATCGACTGTGCCCCGCCCATGGTGATTGCATGTCCCGTGAAGGGAATCCATCCCGCCTGCAGCAGATGCGAATCCTTGCGCAATCCATCGAGTTCGAAATCAAGCGCCACGAAAGGTGCTGAGGCCGCTGGGCAATTGCGTTTTGGCCAATCCGCCTCGGCATAGCGGCGCAGCACAGTCTGATCTGAGCGTGCAAGGGCTTTCAGCGAGCGGTCGAAGCGCAACTGCGCGAACATTCAGGCGATCCCGCCTGCGAAATTTCGGCGCAGCGCATCAAGGGCTTGCCTGATCACCGAAAAGGCATCTTTCAGGTAATCGCGTTCCAGCGGGGACAGATCGTCAGGCGCAATCCGATTGTCGGGCGCTTCCCCGCGTTCAACCTGACGCGCCTGATGCGCGATCCGCATTTCGTTGACGAGGAGCATCGCATCTTCAAGGCTTTGCGCATCGTCGATATTCATGTGCCCGCCTTGGGAGAGCGCATTCAATCTGGCGATTGTCCCGACTTCGCCAATGCCCGCAGCCAAAGCCTGGGTGCGGGCGATGTCCACAATCGGCATGATCGCCTGCCGCTTTGCGTCGAAGACTTTCTGCCCGTCGTCCGATTTTTCGAGCACGAGATTGCGGAATATGCCCAGTGGCACTTTTGATCGCAGAGCGTCACGCGCCAAGTAGCTGACGAATAGCGGGCTGTCCTTGAACAAATCGACAGTGTCTTCGCGCAATTGCTTGGCAAGGCCCGCATCGCCATAGACACCGCGCATGTCGAAGAAGATCGTAGCGCGCAAAATCCGGTCTTCGTCAGGACGTTCGATCCAGCTCTGATAGCGATCGCGCCAGCCCGATAGCGTCAGGCGTTGCGCGGCATTCTTGGCCATGATCCCGCCCGTGCAGTAAACAAATCCGCAGTCGTTCAGGATGTCCGAAATCCGACCTCCCAGAGCTTCGAAATAGCGCTCGCCCACCTCATCGACCGCATCATCTATGATGAAACCGTTATCCTGATCTGAGCCGACGAGTTGTTCTTCTCTCGCAAGAGATCCGAAAACCACGAATGCGTACGAGCAAGGCGGCGCTCCCAACTCGTCTTCCGCTATCTGTGCCGCACGCCGATGAACAGCTTCCCCCAGCGCGGAGGTGAATTTCATAGCGTTGGCGGCATGAATACCCGAACCTATCATCGCAGCGAAGCTCTCGGGCACCCGTTGCGCCGCAACGATCAATTCATCTGCCGACCTAGCACGAAAAATTGCCGTCCCTGTATCAATGGCATTGTTGCCAATTGCGGAAAGGATGTCGGTCGCGCTGAGGATGCCCACCAATACACCGTTCCTGCCGAGCAGGGGAATGTGGCGGAACCCTCCGGAAGCCATCATTGCCATCGCCTCCGCCGCATTGCTTTCGACTGATAGGGTTTTTGGGGATTTGGTCATAACGTCGCGCACCGGCATGCCCAGAGCTGCGCCTGGAGCGACAACACGGTTGCGCAAATCCTTGTCAGTGAAGATCCCGACCAGCACAGCCTCATCACAGATGGCAAGCGTGCTCACATCGTGCTCATGCATCAATTGGACCGCTTCGGAAATCGGCACGTCAGGTCCACAAGAGACCGGAGCAGCATGCTCGATCAGATCGCCGAGGTGCTTCGCATCAAGTGCAAATCCCGAATTCGTCTTGCGGTCGGCAAGCGCGTGCCTGATTCTTTCGGCCTCGTCTTCGGCAAAGAACTGCCTAAATGCGGGCACTGTCTCACGCAGCGCATGAAAGGTCTGGGCGGGAAGCGCGTACAGCAACGTGTCTTCTATGGCCCACGTCCCATTATTGACTTCCCCGCCCCGTAGCAGAGATGGATAGGCAAACGCCGAACCGGTTGCCAAACGGGCAGTCAGCTCTTCACCAGCAAGCCGCAATTCAACAGACCCGGACCGGACGATGAACAGCTTATCGTTGTGCTGGCCCGGTTTCAGGATTTCTGATCCAGCTTTCGCATAGCGGACTTCGATCTGGCGAGACACGTTGGCGCGCTCGTCGGGTTCCAAGAATTGGAACGGAGCCGTTTGCCGCAGGAACTTGGCAATTTCTGAAATCTCGCTGGTCATACCAGCGACCTTACAGGCAAACTGCTGGCGAAGGCATGCGACATTGGTCGCAGCTCACTGGAGACGTATCCCCAAGCGCACTGGTCCGAATGCCGCGAATAAGAGGCTGGCTACGGGAGATTCAAATCAAGGTGAGCACAAACTCACCCACCGAATCAGGTCTTTTGGGAGAGGGAAACGGTGGTTGCGGGAGTTGGATTTGAACCAACGACCTTCAGGTTATGAGCCTGACGAGCTACCGGACTGCTCCATCCCGCGGCACCGTTATTGTCTGGCTTCAAGCGCCAATATGCGTCTTCCAGAGACGCCAAAAGGGCCGCCCTATCGGGTCAGCCCTTTGACTAGTGAATGGGTTCTAAATCCGCGCACTCCACACAGGCTACAATGCCTGGCGGCGACCTACTCTTCCATGCCTTAAGACATAGTACCATCGGCGCTGTTTGGTTTCACGGCCGAGTTCGAGATGGGATCGGGTGGGTCA
>JBCAXQ010000282.1:0-3718 GCA_038534015.1 Pseudomonadota bacterium | reverse complement strand
AAGTTGAAGCGGGCATGAGCCTCGAGGCAGCGCGCGAAGCGGGTGCCAATGTCCTCGCATGGGGTGCGTTCGTAACCTCGGTGATCAACTTCGTGATCCTGGCTTTCATCATCTTCCTGCTGGTTCGCTATGCCAACAAGGCGAAGGCGAAGCTCGAGAAGCCAGAGGAAGAGGCGCCGGCAGAACCAGAGGGCCCGACCGAGATCGAGCTGCTGACCGAAATCCGGGATGCTTTGAAGAAGTGATTTCAGAGGGTGGGAGTGAACCTCCCACCTTCACTCACTTCCCATTAAGCGTAGCATCGCTATATAGGGTGTGTCGGTTTCGACCGACTATGGCGATAAATTGCTGCGTGCAATAGATGCAACGGACCCGGGGGCAGTACCCGGCGGCTCCACCATAACCCTCGGTTTTTCGAGGTTTCTGACGGGGCCGAACCAGGATCGACGTGTGTTGAAAAGCGTAGTTTTTGCTCGGGCTGAGTAACCCGGAATAGGCTCATTTTATAAGTGCAAACGATAACGAAGCACTCGCAGTTGCAGCGTAATGTGACGGCCTAACGGCCTGAATTTACAAAGCTAAAGCGCGGTTGGACCCACCGGGCAACAGAAGCGGATTCCGGGGCTCCGAGGGTAGCTAGCAACAGAAACCCTCACCTTTCTTGAAATCTTGGGATACTCGTCGGGGCTCTTCATTGCGGTCAAGTGGCGCTGCCATGCTGCATAAATTGCAAATGATTCGCATTTTCTTTCGAGCTGCAATTGACAATCGTTCGCAATAAGCCTAGCCGCCATCCCCGGACCTAGAAGGGGATCAACCACCAATGACTCGTTTCGCCGTTGGCCTGCTCACAGCCACCGCACTCTCCACGCTCCTTGCTGCACCAGCCGCCCATGCGGAAGACTCGGGCGCTTCGTCTTCCAACCACGTACACAGTGACGAGGATATCGTTGTCGAAGGCAAGGTGCTCTACAGCGATCAGGTCAACGCGCTGCGTACGCCAACGCCCATCATTGACGTACCGCAGAGCCTGACCATCACGACCGAGGAAGAAATTCTCGAGCGTGGCTTTTCCAGCATCGGCCAGATCATCGATTACACGCCTGGCGTAAACACGTCGCAGGGCGAAGGGCATCGCGACGCAATTGTATTCCGCGGTGTTCGTTCGACCGCAGACTTTTTCATCGATGGCATGCGTGATGACGTGCAATACTACCGCTCGCTCTACAATCTCGAACAGGTCGAGATCCTTCGTGGTCCCAATGCTTTGCTGTTCGGTCGAGGTGGGACCGGCGGGATCCTGAACCGCGTCACCAAGAAAGGAACGATCGGCGAAACCTTTGGCGGCGGCCAGATCGCCGTCGATACCTTTGGCGAGTTCAGCATCCAGGGCGATCTCAATCTTGCCGCGGGTGAGAACGTCGCAGTGCGCGTCAACGCCGCCTATGAGAGCCTCGACAATCACCGCGATTTCTATGATGGTGATCGGATCGGATTCAACCCGACCGTGCGATTCCAGATCGACAGCGGAACGACGCTTGATCTGTCTTATGAGTATGCCGACCACGAACGCTTCGTAGACCGCGGGATCTTGACCGGGGTGGATGGCCGACCGGTAGAAGACTTCGAAGACATCGTCTTTGGCGATCCGGAACTCAATTTCACCGATCTTGAAGCGCACCTGCTGCGCGCCAATCTGCAGCATCAGTTTTCGGATAATCTGAAAGGCAATTTCAGCGCGTTCTACGGTGATTACGACAAGGTCTATTCGAACTTTTACGCTTCTGGCTACAATCAGCTGGCAACGCCGGATGTTGTCACCACCGATGGCTATATCGACTTTACCGAACGTCAGAATCTGATCCTTTCGGGCAATCTGATCGGCGAGTTTGAAACCGGCTCGCTCGCGCACACGCTGATTTTCGGGGCCGAGTATATCAGCACATCTTCGGACCAGAGCCGCTTCAACCCGGTATGGGATCAGACCAGTGACGATAACGAAGACTTTGTCATCGTTCGTCCGCTCAACCTGCGCGGCGGTGTTGGCGTAAACGCATCGGGCGCGACAACCACCGTTGATCTTGCGACCAATCTCAACGACTTTACCGAGGTCGATATCGATGTGTTTTCGGTCTACGTTCAGGACGAGATCGAAGTCACCGATTGGTTGCATCTTGTGGTCGGAGGTCGCTTTGACAGCTTCGATATTTCGGTCAACGACATCGTCGATCCAGCCAATCCAGTGCTGCGCACGCGCAAGGATGAAGAATTCAGCCCGCGTGGTGGGATCATCATCAAACCCCAGGAGAACATCTCGTTCTACGCGAGCTACTCCGAGACATTTTTGCCGCGCTCGGGCGAGCAGTTTGCCAACATAAATGGCAGCGCCAACGCGCTCGATCCCGATACCTTCACCAACCTTGAAGCGGGATTGAAGTGGGATTTCGAACAGGGTTTCAGCCTGACAGCAGCGATCTTCCAGATCGAGCAAAGCTCTCCGCAGCCCAACGATACCGACCCCGAAACACTCGACGTAATCGACACCAAGACCCAGGGATTCGAAGTGCAATTGGTGGGCGAGATCACGGACGGATGGTTCGTTTCTGCCGGCTACAGCTTCCTTGATGGTGTGCAGGTTGATGCGTTTGGCAATGATGGGCTGCGCCCGCGGGAACTGCCAGAGAACATGTTCTCAATCTGGAACCAGATCGAACTGACGGATCGGATCGGGTTTGGCGTCGGCCTGACTCACCAAAGCGAAAGCTTCATCACCAACGGCACTGTCAGCTACACAGGTCTTAATGGCGACACCTTGACCACGCGCGCCGTCCTGCCAGCGTACACCCGGATCGATGCGGCTGCATATTATGATGTGACGGACAATCTGCGCCTGCAGGTCAATGTCGAGAATGTGACCGATACGCTGTACTTCCCGAACTCGCACAGCACGCATCAGGCAACAGTCGGCGCGCCGCTCAACGCGCGCTTCGCTGCAACGGCGAAGTTCTAAGTCAATCTGGTCCGGTGACGGGCGGGTGTGCTTGCACTCGCCCCAAACTTCACTGTGTGTCCGGCTTGATCTCCGCTTGGCGCAAGTCGTCCAGCTCTCTCTTCGCTTTCAATCCGTCGAGGATCGCTGCACCGGCGAGAAAGACCGCACCGGTGGTCGCAAGAAACAGCAACTGGCCGCCAAGGCCGGGATATTCAGTGAGATAGGACGAGCCACGTGAGGTTGCGCCCAGGGCCAGCGCGTAAATGATCACGAACGCTTCAAACCTGTTCTTGATCACAAATAGCCGACCGATTTTGCGCAGCATGCTCTCTCCAAACGTTAACCTCTCAAGTAGCAATCCCCGTGCCAACAGCGCGCCGGTGCGAGATGCAATGGTTAACGTATGAACGAGTGTAAGCGCATCCGACGCAAGGGCGCAAACGCGTTAACTTTGTCTAGGCCAGCTCACTTAGGTCCAGCGCGGTGAGTAGTGCATTGCGCGCGGCGATCACCGATTGAGCGAGGGTCGCTGTGCCAAGATCGGACGGGTCGATCTGCTCCGGCCAGTGTGTTTCGATGACATTGGCCATCATATCGGCCTTGGCGTCGCTGAGCAGGAAACGTGGGTCGACAGTGGACGGATCGCACACGACGCGCAGGCGCAAGCAGGCGGGGCCGCCGCCATTGGCCATGCTTTGGCGGACATCGACCGGAATGATGTCACGG
>JBCAXQ010000281.1:0-3779 GCA_038534015.1 Pseudomonadota bacterium | reverse complement strand
GCCGGTCAAGATTGCGGTAGGGGTTCAATATCTGCTGCAGTTCGCCGGCGGGCGCGATTCCCGTACCTGCGTAGAGGTCAAGATCGTCCTGCGTCGGAGCATCGCGGACAACGAACGGGTTTGAACTGCCTTGCAAGCGCAAAAGGAGGTCCAGCAGAAGTGCGTTCTGGTTGCCGAAGATCCCGATGATGCCTTCCTGTTTGACCCGCCAATAATCGGCCGTGAGCGTCAGACCGGGGATGAAGCTGGGAGTCACAACCGCACCGAAATTGATGCTTTCTGTATCCTCCGGTTCTAGGTCCGAGCCACCTTCGCGAAAATCGATCGTGCCCTGCGTGCCGCAATCGGGAACATCATCCTCAATGCCTTGAATGATCTCGGCCACGCATTCGACAGCGCGTATGACCGAGTTCGACCGCGTTGTGCCCTGATCGTTGATCTGGATCAGGTTCGGAGCACGAAAGCCTTGCGACCATGCACCGCGCAGGAGAATGTCTCCGATTGGGCGCCAGGCGACGGCTGCACGCGGAACGAAGGCACTGGTCGAATCCGAGAACTCCTCAAACCGGGCAGCGACTTGCAATTCCAGCGTATCGACCAGCGGGATATCCATGTCGGGCGATACAAGCGGGACAAGCGCTTCGGCGAACGCCGAGTAGACTTCGCGATTGCCGCTGGTGTCGGGGGAGGGGCTCGAACCGACCACGTCGCTGCCGAAGGTGTCACCGTTCACCGCGTTGGTGAAGGTGATGGTTCCGTCAAGACGCGGGTCGCGATCATCGATGAAGGTCTCGCGGCGAAACTCAACGCCTGCCGCAATGCCGACACCGCCTGCTGGCAGTTCAATAAGGTCTGGACGCGACACCTTGAAGTCCGCCAATGCCAGCGTTGTTTCACCTTTGCGGAATACATCGATGGTGATCGCATCGATCACGCTTTGCGGGTTTGGCGTGCAATCTGCGCTGTTGGTCCCGAGTTGCTCGACAAAACAACCACCGTTGAAAGGGTTGTAGGCGGTCGGGTCGGTGCGGTTGATCGCGTCCTGTGCCAGCGTGCTGGAAATGCGGTTGCGTGTCAGGTCAGTCGTGTTCGCCTGCGCATACAGAATGCCGGTATCGTAATCCCATCCGCTGATCTCGCCGCGCAATCCTGCCACCAGACGAAACTCGTCTTTTGTCACAGAGCCAAGACGCGGGCCCGCATCAATCCAGCGGTAATCCTCCATCAACAACGCGCGGCCGCTATCGCTAACTCCTGAGCCAATGCCATTGTCAACGCGGTTGGGGTTTGGTGAGCCATCCGCCAGCGTCGTCGGCCCCAATGGATTCCAATATGCAGTGGCTTCAACGCCCAGCGGCACAGCGCTCAGCATGGTGCTCTGCTCGCGCTCACGGAAATTTTCCGAGCGATAGTATGACCCTTCGAAGTAGAATTCCGTTGCGTCGCTTAGCTCGTAGCTGAACAGCGCTTGCGCATTGTAGCGCTTCTTCTCTGAATAGAGGAAGCGGTCACCGCCAATATTGTAGCGCAGGACACGATCGACCGTGCCGCCATTATCGGCGCAAATGCCATTGCCAAGATCGATGACCCGACCGTCGCTGTCCGCTGCCCCATTAGGTCCGAACAGGTTGCAGGGCTGAAGATGGAAGTCGTCGTCGCGCAGCGCCGTGGTGTTCGAGGAAGTCGCGCTTGACCCTTGAATGTCGAACGCACCCCATGGTGTGTTGATCGAGCGATTATCGAACTGCGTATCGCCTTCGAACGCGGTCCCTTCTACGAATGGGCGCAGATCGCTTGATGCGGAGTAGGGGCGATCCTCTGCCCGCAGGCCATTTTCGTAGAAGTATCCGCCATACAAAGTAAGATTGCCGCGACCTTCCGCAAAGTCGAACCCTAGCCCACCATTGATCCGGTAGTTGAACAGGCCGGTGCCATCAGATGCACGGTAATTTGCCTGCAGATATCCACCTTCACGATTGCTTCGCAGGATGGTGTTGACCACGCCCGCGACGGCATCCGCACCGTACACGGCCGATGCGCCGTCGCGCAGCACTTCAACTCTGCGCACGGATCCCGGTGCGATTGTGTTGGTATCGGGAGAGACCACCGGAACGAACAGCTCGGTCTGGAAGCCCGGGTTAAGCAACATGCGGCGGCCGTTGATCAGCAACAGTGTATTGCCTGTGCCAAGCCCGCGCAGGTTGATCGAAGCAATGTCGCCGCGCGCGCCGTTGACGCCGCCCGCTGTGCTTTGCTCGTTGAACTCAACCGAGCCTGCCTGCGGGATAGCGCGGAAAATCTCGTCGCCAGATGACGGGTCAATGGAATCGATCAGGTCTTCGTCGACCACGGTGACCGGCAAGACGTCATCGACCTGCGCGCCGCGAATCTGCGTACCGGTGACGACAATTACGGGCGTGTCTTCGGCGGTTGCCTGACTGTCTGGTGCTGGCGCTTGCGCCGCATTGTCCTGAGCGCTTGCATTGGCGCTGGCGAGTGCGACGAGTGATGCCCCCGCGAAAGTGACTACGCGCGATCCAATTTTCATTACATTGCCCCTCGTTTTTGACCGGCAAACCGCCACCCCTAGCGGTCTGCCCTCCCTCAACTGATACAATTAGAGGTCAAACTGACCTTTTGCGCAACAGCATTCCCAAACTATGTGCCGTTTGCGTCATAGCCTTGCGTTATAGCAACAGTGCGTAGACGAAGGTTCGATCCGATCAGACCGGTGCTTACCCGAACAAGTCGGTGAGCATTTCCATACTGGCTGTGATTAAAGGCCCGTCTTCCTCTTCAGCGAGTGTCATCGCGACAATCGGCAATGTGGGTGACCCGTCGAGTGGATAGGATCGCACGTCATCGTCCGCAAAGCGCCGCGCGGTAAACCCGTCAACGATCGCGCAGCCTGAGCCGAGTTTCACTAATTCTGCGGCGACATAATATGTCTGCGCCGAGATTGCGATCACTGGCTCGACGCCACCCTGATCCAGAAACGTGTCGATCCGATCGGCGACCGGGCCGCTGTCGCGCAGGCCGATCATTTCTCTTCCGTCCAAGTCTTGCGCTGAAACGCTTGTCTTGCCTGCAGGGAACTCCCCGCGGCGAGCCAGCAGCGCGAGGTCCACCGAGTTGATCGTGCGGCAGCGAATGCGCGTGTCGAATTCATCATCGAAACCGATGCACAGATCAAACCGCTTCTCGATCAAGCCGGCTGTCACTTCGTCGCTGTGAAGGGTTGCAAGGTCGAAGCTCAAGTCCGCATTGGCAGAGCGCATTGCCGCCACCAATGGCGGAGCGATAGCAAAGCCAAGCGAAGGCAGTACCCCGATGCAGATGTGTCCCCCTTTGCGATTTCGGAGATTGCTTGCGGTCCGATCGAGCGCAGAGACCCGTTCGTAAATGTCGCTAACTTCCCGAAACAGCTCCTTTGCTGCGTCAGTCGGGTACAACCGCCCCTTTCGCCGATCAAAAAGGGCAAAGCCAAGCTGATCCTCTGCATGCCGCAAGACCTTGCTAACTGAAGGCTGCGAAACGAACAGGTTGCGCGCTGCGGCGCTGATCGAGCCCTCGCGATAGATGTGATAGAATACTTCAATATGTCTGAGCCGCATGCTGCTACAGTACATATTCCCGGTTCAAGCGGAAACGATTGGTTGCGCAAATGAGCCATCCACTGGGTACGCCTCTCAATCGTCCACCCACTGCTGATCCCAGCACGACATCTACGCCGAAGAAATATTGACCGGTTTTTCCCGGTTTCCGCGCCTTGATGATCA
>JBCAXQ010000280.1:1818-3806 GCA_038534015.1 Pseudomonadota bacterium | reverse complement strand
CAACATTGCGGTCCGCATCACGATCGAACGCGACGAAGAATTCTCGGGCCGGGCTTAACTCCACTTGCTCCCCGTTGAGGGTCAGAGATTGCGTGGAGGCGGCGACTTTACCGCGGATATACCCGCCCTGGATCAATTCCCCTTCATAGGTCATGACATCGCCAACAGGCACCGGTTGGAGCGCTGGATTGGGCGAAGAGCTTGGCTCCGCCATGGTCGCAGACTCTGCATCTGCTGCCACGGGCGCAGGAGAAGCCGCTTCGCTATCGGTACAGCTGGAAAGCGCAACGATGCCGACCAGACCAGTCAATCCGCCTGCTAGAATGCGGTGCGTCATACGTCGCCGGTCAGACGCTGGGTCGCGATTTCGGCCGAGGCATAGGCCTCCTGGTGCTCGGCGCTCCAATACCGGAGCTCTTCCAGTGGGATAGTCTCGCCGCTGGTCGCGCAATAGACATGCTGGCCCGGCTTCAACACGCGAAAGCTGGCGGGGCCATAATAGAGCTTGGCGGCGTTATCGCCTGACGACATCAACATGGGGTAAGCCTATCACCTAGGGTTCAGTCAAACAAATCATCTTGAGCAGCAGGGGTTCCGGCGGCCTTTGCGCCCCGCGGTTTGCGGGTGGGCCGGCTCGGCGCCGCGCTCAATCCTGGCGTGACATCTAGCAAACCGTCCTTGAATTGCAGCTTAAGCGCGGATTCCTTTTCCGCCTGTCCCTTGCCGGTCAACGCCGCCCCGGCGGCATCGCGAACAATCGCATATCCGCGTTCGAGCGGCTTTTCCGGATGAAACTGGCTGGCAAGGCGCGCAAGTCCGTCAAGCTGTTCGCGCCGACGCGCAAGTGGCTGTTCGATCAGCGCGGGGACAATTCGGACGCTGGCGAGCCTGCGCTGGGCATCACCGAGAGTGCGTCTGAGCGCGATAGGCGATAACCGTGAAGAGATTCCGGCGAGCCTTTCGCGGCCCTGCCCTGCCTGATCGACAAGCCCACGCCTGAGCCGTTCGCCCAGCTCATCCAGTCTTTGGGCATGCGCTTGCAGAATTTGCTCAGGCTTGGGAAGGCGGCGGACCCGGGCTTCGAGCCGCTCGCGACCCAGCTCAATCGGGCGATGCACCGCCCGCGCTTGGCGACCAGAGAAATCAGCGATGGTCGCGGCGAGGTCGGCACGCACCGGCACCACCATTTCCGCCGCCGCAGTGGGCGTGGGAGCACGGCGATCTGCCGCATAGTCCGCGAGCGTCGTATCCGTCTCGTGCCCCACAGCCGAAATAACCGGAATGGTACACTCTGCGATGGCGCGAACCACCGCCTCCTCATTGAAGCTCCACAGGTCCTCGATCGATCCGCCACCGCGCGCAACGATGACCACATCGGGCCGCGGCGTATCGCCCCTCTCCTCAAAAGCCGAGAACCCCCGGATTGCGCGCGCAATCTGATCCGCGGCGCCTTGCCCTTGAACCAGAACAGGCCACACCAAAACATGGCTGGGGAAACGATCCGCCAATCGATGCAGAATATCGCGAATAACCGATCCGGTTGGTGACGTGACAACACCAATGGTTCTGGGAAGATACGGCAGCGCCCTTTTTCGTTCGCGGGCGAACAGCCCCTCAGCCTCCAGCCGAGCGCGAGTCTTCTCCAGCAGGGCCAGCAGGGCGCCCTCACCTGCCAGCTCAAGCTGATCGATCACGATCTGATACTTCGATCGCCCCGGATATGTCGTCAGCTTGCCGCTCGCAATCACATCAAGCCCGTCTTCCGGGCTAAACGCAAGTCTTCCGGCATTGCCACGCCACATCACGCCATCCAGGATCGATTTCTCATCCTTGAGCGCGCAATAAAGATGCCCCGACGCGGCCCGCTTCACGCCCGACATCTCGCCGCGCACCCGCACATACCCGAACCGGTCCTCAACCGTCCGCTTCAGCGCCTGCGAAATCTCGGTGATCGACAGCGGCTGCGCGTTGTCGCCATCGGCGGAGCG
>JBCAXQ010000280.1:0-1809 GCA_038534015.1 Pseudomonadota bacterium | reverse complement strand
GTCCTCAACCGTCCGCTTCAGCGCCTGCGAAATCTCGGTGATCGACAGCGGCTGCGCGTTGTCGCCATCGGCGGAGCGCGCTACCAGCCCAGACGAATCTGACGTGTTGTCTGTATCTGGTGGCGGAGGGGCCATGAATATCCTGCTTTTGGGTTCGGGTGGGCGAGAACATGCGCTGGCATGGAAGCTCGCGCAATCCCCGCAATGTTCCAAGCTTTACGCTGCCCCCGGAAATCCCGGGATAGCGGAAGACGCGCAATTGGCCACGATCGACACCAGCAATCACGAAGCCGTCGTGCTGTTTTGCAAAGTGAATGACATCGCACTTGTGGTGATCGGGCCGGAAGGGCCGTTGGTCGATGGCCTAGCGGATCGCTTGCGCGCCGAAGCGATCGCCGTATTCGGACCCTCAAAGGCCGCAGCTCAGCTCGAAGGCAGCAAGGGCTTCACCAAGGATTTATGCGCTCGTGCTGGCATTCCCACCGCCGGCTATGTTCGCACAAGCTCGCTTGAAGAGGCGCGGGAAGCGCTCGAGACGTTCTCGGCACCTTATGTTCTGAAGGCAGACGGACTGGCCGCAGGCAAAGGCGTGGTTATTGCGGAGAATCTGGAGGCGGCCGAGGCCGCTCTCGAAGACATGTTCGGCGGGCGTTTTGGGGAAGCGGGCGCCGAAGTGGTCATCGAGGAGTTCCTGACCGGCGAAGAGGCGAGCTTCTTCGCGCTCACGGATGGCGCAGCCATCCTCCCGTTTGGCACCGCGCAGGATCACAAGCGTGTTGGCGAAGGCGATACCGGCCCCAACACAGGCGGAATGGGCGCCTATTCGCCTGCGCCGGTGCTGACCGAAGAGTTGCAGGCGCGGGTGATCGAAGAGATCATCAAGCCGACGGTCGATACCATGCGCGTTGAGGGCATGCCCTATTCGGGCGTGCTCTATGCCGGGCTGATGCTGACAGCGGAGGGCCCCAAGCTGATCGAATACAATTGCCGCTTTGGCGATCCGGAATGCCAGGTGCTGATGACGAGGCTGAAAAGCGATCTGGTTGAGATCATGCTGGCCTGCGCAAAGAGTGAATTGGCGGGAGTCGAAGCGAGCTTCTCACCGTCAGCCGCCATAACCGTAGTCATGGCAGCCAAGGGATATCCGGGCACTCCCGAGAAAGGCGGCGCGATAGATCTCGCCGAAGCCGAAGTGGTGCGCGGTGGTGCAGCGGCCAAAGTCTTTCACGCAGGGACGGCGATGCAAGACGGTGTTCTTGTCGCAAATGGTGGGCGCGTGCTCAATGTCACCGCAACGGGAATGAGCGTTACCGAGGCGCAAGCAACTGCGTACGACGCTGTTGATGCAATCAGTTTCCCCACGGGGTTCTGTCGCCGCGATATCGGCCACAGAGAGGTGGCGAGAGAGATGAAGCGGGACGCAGACGCCTAGAGAGGTGAACCCAATTCAATACCCTCCAGACCGTCAGGCTCATCGCTAAGCAATGCCTTTACCTCTTCCATCAGCCAGGCTTTGAACGCCCGCACCTTGGCCGAGTGGCGACGGACCTCAGGATAGACGAGCCGGTATTTTCCCCCAGGCCAAACCATCGCATTGCCAATTCTCTGGAGCCTGCCGTCCGCTGTCTCGGCAGAGAACAGATTGCTGGAGAGGATGGCAATACCGTTCCCGCTCATCGCGGCTGCCGCGTCGAGAACCTGGGAATCGAACTGCAGTCCGCGCAAGACAGCGGCATCCGCCATGCCCGCGCGTTCGGCGCGGCGCGCATTGTCCCATGCCTCCCACCAGGCATTGCTGGGGGAAATCCG
>JBCAXQ010000279.1:0-3817 GCA_038534015.1 Pseudomonadota bacterium | reverse complement strand
CGAATTCAATGAGGCGGTACGTCCCTACCACACGGCGCACGTCCCCACGTTGCTTGATTTCCTCTGGCGACCAGCCCTTGACCCAGCTGAAACTGCATGCCGTCGCTGACGCTGGCATGGCGACACCGAGCAGTGTCACAGCAAGCAGGAGAGCGTTTCTCATGCTGCGTCTATGCATCTTCGTCACGTGGCAGGCAACCTATCGGATTCGCCCGGTCCTGGGACGGGTCAGAGAGCTGCGAGCGCCTGCTCGAGATCGGCCTTGATGTCATCGATATGCTCGATCCCGACCGAAACCCGCACCACGTCCGGCCCGGCGCCAGCCGCCGCCAATCCCTCTTCATCCAGTTGGCTGTGCGTGGTCGAGGCTGGATGGATGATAAGCGAACGCGTGTCGCCGATATTCGCAAGGTGACTGAACAGTTTGACGTTCGAGACAAGTTTCACGCCCGCCTCGCGTCCGCCTTTTACGCCAAAGGTGAACACGGCCCCGCCCCGTCCGCCGAGGTATTTCTGAGCATGTGCGTGATAGGGATCATCGGAAAGGCCTGCGTATGAAACCCACTCAACCCTGTCGTGTCCCTTCAACCACGTCGCGAGTTCGAGCGCATTGGCGCAATGCCGCTCCATCCGCAGGTGCAAAGTCTCCATACCGGTCAGCGCGAGGAAGGCGTTCATCGGCGCCATGGCCGGTCCGAGGTCGCGCAGGCCGAGCACACGGCACCCGATTATAAAGGCAATCGGTCCAACCGGCTCAAGCGCATCCACAAGCACCGCCCCGTGATACGAGCCGTTGGGCTTGGTCAGCGACGGGAATTTATCGCCTTGCGCTTTCCAGTCAAACTTACCGCTGTCGACGATCACACCGCCGATGGCATTGCCGTGGCCATTGAGGAACTTGGTGGTGGAGTGGACCACGATATCCGCGCCGTGGTCAAAGGGACGGCACAGAGCCGGCGTCGCCATCGTGTTGTCGACCATCAGCGGCACGCCGCCTTCATGCGCGATCTCTGCAATCGCCGCGATGTCGGTCACTACACCGCCGGGATTGGCGAGGCTTTCGATGAACACCACGCGGGTCTTTTCGTCGATAGCCGTGCGGAAGTTCTCAGGATCGTCTGAATCGACAAAGCGCGTTTCCCAACCGAATTTCTGGAAGGCTTCACCCAGCTGATTGAGCGAGCCGCCATAGAGCTTCTTCGCCGCGACGATATTGCAGCCCGGCTCCATCAGCGTGTGGAAGGCAAGCAATTGCGCGGCGTGGCCGGAAGCAACCCCCAGTGCGCCAACGCCGCCTTCCAAGGCTGCGATCTTCTTTTCCAGCGCATCATTGGTGGGGTTCATGATGCGCGAATAGATGTTCCCGAACTCGGCGAGGCTGAACAGGTTCGCAGCATGCTCCGCGCTGTCGAAGACATAGGACGATGTCTGGTAGATCGGCGTGATCCGCGCGTTCGTGGCCGGATCCGGCTCGCAGCCTGCGTGAACGCTGAGGGTCTCGGGACGGAAATCGGTCATTCTGCAATCCTCTCACAATAGGCCTTGAGCTGCGGGGCATAATATGGCGCGCCCCGCCGGTCACCCTCCCCTGTCAGCAGAGTTTCCATAGCCGCTGATAGCATGGCTTGATTGGCGCTGGTCAGTTTGCCGAGCGGCTTAACGTAAATCCCGATGGTGAACAGGATCGCCCCCGTCTCCGGCAGGCGGCGCAGGGTCTGGCGTTCCGAGCGAACGAAGAGGGTTTCACTGGCGTTTTCTGGTGTAACACGCGCAAAATCGCCCGCAGCACTTTCGCCTTGCATCCAGCGCATCGCTCCCGTCGGCGCGATAAACCAGTTGCAGCGGCCATAGATCGGTCCGGGCTTTAGGGTGTCCATGAACCGGTCAACGCCGGTCGCGAGTTGCTCCTCATAGCCCTGGATCGGGGCGTGGAGCGCGCGCAGCGGCAAGCCAAGCTTCTTTGCCGGCTTCCAATCGCTTGGCCACGCAACCGCCGCGCCTACCAGTCGGTATACGTCTTCCCCCGGTGATCGCGTGAGCAGGCACATGTCTTCATGGTGATGCGCTGCGGCTTCCGCCAATCCGCCGTTGATGCCGAGCATGGTAGCGAGTTCTTGTCCGGGGGGCTCTGCTTCTGGGGTGATCTGGATGCCTTGCGGATAGGCTTTGAAGCCATCGCGTCTTGCACCGAGATCAGGGTCCGGCTGCAGCCATTCGTCTTCGGAAGGCTTGGCTAGACCCATCTTGAGCTGCCCGCCTCCGCGTGCCTTGGGCAAGAGCTCGTTGACGGAAAACCCGAGGGTCATGGTTCAATCGTTGAACAGGCGCGCTTCGAGATCGTCCTTGATCTGCTTCTCGGTCGCGAGCCGCTTGAAGGAAATCATCGAAAGCGTCCCGCCGACAAGGAATGCTACCACTATCGACGTAACTCCCCATGCCATTGGCAATGTGAAAAAGCCCCACAAACCAAGCGCGACAAATGCGAAGAAAATCAGGGCTCTGACAAGATAGGCGATCACTCTGCCGCCTCGTCCAAATCCTCGCCCGCAGGCGGCATATTGTGGCCCAACAGCGTCAGGATATCGGCTGCGCATTCGACGACGTTTGAACCCGGGCCGTAAATGCCCTGCACGCCCGCTTCGCGCAGGAAATCATAATCCTGCGGCGGGATAACGCCGCCCGCAGTCACCTTGATATCGGGCCGTCCTGCCTCGCGCAGCAGATCGATCAATTCCGGGATCAAAGTCTTGTGCCCCGCCGCAAGCGAGCTGGCGCCGATAACGTCGACATCCCTGGCCAAGG
Organism: Pseudomonadota bacterium; assembly: GCA_038534015.1. Lineage (GTDB taxonomy): Bacteria > Pseudomonadota > Alphaproteobacteria > Sphingomonadales > Sphingomonadaceae > Erythrobacter. The sequence goes on along the minus strand of JBCAXQ010000279.1, from coordinate 1,015 downwards.
CCATGTCGCGTGCCTCGCTCGGGGTCTGGAACAGCGGGCCAGAGACCACATCAAATCCCATATCGGCAAAGGCACTTGCAATCACATTCGCGCCGCGATCATGCCCGTCCTGGCCCATCTTGGCGACCATGATCCGCGGTTTGCGACCAAGCCGTTGCTCAACCGCAGCCACACCATCGGTCACCTGCGCCCAGCGCCGGTCAAACTCGTAAGCTGTCTTGTACACGCCGCTCACCGGCTTGGGTGTTGCATCGTGCCGACCGAATGCTGCCTCCATCGCAGCGGAAATCTCACCCAAAGTCGCATCGTGGCGCGCAGCCTCGACCGCCCTGCCCAGCAGGTTCACATCAGCCTGCGCTTCAAGCTCGGCGATCTTCGAAGGGGGAAGCGGGATGCCGTTCTCATCGCGGCCAGAAACAAGCGCGGCGTTGTGCGTGTTTGGATCGGTCCGCGCAGCCTCTTCGAGCGCTTCGAGCGCCGCCTGACACGCCGCCTCGTCACGCCCGGCGCGAACCTCTGCAAGGCGCGCGATCTGTCCTGTGCGGACCTTCTGGTTGTCAACCTCGAGCGTTTCGATCTGCTGCTCTTCGGCTTGTCTGTACTTGTTGACGCCGACAATCACGGTTTCGCCCTTGTCGATCCCGGTCTGCTTCTCCGCCGCTGCGCGCTCGATCGCCGCCTTGGGAGCGCCGGTATTGACATAGGCGGTCATCCCGCCTGCTGCGTCAACCTCGGCCATCAGCGTCTCGGCTTCTTCGACCAGGGTCGCGGTCAGCGCTTCGATGTAGTGCGAACCGCCCAGCGGATCGACGACATTGGTGATGCCGCTTTCTTCCTGCAAAACCAGCTGGGTGTTGCGCGCGATCCGGGCCGAGAAATCGGTTGGCAGCGCGATAGCCTCGTCCAGCGCGTTGGTGTGCAGGCTCTGCGTACCGCCGAGCGTCGCGGCCATCGCCTCGACCGTGGTGCGGATGACATTGTTGTAGGGGTCCTGTTCCTGCAGTGACACGCCCGA
>JBCAXQ010000278.1:0-3818 GCA_038534015.1 Pseudomonadota bacterium | reverse complement strand
TCACGACGGGGGCGGGGTGCCGAAGGATGGCAAGGATCGCATCCTTACCAGCCTGAAGTTGAGCGGCTGCTATCTCTGGACCAGCGGCGAATCCTTTGAGGTCAAAACCGGCCGAGAAGATGCCTTTGCGCCCACGGATCGCAACAGGAGCTAAATCGCCTGCACATGCGGCAAGTGCGGCAACCAGAGCATCAAGCTTTTCCTTGTTGAGCGCATTCACTTTGCCATCATCCATCGTGATGATGTGCGCGCCATCTTGCTGGTCTACGGTGATCATGGTTTGCTCCCGTCAATATCTCTTCGAGGCATGCGATATCGGGTTAGTCGGTTGGTTCAATAGCGATTTTGAGCATGCCGCTACGGCGCGCTACGACGCTTTTCGAAGAAAGTTGGGAAGAGGGTCTCTTGGCTATAGCTCCAGCGTCATCTGCAGATTGCACCGCTGGTATGGGGTATCCCAGATCACGTCGCTCGAAAGAGCTTCGAATCCGGCTTTGGAGTATAAGTGTGTTGCGGCGTTGAGGCGATCATTCGTTTCAAGCCAGATGCCGTCTGCTGCCTTGTCGCGAGCGAATGCCACAAGGTTGGCAATCACCGCGGTTCCAACTCCCATTCCCTGAGCTGCCGGATCAGTCGCCATCTTTACGATCTCCATCCATTTGCGGCCATCGTCAGGACTGTGTTGAGCAGGCAATATGGCGCCTGTTCCAATGGCTTTGCCGCGATGTTCGGCAATTGCAATATGACCACCCACAGAGATAATCGTTTCCAAGGGATGATGGATTTGCTGTTCGTCCGCAGGCTCAACATCGAACATTTCGTTGATCCAGCGCAGGTTGAGTCGTGCAAATGCCTCCGCATCTGATGGCTTGAACGGTCGGACAACGAATTTTGTTGTGGTCGTCATATAGTCGCCCCGACAAAGTTCACCAGCACATCGAATGCTGCCTTGTCGGCGACGCCGGCCACTTTGGCGCCTTTGCGTGTCCAGAACGCGTGCTTCACGATTTCTGCCTGTTGCTCGATCCCGTACGCCCGGAATGGCTTGCCCGGACTCAAATTGTAGCCGTATCGGCAGAACGGATGGCGATGCAGCATCAGGTACCAGTCACCCAAGGTCTGAGTTTGCCATATATGAGTCATCTCGTGGATCAGCAGTCCCTGCCGGATAAGATCCTCCTTAGCGAAGTCATCACAATAGGCTTCGCCGTGAGGGTGGAAGTGGATTGAACCGCGCGGTGCCATCGTGACTTTGCGTGGCTGAAACGGGAAGAATTTTTTTCGCTTGAGGCGAATGCTCTCATAATCAATGGCGTCGCCGAAGACAGAACGCACGATCTCCACCTCTCCTGGTGTGAGCGTTCGTTCTCCGCCGATGGGGCACGCTGGTAGCGCTTTGTTATCAGTCAGCGTTCATCTCCTGGCGCGCGGATTTTCGCCTGCAGAGTGATAGGGTCGCCAGTCGCGAAAGTGAGCGTAATGCTGGTGGTTTCTCCAGGCGCCAGTTCGGGGGAGGGAACCATTGCCATGATATGCAGGCCGCCCGGCTCCAACGCTACCGAAGAGCCAGCGGGAATCTCAATTTCGCTGCGATGCGCCATCTGGATCATACCGTCCGCTTCATCATAGCCGTGCAACATCGCATTCTCGGCCCCCTCAATTGAAACGCCAGTGATTATCGCGCTTGAATCTCCGTGGTTAGAGATCTCGAAATATCCAGCCGCCGGTCGTCCAGCGACTGGTGCGAGGATCAGGCGAGGGTTTGAGACGCTGATGTCGCCAACTGCCTCTGGAACTGGGCTCGAGTTTTCTGTCTGATCGCAGGACGCCAATGCCAATGCCGCCAGAGAAATGAGGACAAGCCTCGGTCCCTTGAATGAGTTCACGTTTTTGTTCCTATTTTGAACGCTTTGAAATTTGGGGTCAAAAACTAGGGATCGCGATCCCTTGTGCCAAGCAAAACCGCACCTATATCGCGGCTATATTCGAGCCACCGAGCCGTTTCGCCCATTAGATTGGATCGTCGGGGAAACGCAGTGTGTGGCGTCCAACGACCTGCAATGGATGGGGAAATAATGGGTAAAGTAATCGGTATTGACCTGGGCACCACGAACTCGTGCGTAGCCGTGATGGATGGGGCCAAGCCCAAGGTTATCGAAAACTCGGAAGGCGCCCGTACTACGCCTTCGATCGTAGCTTTCACAAAAGACAGCGAACGACTGATCGGCCAGCCGGCAAAACGCCAGGCGGTCACCAACCCCGACAACACGCTGTTTGCTATCAAGCGCCTTATCGGTCGCCGGTTCGATGACCCGATGACCAAAAAGGACAGCGAGATCGTCCCCTATGACATCGTCAAGGGCAAGAACGGTGATGCCTGGGTTGAAGCAGGCGGCGAAGAATACTCGCCTTCGCAGATTTCCGCGTTCATTCTGCAGAAGATGAAAGAGACTGCCGAGAGCTATCTTGGCGAGACGGTCACGCAAGCAGTTATCACTGTTCCGGCCTACTTCAACGATGCGCAACGTCAGGCGACCAAAGATGCCGGCCAGATCGCCGGTCTTGAGGTGCTGCGGATAATCAATGAGCCGACCGCTGCAGCTTTGGCCTATGGCATGGACAAGGATGATGGGAAGACCATTGCCGTCTATGACCTTGGTGGCGGTACATTTGACGTCTCGATCCTTGAGATTGGTGACGGCGTGTTCGAAGTGAAGTCGACCAATGGCGACACCTTCTTGGGCGGTGAAGATTTTGACAATGCGATTGTTGAGCACCTCGCCGAAGCGTTCCAGAAGAAGGAAAACATGGACCTGAAGGCGGACAAACTCGCGCTTCAGCGTCTCAAGGAAGCTGCGGAAAAGGCAAAGATTGAGCTTTCGAGCTCGGCCTCTACCGAAGTCAACCTGCCGTTTATCACCGCGCGCATGGAGGGTGGTGCATCGACGCCGCTTCACCTGGTGGAGACGATTACGCGGGCTGATCTGGAGAAGCTCGTTGGCAATCTGATCAATCGCACACTCGATCCGTGCAAGAAGGCGCTGGCTGATGCAGGCGTTTCAAAGGACGATATCGATGAAGTGATCCTGGTCGGCGGCATGACCCGCATGCCCAAGGTTCGCGAAGTCGTCGAAAAGTTCTTCGAAGCAAAGCCCCATACCGGCGTGAACCCTGATGAAGTGGTTGCCATGGGTGCCGCCATCCAGGCCGGCGTGCTTCAGGGTGATGTCAAGGACGTGCTGCTGCTCGACGTGACGCCGCTTTCACTGGGTATCGAGACGTTGGGTGGTGTCTTCACCCGAATGATCGATCGCAACACAACGATCCCGACGAAGAAGACCCAGACTTATTCGACGGCCGAAGACAACCAGAATGCGGTGACGATCAAGGTTTTCCAGGGTGAGCGTGAAATGGCCGCCGACAACAAGATGTTGGGCCAGTTTGATTTGGTCGGTATTCCGCCAGCGCCGCGCGGTGTTCCGCAGGTTGAAGTGACCTTTGATATTGATGCGAACGGCATTGTGAACGTGTCTGCCAAGGATAAGGGCACTGGCAAGGAGCAGCAGATCCGCATCCAGGCATCGGGTGGCTTGTCAGACAATGACATCGACCAGATGGTTCAGGATGCAGAGAAGTTTGCCGAGGAAGACAAGAAGCGCCGCGAGAGTGCCGAGGCTCGCAACCAGGCCGACAGCCTTGTTCATGCGACCGAGAAACAGCTCGAAGAGCACGGTGACAAGATTGATGCTGATACCAAGTCGGCTGTTGAAGCTGCTTTGGGCGAAGCCAAGACCGCGCTCGAGGGCGAGGACGTTGAT
>JBCAXQ010000277.1:0-3820 GCA_038534015.1 Pseudomonadota bacterium | reverse complement strand
TCGAGCGCTTTCTTGTCGTCCTTGCTGACCGATTTTGGCGGTATGCGCGCCATGGTCGCGATGACCTGCTCGATCTCTTTCGCGGTAATCTTCTTCTTCCGACGGCTGGGCGGAACCAGCATTTGCATCGCGCCGACTTCATCAATGACGTCGATAGCCTTATCCGGCAGCTTGCGATCATTGATGTAGCGCGCCGACAGCTCGACCGCGGTTTTGAGCGCATCGGGCGTGTATTTGACACTGTGATGCTCTTCGAACGCACTTCTCAGACCTTTCAGGATCTTGATTGTGTCTTCGACAGTCGGCTCATTCACATCGATCTTCTGGAACCGGCGCAGCAATGCGCGGTCCTTTTCGAAGTGATTGCGGAATTCCTTGTAGGTGGTCGAACCCACGCAGCGGATTGTCCCGCCTGACAGCGCGGGCTTGAGCAGGTTCGAAGCGTCCATCGCTCCCCCGCTGGTCGCGCCAGCACCGATCACCGTGTGGATCTCGTCGATGAAGAGAATAGCGTCTGGCATCCCCTCAAGTTCGGAGACCACCTGCTTCAGGCGCTCTTCGAAATCGCCTCGATAGCGTGTGCCAGCAAGCAGGGCGCCCATGTCGAGTGAGTAAATCACTGCGTCGTTGAGCACTTCAGGAACGTCGCCTTCCACGATCTTGCGTGCAAGACCTTCTGCAATAGCGGTTTTCCCTACGCCGGGATCGCCGACATAGAGCGGGTTGTTTTTGCTGCGGCGGCACAGAATCTGGATCGTACGGTCCACTTCTGGTCCGCGACCGATCAAGGGATCGACTTTGCCGGCTTCGGCCTTGGCATTGAGATTGACCGTAAACTGGTCGAGCGCGGTTTCTTTTTTCGCGCCGCCGTCCTTGGTCTGTTCGCCAGGCTCGCCCGCAGCCGCATCTTCCGCGCCTTGCGGCGGCTTAGATTCGAGCTGTCGGCCGCCCTTGCCAATGCCGTGGCTGATGTAACTCACCGCATCGAGGCGGCTCATGTCTTGCTGTTGGAGGAAATAGACCGCGTAGGAATCTCTTTCCGAAAACAGCGCCACCAGCACATTCGCGCCTGTCACAGTGTCCTTGCCCGATGACTGGACATGCAAGATTGCGCGCTGGATCACCCGCTGGAAACCGGCGGTTGGCTGGGGGTCAGCGTCTTCTTCGGTCTTGAGCGATTGATATTCCTGATCAAGATATTGCTTAACGACTTCGCCAAGTTCGGCGAGGTCGACACCGCAGGCGGCCATCACCTGGGCCGCATCTTCATCATCGATTAGCGCGAGCAGGAGGTGCTCAAGCGTCGCATATTCGTGACGCCGCTCGGACGCATTGCCGAGAGCGTTGTGAAGTGTGCGTTCGAGATTTTGGGCAAAACTGGGCATGGATCTGATCTCTAGCGGGGGTCTTGGAGGGCTTCGCTAAGCGAATAGGTGAATAGCTGTTTACCAGAATATGGGACGAACCGTTTCGATTGCGAGTCTGGATCGGAAATCGGGCGCCTGTTCATGAATCCGACTTTCGGAACAGCGCATCGGCAGCCTGCATGTGGGCAGCTGTCCTTGTTTTGTGTGCAGACACGCGCTCAATCTCTGCTTTCAGCAACGCAATCCGCTCATCCAGCTCGTCTTGTGAGTAGGGCGAAAGGTCTTCACCAGCAAGCTTGCTGGCCATATCGCCTTTGGGGCGTGGTAGGTCCGCCTCGTCCATTAATGTGCAGCATCGCAAGAGGAGCGGCTTGCTGTCAATCGCGCTGGGCGGTAACCCGCAAAATAACTTTGGCCTGATGTGGGCAGGCGACAGCAAGGGGCAGACGGGGCATGACTGGCGAAGTGTTGCCGGACGAAATGAACGCAATCGGCATGGATGCGCCGGGTGGGCCTGACGTCCTCAGACCGGATCGGATCGCTTTGCCCGAACTGAAGCCGGACGATGTCCTTATCGAAGTGGCCTTTGCCGGGGTAAACCGCCCGGATTGCATCCAGCGCGCGGGGCACTATCCGCCGCCGCCGGGCGCATCGCCGGTTCTGGGTCTGGAAGTCGCGGGAGAGGTCATCGCCATTGGCAGCAATGTCCCCGCCGAGATGGCGGGGCAAACAGTCGCTGCGCTCACGCCTGGAGGTGGCTATGCCGAATATTGCACTGCGCCCTGGCAGCACTGCCTGCCAGTCCCGAATGGAATGGACCTGAAACAGGCGGCAGCATTGCCCGAAACGCTCTTTACTGTTTGGCACAACGTCTTTGAGCGCGGCATGGCGCGCGATGGTGAGAGATTGCTGATCCATGGCGGCACGAGTGGTATCGGTACGATGGCAACCATGCTGGCGAAAGCGTTCGAGATTGAAGTGATTGTGACCTGCGGCGATGATGCCAAGTGTGCAGCCGCGCGCGAAATCGGCGCTGATCTGGCGATCAACTATCGTGAGGAGGATTTTGTCGAGAGCGTGAAGGAGCACACAGGCGGCAAGGGCGTCGATATCGTGCTTGATATGGTCTCGGGTGACTATGTCCCGCGCAATTTGCAGTGCCTCGCTGAGGACGGACGCCATGTGACGATTGCGGTGCTTGGGGGGGCTAAGGCCGAATTGTTTATGCCAATGGTCATGATGCGGCGGCTCACTTTGACCGGTTCGACTTTGCGCCCGCGTACGGATGCGTTCAAGGCTGCATTGGCAGACGAAATTGCGCAGACTGCCTGGCCGCTGTTCACGGGCGGAGAGTTGGCGCCAATCATGGACCAGACATTCCCGCTGGCCGAGGCGGCCGGTGCGCATGCGCGCATGGAGGCGGGTGAGCATATTGGCAAAATTGTCCTCGAGGTATCAGGTGGCTGAGACTTACACGCTTCATGAAGACCCGCGCAGCGGCAATTGCTACAAGATCAAGCTGACAGCAGCTTTGCTCGGACTTCCGCTGGAAACCCGCCAGTATGATATCATGCAGGGTGAGACCCGGACGCCAGAATTTCTCGCGAATGTGAATGCCAATGGCCGCATTCCGGTGCTTCAGATTGACAGCGAAATGACCACCCGGTTCTTGCCAGAAAGCAATGCGGCATGCTGGTATCTCGCTTCTGGTTCCCACCTCATCCCACAAGACCGTTTCGCGCAGGCCAGCATGCTGCGCTGGATGTTTTTCGAGCAGTACAATCACGAACCCAATGTCGCGACGCTGCGATTCTGGCTGCGGTTTGTCGGAGAAGCCAATCTTTCGGAAGAACAGCGAGGCCAGATCCTTGCCAAGCGCGTGGCTGGCTGTGCCGCATTTGAGATCATGGACAACGAACTGGCAAATAGTCCGTTTCTATGTGGGCAGGATGCGACCCTCGCAGACATCGCGCTGTTCCCGTACACCCACGTTGCGGAAGAAGGCGGTTTCGGATTGGGTGATTATTCGAATGTCAAAACATGGATAGAGCGGATTGAAATGCTGCCCGATTTCACTCCCATGCAGTGACTTTGTTCTGACTCACTGAAATCAAACCGTCACCATCCTGAGAATCGCGTGTAACAATTCCCTGCCAAGGATCCCCTATGACCTGCGCCAGTCAAAGGACAATCCATGGCCGATTTCATGCTGTCAGACCTTCCGAAAGACCTCGGTGACGGGCTTGTTGCAGATGACGGGAACGTCGCTGTCTTTCCACCCAGTGAGCCGAAGATTCCCGAACCGTCCAGCGGGGAACGCCGCAAATATCGCACGATCTGGATCAGCGACATCCATCTCGGCACCAAGGGATGCAATGCGGAAATGTTGATCGACTTCCTCGATCATACCGACAGCGAAACCATGTATCTGGTTGGAGATATCATTGATGGCT
>JBCAXQ010000276.1:0-3843 GCA_038534015.1 Pseudomonadota bacterium | reverse complement strand
AGCTCGCCGATGCAGCACGAAGCTGTCTTGGAGCACATCACCCTTCGCGCCCGCTCCAGCGGCGAAGCAGTGCCCGGTGTGTTCTTTCAAAGCCGATATGATCTTTGGTCGGCTGATGGCACGCGGTTGACGCTGTTGCTGGATCCCGGCCGTGTGAAATCCGGGCTGGACGCAAGCGATGCGCTGGGCAGTGCGCTTGTCGCTGGCGAGCGGTACTCGCTTGAGATCAATTCTTCAGTCTTGAGCGCCGATGGGTGCGCGCTGCAAACCGGCACAACGAAAGAGTTCACGGTTGGGCCCGCGGATGTCGAGATCCCGAGCCTTGATCGGTGGCGGCTGAATGCGCCCCAGTCCAATACGCGCGACCCAATTAGCATCGCGCTGAACGGCCCCCACGACCATGTCTCACTCGCTTATCGACTCAGGGTGAGGACATACGAGGGCCAAGCCGTCGCGGGCTCAATAGAACTGTCAGCCGATGAAACGGAGTGGCATTTCACACCGCGTTCGCCATGGAGCGCCGACCCGTATGTCGTCCGTGTTAACCCGGCTCTTGAAGACTTGGCGGGCAATCGACTTGCTGGCTTGTTCGATGACCCGACCGGTGAAAGCCGCGTCAGTCAAAGCCAATCTAACATCTACGAACTGGAATTCTGGCCCGCAGATTAACTCGAGAGAATACGCCAATGACGTTGAGATTTGCATCACCGATCCGCCTGGGTTCGCTCCTAAGTCTGGTCGCCTTGGCGTCCTGCGCTCAGGCACCCACCGAACTCGCGCTAACCAGAAGTCTGCCAGCAGATCATCAGGCGCCAATAGCAGGCATTACCTATGCCAGCTATGCGTCCCCCCAAGACCAGCTCGACACACGGCAAGCCCTGCAAAGTCGCCCTGCAGGTACGGTAGAGTGGAGCGCGCGTATCGCTTACACCGATGGTGAGATTTATAATCCTGCAACCGGCCAAATGGACAAGGTTCGCCTGCGTAGTTACCAGGGCGAGGGTGTTGATCCGGACGTTCCTTTTGTCCCGCCCGCCATCTATCTGCGTCCTGGGGACACGTTCTTGTTCAATCTCCAAAATGACCTGCCCACTGACGACCCGTCCTGCGTGGACCATGGCGACGTGAACATCCCGCACTGTTTCAATAGCACGAATATGCATGTTCACGGCCTGTGGGTGAGCCCAGCCGGCAACTCCGACAATGTCCTGGTGCGTTTGGACCCCGGCGCGACCTTCACCCATGAGTACAACATCCCCGCGGACCATCCGGCGGGCACCTTCTGGTATCACCCGCACTTGCATGGTGCTACGGCGCTTCAGGTCAGTAGCGGTATGGGCGGTCCTCTGATCATTCGCGGCGAAAGACTTCCCGACGAAACGCACACCGGTGATATCGACACCCTATTGCGGACAGAAGATGGCGCACCCATCGGGGAGCGCGTGGTGACGCTGACTCAAATTGCTTATGCCTGTGGCGAACGCGGCGACTTCGGAATGATCGATATCAAGACCGATGAAGACGGGTTCTGGGTCTGCCACGAAGATGATGTCGGTATGGTCGAGGGCTACAATCAGTTCGGAATGTATGAGAATTTCGACACGCCAAGCGGCATTCCGGACATTAAGACGCGCTGGCAGGCATCCGGCCGTCACACGGCCCTCAACGGCCGCGTGATGCCAACATTTGAAGGCGTGCAGGCTGGTGAGATCGAACGGTGGCGGTTCATTCAGGCCGGCGTTAGCGGATCGATCTCTGTCAGCTTTCGCAAGTTTGAAGGCGATCCGTCAGAGCTGGAGTATTCGGCGGGCAACAGTGACGAGCGCGATGCCTTCGTTGGCGAGAGCTGTACTGGCGAAGAGGTTGACCAATTCTCGATTGCCCTGGACGGGCTCACGCGAAACCGTGTGAATATTCAGCAGAGAACCATGCTCCACCCCGGCTACCGCGATGATGTTCTGGTCGTTTTCCCAGAGCCTGGCATCTACTGCATGGTCGACAATGATGCGCCTAAAAATGAAAACATCCGCATGCAGGAAAAACAGCGTCAGTTGCTCGGCTTCGTCCGAGTGGGGGGCGAAGCGGTTCCAGATGCGGGCACCGATGCCAAGGGTTACGTTCAAGACTTCCTGTCAGTCGCCGCTACCACCCATATGCCAGAACCGGTCCGCACCCAGATCGAAGCAGACGTCTTAGGGGATACGATCAGCCTACGGTCTTTCGTCGCCCATGATAGCCTACTCATGGCACAGCTGGACGGCACGCAAACCTTGGGCTTCGACACGTTCATCATCGAAGATGCGGAAGAGCTGCCCGGCGGCGCCCAGAATGAATTTGTCGTGGGTGACCTGGAGCTCACGCCCGGTGAATTGCCGAAATTGATCAACGCATCGGAATACGCGCTCGGCCGGGTCGACCGCTCCCTCATTCTCGGTAATGTTGAAGAATGGACTTTGGCCGCCTTCACTGAAGGCCATCCATTCCATAAGCACGTCAATCCGATCCAAATCGTCAGCATCATCGATCCGGATACGGGCGTGGATGTAAGCGAGTTCGACTCAGGGTCGGTCTATGCAGGCCTCAAAGGCCAATGGAAGGATACGCTATTTCTTCCAACGAACCTTTTCGGCGCGCCCTATGTCGTGACCGTTCGGACCCAATACAAACGCTACATCGGCACCTTTGTGCTCCACTGCCACATCCTCGACCATGAGGACTTTGGGATGATGCAAGTGCTTGAGATCGTGATGCCAACGCAGCCGGGCTCAATGGTTCATGGCGGAGGTCACGACGCGCATTGAGGACACCTGGGCTCATACAGATGACAGAGTAGACGGCCATGCCAAATTCAAGCTTAGCACTTGAGGTGACTGAGTTCTCAATGTCGAAGGAACGAACCTTTGGTCGGGACTTAAAGCCCTGTGAGTCAACACTTTTCGATATTCACCGGAAGCCCAATCGCCAGTTTTGCGGAAAGCGCGACGAAACTGACAACCGAAGATCCTAAGGATCGACAGTGGATCGGCCGACATGCGCTCAAGGAGCTGCCGGGCCAAAAGGTCCATTCAGAGTTCAAGGTTTCACCATTGAACGCTGGCGGTGGATCTGAACCTCCAGGCCTGTCTTATGGCAAAGCTTACAGCAGACGCGGGTCTCTGAAAGCAGGGGGTACCACCCGGAATTTTGCGAAAGGAAAACCGAAATGACTAAGCCGGGCTTGAAAACAGCCCTCAAGGTTGGGGTGAGCGCAATCACCGTATTTTACGGCCTCGTTCCAGCGATTGCTGACTTGAATGAGACGCATTTGTTCAACCCACTTTGGAGCGAGCACGCGCAACTGCACGGAGCATGGTTCTTGGCCTTTGCTGCAGGTATCGCCCTGATCGCCCTTTTTCTCGTTTGGGTGCGGGATGACGTCCTTTTGCCGATCACATTCGGTCTAATGTTTGTTGCGGGTTTTTGGGTGGCAACCATTTTTGGGCCTTTGTATGGCGGAGCGCTTGTGGATGAAAACGGGTATGTCCAGACCATCCTGGGTATAGAGTCCAATATGTTTCTTTGAACCTCCCCGGGTTTGCCGGAGGCTCCTTTTCTTGAGAGATTGGAGCCATGACAGAGAGAACGAGACAGGGGCGGTATTCGCCTGAGGTGCGCGAGCGTGCCGTTAGGATGGTCGATCAACAACGCCATGAACACGGCTCACAATGGGCAGCGATCGTGTCGATTTCGGGCAAGATCGGATGCAGCGCGCAGACGCTTCACAACTGGGTGACGCAGGCTGAGCGCGATGCCGGCAAGCGGGCCGGGCCGACCAGCGAGGAGCGTGATCGGATCAAGGCGCTG
>JBCAXQ010000275.1:0-3849 GCA_038534015.1 Pseudomonadota bacterium | reverse complement strand
CCATGGAGAGGAAGGATGCGGCAGACATCCAGTCTGCGGCGGTGGCCATGCCGTTGACGGTGGGGTGAACATCATGGCCGGCGACGTAGAATTCGTCGGTGGATCCGGCGCGCGCCCAGATGGCGATGCCGATATAAATGCCGAAGGTCAGGATAACGAAGAAATAGGTCCAGAATGACTGATCCATTGTCTTAAGCCTCCACGCCGTATTTGCGCTCGAGGCGGGCCATGGCGCGGCAGTAGTAGAAGATCAGGCCAACAAAGACGTAGATCGAACCGTTCTGCGCGAACCAGAAGCCAAGCGGCGCGCCGCCAAGCGAGACCTGGTCCAGAACATCCCGAAAGAGGATGCCGGCCCCGTAGGACACCGCGAACCAGATGGCCAGCAGCGTGACTGTGAGGCGAATGGTCTCCCGCCAATAGCCTTTGCCATCGATTGAGCTCTTTGGTTGAGACATTTTCGTTTCCTCCCTGACTTTTATCTGAGCGGATGATCCGCAGCGTTGAGGATCGACCTAAAAGGGGGAGGTTAACAGGTGGACTTTGGTCTAAATCTTCCGGGCCGATCGATGGCCTCGGTCAATCGCCGCCAGACCTGTGCCCGCGTCGTTCGGCGAGACCTGCCCTGATCAACCAGCCGCCCAGGACCAGCCCTCCGGCGATATAGGCTTCCAACACTCCCAAGCCCGGGGCGGCGAGCGCCAGCGCGCCGCGATACGCGAATATCACTAGAAGCAACAAACCGAGCGCGATCATAATGTGATGCTTCATTGCAGCCCGCTTGCCTTGGACAATAAGTCCCAGCGTAGAGGACCAAGGCGATCGCCGAAAGCTGAACTTTGGTCTGCTACGCTGCCGAGAAGATACATCACCGGTTTCGGTTCCGAAGGGTGCAGAGAGAGAGACATACGGAACCAGCAGTGCAACCCGCGCGGACCAAGGCTACGGCTCAAGCAAAAAGCGTTCGAGAAGGTCGATGAGCAGGTCTTCAATCAGGGGGGCGGTCAATTGATCCGGCGCGTGTAGAACGTAATTGTCGATCGTGGCGCGGGCGACGTGGCTTACGAAATTGGCAACTTGCGTGATGTTGCCGTCCAGACGTAACTCCGCCTTGTGTGTATGAAGGAATTCCGTCGCCCACGGCACATACTCGCGATAAAACGGAAGCTCCTGCTGGCCGACCGCAAATTGCGGCACGTCGTTGATCAGAGCCGCGTGCAAGACCAGATTCGATCGAACGAACTCCAAGTATACGGCCACGTGGGAGCGAACCAGTTCCTTGATGCTGCGAGGGTCGGGACGCTCCATCGTCAGGTTGAATAGCCGTTGATCTTCGCGGCGCCGAACTTCCGCAAAAATTGCTTCCTTGCCCGGAAAATACTCGTAGAGCGATCCGATGCCCACGCCTGCAAGGTCTGCGATCTTGTTGGTGCTTGCCTTGTCATATCCGATCGACAGCAAAAGCCGAGTAGCAGAGGATAGAATGGCGTCAATCGTCGCCTTGGATCGCGCCTGGGACGGCGTTTTTCGCATTGAATACAAAGGGTTCAATTTGCGCTGAGCCGCCATTGTCTGATCCGAATACCATAACCGAGCGATAACTCGTATAATGCCATCTATCCGACACGACGCAACTGCGAGGAAAAGTGATGCCAGCGCCCATGCCATTTGATCCGCAAGACGTTGTTGATGCGAAGTATGAGCCGCGCAAAACCCGGCCCGGCGTCACAACGAAACGCACAATCTGCGCGACCTGTGACATTGCCTGCTCTGTCGTTACCGAGGTCGAAAAAGGCCGTGTGGTACGCGTTCGTTCATCGGATAATCCGATCTTCCGGGACAATATCTGCATGAAGGGCATCATTGCGCCGAAAGGCTTTGCAAACCCCAATCGTCTCATGCATCCATTGAAGCGGGTCGGAGAGCGCGGATCTGGCGAATGGGAGCAGGTCAGTTGGGACGAAGCGTTCGCCGATATCGGCGCGCGCTTGAAGGCGATTATCGACGAGCACGGTCCTGAAGCATGGGCGGTGTCGACCAGCCAGTGGAACACGGCAACCGATCACGGCCTCGGCCGCCGGATCATGAACCATATCGGGTCGCCGAACTGGACCAGCGGCGTGGCCTTGTGCGCCGGGAACACGGCCGCCGTGAACCGCTATACCTATGGCTGGTTTCCAATCGGGGACTTTCAGAACACGAAATGCATTGTCCTGATGGGCCACAATCCGCGTCGGCACAGCTGGACGCCCATGTACACCTGGATCAAGCAGGCTCAGGCGCGCGGCGCAAAACTCATCGTGACGGACCCCCGTCGCAGCTCCAGCGCCGAACGCGCCGATATCTGGCTACCGCTGAAAGTGGGAAGCGATGCGGCGATGATGTTCGGATGGCTGAAAGTGATCATCGACGAAGAGCTCTACGACAAGGATTTCGTCAAGAACTGGACGATCGGGTTCGAGGAACTAAAGAAGCGGGTGGACGAGTATCCGCTTGAGCGCGTTGCAGAACTGACCGGCTGCGACCCGGAAATGATCGCCAAAGCGGCGCGCATGTATGCGACCGAAGGCCCGTCCATTATTCCGTGGACCCCGATCACCGATATGCAGCGCAACTCGACCTCGGCGATCCGCCTGCAATGCATCCTGAGATCGATTTGCGGATATGTGGACGTGCCGGGCGGTGAACACTTGCAGGGCTTCAATCCCGACGTGATCAACGAGTCCGCCATTGAGATGCACGAAGTCTTGCCGGACGCTCAGAAAGTAAAACAGCTAGGGTCTGACAAACATCCCGCTTTCACCTATCGCGGCCAGGAGCGCTTCCGCGGCCCGACCAAGAAAGTCTGGGGGCAAGAATACGCGAACCTCGTCATGGGCTGTCACATGACGCCACCATCCTCGCTCTTCAGGGCGATGGCAGGTGAAGGTCCGTATCCCGTCAAAGCGTTCTTCTTCCTCGGGAACAATCCGATGATGAGCTACGCAAACATGAAGCTGATCATCAAGGCGATGATGAACCAGGACCTGATCGTCGCCCACGAACAGTTCATGACCCCGTCCGCCCAGCTCGCAGACTATGTGCTTCCGGCCGACAGCTGGTTGGAGCGTCCCTGGCTGATGGATTCGTTTGGCTGGATGTCCACTGTCCGAACGTCGGAGAAATCAATGGAGCCGCCAGGAGACTGCCGCTCAACCTTTGAGTTCTGGAAGTCGCTTGCGGGCGCGCTCGATCGACCTGACATCGTCCCGTGGCACACGCTGGAAGATTTCTATGATTATAGATTGCAGAAGCTTGGCATGGGTTGGGAGGAGTTCGTTGCGACCACGGATGTTCACTTCGGACCGCCAGAATTCCGCAAATATCTGAAGACCGGTTTTGCAACCCCCTCCGGCAAAGTAGAGCTCTGGTCCTCGGCGCTTGAAGAGCTGGGATTCGATCCGCTGCCCTACTTCCGGGAAGATCCGCCGATTGATCCCGACTATCCTTTGAAACTCTTCACCGGCGTGCGCGAAGACGGGTTCTTCCAAACCGGGCACCGGCATATTGAAGAGATGCGCAAGCGCCACCCTGAACCCCTGATGTTTGTCAGTCCTGGAACGGCGCAAAAATACAAGCTGGAAGAAGACGAATGGGTCGAGGTCGAGAATGAACTCGCCAAGATTTCAATAAAGGTGGCGATCAAAGAGGCGATGCCGGATGATCTGATCCGGATCCCCCATGGCTGGTGGAAGCCGGAGATGAAACAAGGCGCGGGGCATCTCTCGGGCGCCCTGCAATATGCCGATGCCCAGCTTTGCCGGGATGACGAAGACTATCTCGACTGGGAGCAAGGCATCCCGCACCTCA
>JBCAXQ010000274.1:0-3883 GCA_038534015.1 Pseudomonadota bacterium | reverse complement strand
CTTCAGCGTGCTGCCGCAATGGCGATGGCAGGCGGCGCAGTTTCAAGAAAGGTGGAAGCCTGGCGGAAAGAAGTGTTGCGGCTGTCTGCTTTGATCGAGGCAGCGCTTGATTTCTCGGATGAGGACGACGTTTTGGAGGTGCCGTTGGGTTTTACCGACGCTCTCGGAGAATTGCGCCAAGACATCTCGAAATGGCTTGACCGCCCGCGAGCTGAAAAATTGGGCGAGGGGTTCCGCGTGGTACTGGCTGGTCCGCCGAATGCAGGAAAATCGACTCTTTTCAATGCGCTGATAGAGAGCGAGGCAGCGATAACCTCTCCAATTGCCGGGACTACACGGGATGTGATCGAATGGAGCGTGGCGATTGAAGGGGTGCCATTCTGTTTTGTTGATACGGCTGGATTGCGCAGTGAAAGTGGGGATGCAATCGAAGCGATCGGCATTGATCGGGCAAGGGACCAGCTGGCCCGCGCCGATATTGTGCTGTGGTTAGGTCCCGAAGGCGAGGGCCCGCCGGGTGCCTGGGAGATCGCAGCGAAGGCTGATGCGGATGATTTTATCGTGAAATCGTCCGCCATTCATTCGGTTTCGGCTGAAAACGGGGCGGGAATTGGCGATTTGAAGGGTTCTTTGCTCACGCATGCGCGTAGTGCTTTGCCCAAACCGGGAGAGGTCGCCCTTAATGCGCGTCAGCATCACCATATCGAAGAGGTAGAACAGGCGTTGCGATCAGCGAACGACCACTCCGATCTGTTGTTGATTGCCGAGGAGTTGCGCCGTGCCCGTGTGGCTTTCGACAGGCTGGTTGGCCGGGCCACGACGGAAGATATGCTTGATACGTTGTTTGGGCGGTTCTGCATTGGGAAATAGCGCTGGCCGCAAGTGATCAATGTTTCACGTGGAACAGATGGTGCCGCGCATGCTGGTTCGGCTTTGACGACAGGGCGTAAAGACCCTATCTCGCGCCCCATGCGAGAATTCGATGTCCTGGTGATCGGCGGCGGACATGCCGGTGTGGAGGCAGCTTGTGCTGCGGCTCGCATGGGCGCTCGCACGGGACTGGTTAGCTTTGACCGCGCGGCGATTGGCGCGATGAGCTGCAATCCTGCGATTGGTGGATTGGGCAAGGGCCATCTTGTTCGTGAAGTCGACGCTCTGGATGGCGTAATCGGACGCGCGTCGGACGCTGGTGCGATCCACTACCGTATGCTCAACCGTTCCAAAGGTAGCGCGGTTTGGGGTCCGCGGGTCCAGGCAGACCGCGCCCTGTTCAAGGCAGCGGTACAGAACATCGTCCAATCTCAGGACAATCTCACTGTGATCGAGGGCGAAGCTGCCGCTTTGAGCCTTAGGGGTGGCGTGGTGGTTGGGCTCGAACTGGCAGACAGTTCGGTTCTCAGAGCGCCGCGTGTGATCCTTTGCACAGGTACTTTTTTGGGCGGCGTGCTGTTTCGTGGAGAAGAGACCTTTGAAGGGGGTCGAATTGGTGAGAACGCAGCGGCTCGTCTTGCCAGGCAGCTGCGCGAAGCTGATTTGCCTATGGCGCGCCTTAAAACAGGAACACCGCCACGGCTTGACGGGCGGACGATTGATTGGGCGGTTTTGCCCGAACAACCTTCAGATCTTGACGAGTGGACGATGTCGCCCTTGTCGGGTGACCGGCCGAACCCGCAGGTGTTTTGCGCAATCACCCGCACAACCAACGCGGCTCACCAGGTCATCCGCGATAATCTCCACCGTTCACCGCTGTTCTCCGGGGCAATCGATGCAGCCGGCCCGCGCTATTGCCCTTCTATTGAGGATAAGATTCACCGTTTTGGAGATCGCGACGGACACCAGGTGTTTCTTGAGCCCGAGGGTCTGAACACGCATCTCGTTTATCCCAACGGGATCAGCACATCACTGCCGGTCGATGTGCAACTTGGAATGTTGCGCGCTATGCCCGGCCTTTGGCGGGTTTCCATGGAAGTTCCCGGCTATGCGGTCGAGTATGACCACATCGATCCTCGAGCGTTAACACCCGATTTGCAGGTGCGAGCGATCCCAGGCCTTTACTGTGCTGGTCAGATTAATGGGACGACTGGCTATGAAGAAGCCGCAGCGCAAGGCTTGATCGCCGGTCTGCAAGCGGCGTCCGCCGAAACCGGGGGAGAGCCGCCCAAACTTGACCGCGCCAATTCCTATATCGCCGTGATGATCGACGATTTGACACTTCAGGGCGTGAGTGAGCCGTATCGCATGCTGACAGCGCGAGCAGAGTATCGTCTCCGTTTGCGCGCCAACAATGCGTCAACGCGCCTTACACCTCTTGGAATTGACGCGGGGTGTGTCGGAAGTCAGCGTAAAACGTGGTTCGAAAAGCGCGAAGAGACGCGCGGGCAGCTTTCAAGCGAATTCGACAAGCAGATACACTCGAAAGATCTGACCGATGCCGGCTTGCCGGTTCGACGCGATGGTGGCGAGAAAACGGTATCCGAATGGCTGCGGCACGATGGTGTGGGCCTGGAGGAACTATCACCATGGCTCGAAAGCGTCTTTTCGCGCGACGCCCTGCTTGCACAAGAAATGGCCGAGGACGCTGCCTACGCCCCCTATCTTGCCCGGCAGGAGGCGGAATTGCGCGATTTGCGTTCGGCCGAAAACCTCAAACTGTCTGGCGCCTTTCCCTATGGTGATGTTCCTGGCCTTTCCAACGAAATGGTCGAGCGCCTGACAACAGCCAAGCCCTCTACGTTGTCAGCTGCGGGGCGGGTTCCGGGAATTACACCGGCGGCTCTATCGGCTTTGCTGGTGCATGCGCGCCGGTGGCAGGATCATGGCCAGACACGTGATCTGGACGCAGCGTGATCGAGACCGAAGAGCAGGCCCGATCTTATGTGGAAAAATGGGCTGATCGTGCGGCGATAGAGCGGCTTGAGTTCTTCTCTAGCTCTCTGTTTGATGAAAATCAGCGGCAAAACCTTATTTCCAAGCCATCCGAACAGCAGCTTTGGCAGCGGCATATTGCCGATAGCGCACAATTGCTTGCTCATGTTCCACGTGAAACACTTGCTGCGCCGCGCCGCGAGCCCTGGCTTGACCTTGGTACGGGCGCGGGTTTCCCCGGAATCGTGATCGCGATCCTATGTCCGAACCTTCCTGTTGTGCTGGTGGAATCGCGAGGCCGTCGGGTGGAGTTCCTTCAAAGGGTCATCGAAGATCTTGGTTTGGCCAAGTGCACGGTGATTGGCGAGCGGTTAGAGCGCATTGAGCCTTTCCTGGCCCGTGTCATATCGGCACGGGCTTTTGCTCCACTGGAAAAACTTCTCCGCTTATCCGCACCCTTCTCCACAAAGGCGACGCGCTATGTATTGCCCAAAGGGCGCTCTGCGGCGCACGAGTTGAACGACTCAAAACGTTCGATTCGGGACAAGTTCCACGTGGAACAGTCATTGACCGATAGCGAAGCAGGCATCATCGTGAGTGCCTGATCTGGGTAAAACCGCGCTGGTTTGCGGAGAAAGGCAACGAATTCCATGCTGACAATAGCCATTGCAAACCAGAAAGGTGGCGTGGGAAAAACCACGACAGCGATCAACATTGCTACGGCGATGGCGGCCACCGGCTGGAAAACGCTGCTGATAGACCTCGATCCGCAGGGAAATGCGTCCACGGGGATGGGTGTCGACGCCGCCGACCGTCGGCTGTCGAGTTATGATCTTCTGATTGATGAACTCCCTTTGCAAGACGCGATTGTTCGTACGTCGATTCCCGGCCTGGATATCGTGCCGGCAACGCAGGATCTGAGCGGAGCAGAGGTTGAGCTGGTGTCCGTCGAGGACCGCACAGCGCGTTTGAGGGATGCCATCGCGAATCACGGTGGTCACGATATCTGCTTCATTGA
>JBCAXQ010000273.1:0-3884 GCA_038534015.1 Pseudomonadota bacterium | reverse complement strand
CCCGGGCGCTGGCGACAAGCTTCCCGTACCGTTCAGTCTCTTGCTCAACCTGGTTGGAGTTCTTGGTGCAGAAGCCACATCGCAGGCCGTTTGGTCTTATCTCGGCAATTATATCGAGAATGCGAATCCGGATGCACATCCCGAGCTTGCGGTGCTGGTCGGGAAAGCGCTGGCCTATAATCGCGATTTCATTGCGCCGACGCTGAACAAGCGTACGCCTTCGCCCGCTGAGGCTGCCGCTCTCAAAGCTTTGGACGATGGTCTGGCCGCCGCCCCGGCAGATATGGCGGCAGAGGACCTGCAAACAATGGTCTATGAGATTGGCAAGCAGGATGAGTTCGGTTTCGAGAACCTGCGGGACTGGTTCCGTGCGTTGTATGAAACCTTGCTTGGCAGCGAACAGGGCCCCCGCATGGGCAGTTTTATCGCGCTTTACGGAGTTGAAAACTCACGCAAGTTGATCGGTGAGGCGCTCGCACGATCTTGATTGCGGAGCGATAGCGACCCGCGTTCTCCAGCCTATTTCCAGGTGCGGGTGCGATACCACTTTGTGAAGACGTACTTGCTGCCCTTCAGCACAGGCATTCCCGCATGAATGGTCGCCGCATTGGGGGAGCCATCAGGCTGTGCATTGTTCCAGATCAGCAAGGCGCCTGGCTTGGGATCGATCTTCGCACCGATATGCGTAAAGTGCGTTTGCCCGCCTTCTTCGACCGTGTTCAGGAAAGCCATAGCCGTCCAACTGCGCTGGCCGCCGCGCTTGCGTTCATCTTTCCAATACGCTTCGGTAACGTGGAAATAATCCTGGTGTGGTTTGAATTGCTGGCCGGGCAAATAGCGCTGCCCTTGCAAGGCTTCGCCGACGGAGCCCGGTAGGCCGAGCAGATCGTCGATCCGGCGCGAGATGCTTTTGACAAAGCTGTCCGCCTGATCCAGATCACCGGAATAAGAGGTTCGAAAGCCGGTTGAGTAGTCTTCCTCATGCAAGGTGGAAGGACGCGCGGTCATATCAATCATCAGGCACAGCCTGTCGCACTCCGCCTTGGTCAGAAAGTCTCCCAGTGCGTAAAGTTCGACTTGATCGGTAGGGAATTTGTAAACGCCTGGATCGGCTTCCAGCCGTTCACGGACCTGCTTGCCAACTCGTTTCAGTGCATCTTTGTCGGGGATCTTGGTCGTTTGGGGCATCGCTCTACTCGGTCGGTCTCTGCGAGTTCCCTGCCATTATGACCGCCCAATGAAAACCCCCGCCGGATTGCTCCGACGGGGGATTTGTGCTCTCGGTTCGTGGCTTCTTACCAGAAGAAATCGTGGATGACGTCCACCACTTCACCGGTGTAGATATCCACCAGCACCACGTCGTCATAGTACCTGACCCAGCGGTACGGGCCATACACTTCCGGCAGGCGATACCTCCACGGATCATTGATGTAATAGCGCGAAGAGAAGAACAGGCTGTCCAGGTAAAAGCCTATGCTGATCCGACTGTAGCGATGGCTGCGATAGGGTGCATAGTACCGGCCAAGCCGGAAGATATTCCGGTACGAGCGGCGATGTCCGTACCAATTGTACCGGTTGCTCTTGCGCCAGGTGCGGTTCCAGCGTTTGTGGTTGCGATAACCCTGACGATAGCCGTTCCGATATCCCTTGCGATAACCGCGGTTGCTGTTGCGATAGCCGCGCCGATCACGGCGATCTTCATAGCGGTCCCGCCGACGCTCGTTCCGCGCTCCATCACGCCGACCGTCACGGTATGCGTCCCGCCGGATACGCCGATCCTCAGACCGGTCCCGCCGACGTTCGTTGCGAACACCATCCCGACGACCTTCTCTGTAGGCATCGCGGCGCGTGCTGTTGCGGACACGATTGATATTGGCGTTGTTGCCGCGTGTCTGTTCACGGCGCGTGTTGACCGCGCGGCGGTTCTCACGCCGAACTGAGCGGTTTTCGCTTCGGTTGCTCTGGCGATTTGCTCGACGCTCGCCGCGATTGTCCTGCCGATTGGCGCGGCGATCTCCGCGGTTTTCCTGCCTGTTGGAGCGGCGTTCGCTTCGATTGCCCTGTCGATTGCCCTGTCGATTGCTTTGTCGATTGCTTTGCCGATTGGCCTGGCGCTGCGAACGGTTGCTCTGACGGTTTGCCCGGCGCTCGCCGCGATTGCTCTGGCGAGCCTGCTGGCGTTCGCTTCGGTTTTCTGCACCCCGGTTTTGAGCTTCAGCCGGTGTGGGTTGCACGGTCGCTGCCATCGCTATGGCGAGGGCGGAGAGCGCACTACCCTTAAATAGTTGGGTAATGGACATGAATGCCTCCAATTGCGCCGTCCCACCACCTACGGCTTTGTTGATACAGTTGTGATACAATCGAGTCGCTGTCGAGAGCCTTAACCACTCGTGCAGCCGAATGTTAAGGTTCGAAGCATCTTTTATGAACACTATTCGGGATTGACCTACATGGGCGTTCTCCCACATCGGGTGGAAGAAATGTTTGCCACGCTTGATCAAGTCCAGGATGACCTCACACGGCGGATGGTCCGCGCGTATAAGGATCGAAAATCGCCGCTCCACACCCCTGTCGTGGTTACAGGAGATATTGCCGCCCGGGTCATGGTTTTGCGGGAGTTTGACAGCGCGGCCTGGACCTTGCGCTTCCACACAGATTCGCGCGCGCCGAAGGTCGGCGTGATTGACAGCGATCCGCGGATGTCGGTCCTTTTCTATGATAAAGGCGCGAAGATTCAGATCCGTGCGAATGGCACCGGCGAAGTCCTTAGAGACGATTTGGTAGCCGGGCGAGCGTGGGACCGCAGCACGAATTTTGCCCGCCGATGTTATCTCGGGGAGGGGCCGGGGAGCGCGTCTGACGAACCATCTTCAGGCCTGCCGTCGGAATTCGAAGGCGTGGAACCGACCGATGAGCAGCTGATACCCGCGCGGGAGAACTTTGCGGTGCTGCGGATCAGTCTGACTTCACTCGACTGGCTCTATCTCGCGCATACCGGCCATGTTCGCGCGCAGTTTGAGCGCAGCGACACCGGATGGGAAGGGCGCTGGGTTACGCCCTAGGCCGCGTTGGAGTTCTTTCGTGCGGACCGCGGGCTGGCTAGCAATGTCGGCGTCTTCTTCTCCTCGGCTTCTTCGACCGGGGCGGCGCACATGACCGTATTCCGCTCATTCTGTTTTGCCTGATACAACGCCTTGTCCGCGCGATTGAACAGCGAGCGGTAGTCCTCATCATCGACCTGCTGGGCAACACCAAAGCTCGCCGTGAGGCGGACGTCCAGCGATTGATCACCAATCTGCAGATAGGTCGTCTGGACGCGCAGTCGCTCTGCCAGCCGTGCTGCGATATCCTGATCGACATCCCACACGAGCACACAGAACTCCTCACCCCCGATACGGCCGGCAATGTCCGTGTCGCGGATCATGCTTGATATCATGGCCCCGAATGAAGAAATCGCCTGGTCGCCGACCTGGTGACCCCAGATATCGTTGACCTGCTTGAAATGGTCGATGTCCCCGATCACCAATGCGACCGAAACATTTCGCTCTCGTGATTCGGCCAATTTGTCGCCGACACGATTTTCGAATTCCCCGCGCAGCAACAGGCCGGAGAGGGAGTCAACCGAGGCGCGGTGCCTTTCATCGGCAAACAGATCCTTCACCGCCGCCGCGATCAGCCCAGCGCCGAAGAACAGCGACCCGATCGAAAGCGTGGTGTGCAATGCGTTGTAGTACACGGTTTCGCGATAGGTGGCGCTCGCGATCTGTCCATCGAACATCATCGTGAGCGCGGGCCGGATAAAGAACTGAGCGATGACCAGCACAAGCGACCAGAACACCAGCGTGTCGACGAGATCGGGGTTTCTACGCTGGGCGAAGAGTTGC
>JBCAXQ010000272.1:0-3891 GCA_038534015.1 Pseudomonadota bacterium | reverse complement strand
CGGGTGAGCAATTGTCGGTGGTACCAATCCTGCCCTCATCCCGCGACGATACCAGTGACCGGGATACGGTCCGTATCCCGGAAGAAAACTGCAACTATCAGCGCCTGGTTTTGAGGGGACGTCCGGGAGAGTACCCGCAGACGATCCGTGTGGAGCTGGCCGGTGTATCGCTGACCTCCGTTGATGGCACTGCGGAATGAGCAGTCTTGGCAGAACAATTGAGCGATTGAAAAAGGCTGCGGTTCCGTATTTTGGTCCGCTGTTCTTGTCTGTGTGCGTCGTATTTGGAGGGGCCGGCCTAGAGCGCCACGATTGGCACAGTGTGCTCTTCGCGATATCGGCCGTCATTGCAGCAGGTTGCGCCCTTACATGGCGATCGAACACAAAGATCCGCTCAGCATTAGTTCCAGGAATTCTACTCGTGCTGTTCATTGGATCGTGTCTGGCTCAGCTTCTGCCTCTGCCGCATGAGACTTGGATGGCTCTTCCCGGGCGGTCGATCATCGCCGAGGGATCGCTGTTTTTGGATAATGATACCGAATGGCGTTCCCTGAGCTTGACGCCGGATCGGACGCGGTTGGCACTCGCGGCCTTGATCGTGCCGCTTGCAGCAATGCTGCTGATTTATCGGATCGGGTGGCGCAAAAGCACAAAAGTCTTGCCCTGGATTATTGCGGGGCTTGGTGCAGCGAGCGCTGGTTTTGGGCTGGCCCAAGTCTTTGATGGAGGGGAGTCCTCGCTCTATTTTTACGAGTTCACGTCTCGCGGCCTGCCCGTAGGGTTTTTCTCAAACGTCAATCACCAAGCCAGTCTTTGTTTGATGAGCTTGCCATTTACCGCAGCAATAGCCGGAAACGCCATCGCGCAAGGGCGATCAGGTGATGGTGTCGTTGGACGAATGATCGTGCTCGGGGCGATCGGTCTGATGCAGATCGTTGGCGTACTCGCCGCCGGTTCAGTCGCCGGTTACATCATGCTGGTTCCGGTTGCGCTTTTAAGCGGCGCTATCTTGCGTCCAAGCAAGTCGGAGGGGCGTGGACGGATGGCCGGTGTCATTGTCGCTGTTTTTGCGCTAAGCGCCGCGACGGTTGCATCTAGTCCAATGCTTAGTGGTCTCGGCACCACATCCTTCGACAATGATAGTGATATGTCCCGAAGAGGCATATACGAAACGGCTTTGCGCGGCATTGAAGACCATGGCCTGCTCGGAGCAGGGTTTGGATCATTCGAGACCGTGTTCAAACTCTACGAAGACCCATCTATCGTTAGCGCGACCTATGCGGTTCACGCGCACAATGACTATCTGCAGACTTGGTTTGAACTCGGCATACTCGGCCTGGCGATCATCTTGGTGTTACTTGTTTGGTGGTGCTGGAAGTTCGTTCAGGTCTGGACCATGAAGCGCGACGACACTGTTCGGCTGAGACGCGCTGCGTCACTGGCTCTCATGGTAATCGCATTGCACAGTTTGGTTGACTATCCTTTGAGAACAATTGCTCTTTCGGCCTTGGCGGGTACCTGTCTTGCTCTGATGATCGTCGACCGAAGGACTGCGCCCGCCCCAAGCGGGCACCCGAGCGATAAGCCAGCACACAACTCAGTTTCGATTTAGCCATTATACTCGCGCCAGAAGAGCGCTCCAGCGATCAATCGTACGGGCCTTTGATTGCTTGCTATCGCCATGGGGCTATTGAGTGGGGAGCTTTACGTGAACCGAGAGACCCAGCGAACACTGCGGATCCTAGCGTTGCCACACGTCTTAAGAATTGACGACTGTCTATTTGGCACCGGCGGCCGTCACGATCACTTTGAGTGTGCGAATGGCAATGAGAACGTCCATCCACAGCGAGAAATTCTTGATGTAAAAGAAGTCGTACTCCAATTTCTCCCGGACATCATCGACATCGGTCACATGTCCTTGCTGGACTTGAGCCCATCCGGAAATGCCTGGCCGTACAATATGGCGATAGCGGTAGAAGGGAAGCTGGTCCTCGTACCACTCGGACAGGTTTAGTGTTTCCGGCCGAGGGCCAATCCAACTCATTTCGCCTTTCAAGATGTTGATGATCTGTGGCAACTCGTCGACCCTGGTTTTTCGGATAAACTTGCCGACCTTTGTGATGCGGGCATCATCGGTGCGGGTCATGTCGCGATCCACGTCGGTGCCGGTGGACTGTTCGACACGCATCGATCTGAATTTGTAAACCGTGAACATACGGCCACGGAAGCCCATTCGGACCTGCCGAAATACAACCGGGCCCGGACTGCTCAACTTCACGGCAACGGCAGTCGCGATCAAGACGGGCGACAAAACAATCAGGGCGACGAGTGCGAGCGCCGCGTCTATGTATCTTTTCGCTGGGGCATAAATGGAATCCGGGGCGAGGTGGCCGAATGAATTCTCAGATATTGAGTAAAGTTCAACCCGGCCCCGCAGAGATTCCGATAATTGCTCAGCGTTGAACACTGGACGCCCGTCTATGGCTTGTTCGGCAATATAGCGTTCCCAGTCCTTGGTTAAGTCTCCGCTCTTCAGGTCGACAATAAGGGGCAAGTCACGATGAGATGACGCATCTTCGACCGAATTAACGGGCACCCATTCGACGCCGCGAATATCGCCCAGCGTCGCAGCATAGCCATTGCGCAAAATCGCCAGTTTTGGACGGTTGATGCGAGCGGTCACAAATAGAACAGTGTAAAACCAGCCCGTCGCCATAACGAAGCTCATGAGAAACTGGTAACGGCTATAATCAAGGCGCAAGAGAAAGAAGACCGTTGCCAACGCAGCGTACGACACCATGAAAGCGGGTAGGACGTTCATGCCCGCCCCAGCGCCAGGCAGCGCGGTGACTTTTCGAAATATCATATACCCAATGAGAAGGGCACAGAGGCTTCCCGCGAGGGAATTGTCGTAGCTTGAAACCTGGTCTGCGAACCGTTCGAAATTTCCGCGAAGCAGAGCGGGAGCCGCCACGGCGAAGAAGAGACCGCCGCCAAGCTGGAAGCGAATACGTCTAAGGGCTTGTCCCACCGAATCGGCAAAAGACGCCTGACCGTGCTGAATCACAAAAGGCGCTAATAATGGATCTACGCTAGACACTAAGCTTGTCCCCCGACAAAGATATTGAACGCTACGATTAGATGCGGCTCAGGCCACCTTCATCACTGATCTTTGATCAAGCGTCACAGGCACTTTGCGACCGAGCATGGTCATGAGTGCGATCACTCGATCCTGGTCGGGCAAGCCAACCAATTCCCCAATTTGATTGTCGAACGCGCCGCCAATTGCGCGAACGCGATCTCCCAGTACGAGCTGTTCCCGAAACTCTACAAGACCGCTTCGGTCAGCATTGTTCCACAATTGATCTGCGAAACCACCGCGCACAGGCATCGGTGTGTCGCCGAAACGTACCAGCCTTGTCAGTCCCACTGTCCCATCGACCGACCGCCACCGATCCCGGTCCAAATCCAGGCTAACGAACAAGTATCCTGGAAAAAGCGGAATCGCTTTCGTCGTTTTCTTTCGCGCATGAGAAACTGTTTTTAGGAACTTTGGGCAGAAGGCCGTGAAGTCCTGGCGTCCAAGTTGTTGAACCGCGAGCGTCTCTTTGTTGGGTAAGACGCCAGCAACGTACCACTTTTTCATAACTGTTCCCCCACGAGGAGAACTTAGCGGACGTAAGCTTAGTGAGACAAGAGCCCAAAACCACAATTGGCTGGACTTCACGTGAGTTTAATCAAGTTCACGCTCTATTGCCCAAAGAGCTTGCAGGTCAGATCATTCTCCAGGCAGGGACGTGGACGCGGGCGTGCACGGTTTGCTTGATCGCTCAAAGCTGAGACAAAGGTCTTCAATAAAGAGCTTTCACCCGACTGGTCAGAAAGAGCGCA
>JBCAXQ010000271.1:0-3911 GCA_038534015.1 Pseudomonadota bacterium | reverse complement strand
TAATCCAGGCAACTCCTCAGCTCATCTTCGGCGGAATCCTGTCTATCGCACAGGGATGATTACAAATCCTGGATCGCTCAAAATAGCATCGTCGAGCTTAACTGCTCCCTCGGAAAGCTTGCGCTTGGCTTCGCCATTTGACGCGGTGAAGCCCAATTCGGTCAGTATTGCACCAACCCGCATGCCTTCAGCACCTACGGCTATGGTCGGAAGGCCGTCTCCCGCACCACCGCCAGTGAATGTCTCTTTGGCAGTTGCTTCAGCGCCTTTTGCGGCATCTTCGCCGCGGACCATCCTAGTCACTTCGTTGGCTAGAACGGCTTTTGCATCGTTGATTTCTGCGCCCTCAAGTGTCTCAAGCCGAGCGATCTCATCGAGTGGTAGATCAGTAAAGAGCCTCAGGAACTTGCCGACGTCGCGGTCATCGGTGTTCCGCCAATACTGCCAGAAATCGTAAGCAGGCAGAGCATCATCGTTGAGCCAGATCGCCCCATCGACGGACTTGCCCATCTTCGCACCATCAGCGCGCGTGATGAGTGGCGCAGTGAAGCCATAGACTTCGCGGCTATCGATGCGGCGATTGAGTTCAATTCCGTTGACGATGTTGCCCCACTGATCGCTTCCACCGAGCTGCAATTGGCAACCATATTCGCGTGCGAGGATGAGAAAATCGTACGCCTGCATGATCATGTAGTTGAATTCGAGAAAGCTGAGGGGCTGCTCGCGATCCAGGCGCAGTTTGACCGAATCGAATGTGAGCATGCGATTGATTGTGAAATGCGGTCCGACATCGCGGAGCATCTCAATATAGCCAAGCTCGCTGAGCCAATCGTCATTGTTGATCAGCAGCGCCCCGGTTGTGCCGTCATTGAAGTCTAGAATTCTTTCGAAGCTGCCCTTGATCGACGCGATGTTCGAACCGAGCACCTCGTCCGTCATCAGTTGGCGAGTCTCGTCCTTGCCCGAAGGGTCGCCAACTTTGGCCGTGCCACCACCCATGATTACGATCGGTCGATGGCCCGCCTGTTGTAGACGGCGCAACAGCATGATCGAGGCCAGATTGCCGATATGCAGCGACGGCGCGGTCGGATCGAATCCCACATAGCCTGTAACGATCTGCTTCGCTGCAAGCGCGTCTAGCGCGCCAGCGTCAGTAACTTGGTGCAGATGGCCGCGCTCTTCGAGAAGGCGCATGAGATCGGATTTGTAAGTGCTCATGATCCGCGGGCCTCTAACAGTGTGGGGCAGCGCATCCAAGTGGCTTGCTTGAGCGTCGGGCAAGGGGCAATAGCGGCGTCCATGCACGCACTTATGCTACACCAGACCTGTGACCTCGGACCAATCCGTGCGGTAACAGCAAATGTCTCGCCCACGTCGCAAGGTTGCGATGCTGAATTTCGCCTCGACGGGAACATCCATGGGATCAAGGTTCCAGCTTTGGCGCCGTCAGAACGGACGGACAATCTTTGGAAAACAACCTGTTTCGAGATCTTCTGGCAACCTATCGGCGGCACATGTTATCGCGAATTCAACTTGTCTCCTTCTGGTCGCTGGGCTGCGTACGATTTCGACTCCTTCCGCGATAATGGGCGCGATGCACCGGTTGATGCGATTGCTGTATCGTGTTCGCACAATGATGGAGAATTGGTGCTCACGGCGAGCATTGCATCAGCGCTTCCAGGTCCCGCGCAGGTGGCGCTCAACGCGGTCGTTGAACACAACAATGGTGCGATCCAGTTCTGGGCACTGGCCTTTCCGCCCGGAAAGCCAGAATTTCACAGCGAGGCCAATCGCCAATTGATTGTTGAACGGGATTAGCTTTTCGCGGTGGATTTGCCGAACGGGCCATTGAGCTGCACTATTTTCCAGTTGAGAAAAGCCGCAAAGCTAACCCACAACAGATAGGGTACGTTCAGAAGCGCTGCGAGTTGCGAGTATGGCATCAGCAGCACCACCAAAGCCAGCACGGACAGCCAGAGGAAAACCACTTCAACGAGTGCGAAATCAGGGCGCTTGAATTTGAAGAAAAGCGGCGACCAGGCAAAGTGCGCGGCAAAATTGGCGAGGAACAGGCCACCAATAAATGACTTCTCACCTAATGTCGGAGCGCTTGTGACTGCCTCATAAAGGCTCCAACCGGCCAAGCCCAGGATCACAGTCCACGCTGGACCGAATAGCCAATCTGGGGGCTGCCAGCTCGGTTTTTTGAGATTGCGGTACCATTCACCGATCTCGGTCAGCATGCCGCCAGCACCTCCAAGAATGATGGCCCAAGCGGCAGCGATGATAGCAATCGTCCAATCCATCGTCGGGGTATAGGGGCTTGTGAGTGCAAACACCATTGCGTTTGACGCGGTCCTGTCCCAACCGTTGCTTCATGAAATTTGGAATTGATCGACTTCTCTCAGAATCTGATCTGCTCGATGCTCTCAAGGGCAAGCGTGTGGCCCTTGTCGCTCACCCTGCAAGTGTAACCGATGACCTGACGCACAGTCTGGACGCGTTGATTGCGGCGGGCGTGAATGTCACCAGCGCGTTCGGCCCGCAGCATGGGCTTAAGGGCGATAAGCAGGACAACATGGTCGAAACGGCCGATGAGACCGATCCGCAATACGGCATTTCCGTATTCTCGCTTTATGGGCAAGTGCGCCGCCCAACAGGCCAGATGATGTCGACCGCCGATGTGTTCCTGTTCGATCTGCAGGACCTGGGCTGCCGTATCTACACCTTCGTTACGACGCTCCTGTACTTGCTCGAAGAGGCAGCCAAAGCTGGCAAGGAGGTATGGGTGCTTGATCGCCCGAACCCCGCTGGTCGCCCGGTTGAAGGGACAATGCTGGTCCCGGGCCAGGAAAGCTTCGTGGGCGCCGCACCAATGCCAATGCGGCATGGCCTCACCCTGGGCGAGATGGGTCACTTCTTCATTGAGCATTTCAGTCTCGACGTCGAATATCGTGTCGTGTCGATGGAGGGTTGGGCTCCTGACGCCAAAGATGGCCTGTGGGGTTATGGCTGGCCGACGTCACGCATATGGATCAATCCCAGCCCGAATGCCGCCAATGTGAATATGGCGAGAGCCTATGCCGGGACGGTGATGCTGGAAGGCACCACGCTGTCAGAAGGGCGCGGGACCACGCGGCCATTGGAGGTCCTGTTCGGCGCGCCGGATGTTGACGCCAAGGGTGTGCTGGCAGAAATGCACACCCTCGAACCGGAATGGCTTCACGGCTGCGCCGTGCGCGAATGCTGGTTTGAGCCGACCTTCCACAAACACTCAGGTTCTTTGTGTAATGCATTGATGATCCATACAGAAAGTGGATTCTATGATCATTATGCATTCAAGCCATGGCGGCTGCAGGCGCTCGCCTTCAAGGCGATCCGGCGACTCTATTCCGACTACGATCTGTGGCGCGACTTCCCTTATGAGTATGAACTCGATCGGCTTGCGATTGACGTCATCAATGGTGGGCCGTCATTGCGCGAATGGGTCGATGACGGCGCGGCGTATCCCGGTGATCTCGATGCAATGGCGTCAAACGATGAGGCGCATTGGATCGCAACTGTGAAGCCGCATTTGTTGTATTAATCGCTTTAGCGTTTTGAGAAGCGAGGTTGATGCCGCTCGATCAGTGTTTTCTCTTCGGCTAGGTAGGCATTGAACTCACCGATTGATGACCAGACCATGGTTCCGGGCCGCGCGAAGACAGCCCCTGGGTTGTCTGCCAGCAAAGAACGAAATCCCACGGCCTGTTCAAACGGGGTAGGAGACTTATCGCCGGCGAGCGCGCGGCTGACATCGTTTTGCCATGCCCTGAACCGTGCGCGCAGGGGCGCTTTGCTTGAACCGATGCGGACGATCTCGTCGCCGATAAGAAACGCATAAATGGCGCAAGTCATTTCCAGCGTGTGCG
>JBCAXQ010000270.1:0-3913 GCA_038534015.1 Pseudomonadota bacterium | reverse complement strand
ATCTGACGGAGCTAGTCGCGGCTGAAGATTTCTTCGATCGCCAGCTCGAAAACCTCGGAGATGCCGAACGCCAAGGGAAGTGATGGGTCGTATCGTCCTTTTTCGATCGCATTCACACTCTGGCGGCTGACTCCGAGCCGGTCTGCGAGGTCTTGCTGGCTCCAGTCGCGCTCAGCTCGCAGCACCTTGAGGCGGTTCTTCACAGGCTCTCCCCTTCGGTGTCGTCCTGTCTGGCAAACCACATTTGGCCAGCGCCGAAACCGATGGCCCAGACTGGGACGACCCACCATGCCCAGATGTTGGGGACCACACTGAAAGTCTCCATAAAGCCCCAGAAACTGCCGAGGGTGAGGACAAAACCGAGGCCGACCAGCGCCGCCTGGATCGTGCGGTAGCGAAGGAACTCATCGGTCTCCTCCGAAACATAGCGGCCCATGACATAAATCATCGCTAAGGTTGGCAGAGTCGGGAGCAGGCCGATTGGCAAAGCGTACTCGCGTGCGCCCGGGACATTGTTCCAGAGAGCAATCGCTATGCCGAGTCCAAGCATGTAAAGCGCGATGCTGGCAAAAAAATCGCGCGTGTAGCGCCATGTGGCGTTTGACGTCACTCCAGCGCTCCTGAGTTCTCCGACCTGCCGCAAGGCGAACACAAAAAGAGCAGTCGGGATTGTCAGCAGTAAGCCGAAAGTCGCCGTGGTGATCGCCTCGCTAGTCCAGAGAGCGAATACAATGCCCAAGCTCGCGCCGCCAAGTCCGGCGGCCTGTCCAATCCTGCGCCCAGCGCGTTTCGATTCCAATTCAGACATATCAAGCACCCTTTCAAATATGGAAAGCAGGCTTGTCATCGTTTCGCATGGTTGTCAAGCTAACTTTCCAAAACGTAGTGCTCGCTTTCCTATTCCAGAGGTCGATTGCCAGGGTAATGACATTGTCGCCCGCCATCGCTATCTAGCCCGCATGGTACGAATGCTGACCACGACGACCACAACCACAACCCTCGGTTTCCGGGGGCGGGTGCTGGCGATCTGATCGCCGCTCCAGCCACCCGGTTTCGGGTGGCGCGGTGTCCTCCCGAAATCGGTAACAACCAAATCACCGCACTTGCGGTTGCGCGCCTTGTTGACTTGGGGCGCTTGTCCTAAGGCGCGCGCCAAACGAGACGGATTTTTACGATGACGGAATTGCTCAAGATCAGCCTGCCAGATGGCTCAGTGCGTGAAATGGAGCCTGGCAGCACGCCTGCCGATGTCGCGGCGGCTATTGGGCCGGGACTGGCCAAGGCTGCGCTCGCCGCGCGCATTGATGGCGAAGTGCGCGATCTCAACCGGCCATTTGAGGGCGATGCCGAATTGGCGCTGATCACCTCTCGTGATGAAGAGGATGCACTGGAGCTTGCCCGGCACGACTTTGCACACGTTCTCGCGGAGGCGGTGCAGGCGCTGTACCCGGGCACCCAGATCACCTTTGGTCCCGCCACCGATGATGGGTTCTATTATGACGTGATGGCCCCTGCCTCCCGCGAACCGTTCAGCAGTGAGGATCTGCCGGCGATCGAGGAGAAAATGCGCGAGATTATCAAGGCCGACAAGCCGCTGCGGCGGGAGGTCTGGTCGCGCCAGCAGCTGATCGAAAAATGGGAATCCGAAGGCGAGGCGTTCAAGGCTGAATGGGCCAAAGAGCTGCCGGAGGATGAAGAACTCACGGTTTACTGGTCGGGCGACGACTGGCTCGACATGTGCCGCGGACCTCACCTTGCCTCGACGGGCAAACTCGATCCGCAGGCTTTCAAGCTGATGCGGGTGGCCGGCGCTTATTGGCGGGGCGACCAGAGCAATGCGCAGCTCACGCGTATCTACGGCACGGGTTGGCTCAACAAGAAGCAGCTCAACGCGCATCTGCATCGCCTGGAAGAGGCAGCCAAGCGGGATCACCGCAAGCTTGGCCGCGAGATGGACCTGTTTCACTTGCAGGAAGAGGCGCACGGTTCAGTCTTCTGGCACCCAAAGGGCTATCGCATCTGGCGCGAGCTCGAAGCCTATATGCGGCGCAAGATGGACGGTGGCGGCTATCGCGAGATCAAAACGCCGCAGGTCATGGATGTGCGCCAGTGGGAGCAATCCGGCCACTGGGGCAAATATGCCGAGAACATGTTTGCGGTCCCGGATATCGTGCCAGAAGTCGATGAAGAGGGCGGCGCTGCGTCTCCCAAAGTCGCTCCCGACGCTGAATGGATGGCGATCAAGCCGATGAACTGCCCGGCACATGTGCTGGTCTTCAAACAAGGCATCACCTCCTATCGCGACCTGCCGATTCGCCTGGGCGAAATGGGCTGCTGCCACCGCAACGAGCCGCACGGCGCTTTGCACGGCCTGATGCGCGTGCGCCAATTTACTCAGGACGATGCGCATATCTTCTGCACTGAGGACCAGGTGGTCGAGGAAGTTCGCAAATTCTGCGCGCTCGCCGACGGTGTCTATCGCGATTTCGGGTTCAGCTATCATGTGAAGCTCGCTCTCCGCCCTGAGAAGCGTTTTGGTTCGGATGCCGACTGGGACAAGGCCGAACAGGAATTGCGCGATGCTGTGGCGGAAGCGGGCATGGATAATGACGAATACGGCTGGGAAGAGCTGCCGGGTGAAGGAGCATTCTATGCGCCCAAGCTCGAATGGCACCTGACTGACGCGATTGGCCGTACATGGCAAGTCGGGACGATTCAGGGTGACCGCGTGCTGCCCGAGCGGCTCGACGCAAGCTATATCGGCGAGGATGGCGACAAGCATCGCCCGGTCATGCTGCACCGTGCAATTTTTGGTTCTTATGAGCGCTTCATTGGTATCCTGATTGAGCACTATGCCGGGCGGCTGCCCGTGTGGCTCGCGCCGATTCAGGCGGTGGTCGCGCCGATTGTGTCGGACGTTGATGGATACGCGCAGGACGTCGAAGCCAAACTGGCTGCAGCGGGTATCCGGGTTGAGAGTGACCTTCGCAATGAGAAGATCAATTACAAGATCCGCGAACACTCGCTCGCCAAGGTCCCGCACCTGTTTGTGGTAGGCAAGCGAGAGGCCGAAGAAGGCACCGTCGCAATCCGCACCTTGGGCGAAAAGGAACAGCAAGTGCTCTCGCTTGATGATGCGATCGCGATGATCAGCAAGGCTGCAACCCCGCCGGATCTTGTCTAGCAAGAATCTGCGTTGGATTTGCTCGCCGAATACTCGCTGCTTCAGATCGGAGTTGCTGCTCTCGCCGCATTGGGAGCATCCTTCGTCAGGGGATTGACCGGGTTTGGAATGGCCATTCTGCTGGTGCCGGTTCTGGCCTTGGCTTTGCCTCCAATCGACGCTGTCATGCTCGGCAACTTCCTGTCGCTCTTGATCGGCGTGCTTGAAATCAGGCGGCTGATCCGGGAGGCAGAGCGCAGCGCCTGGGTGATCTCGGGGGCTGTTGTTGTTACGACCCCGATCGGGCTGGTCCTCCTCTCGGCGACGGGAGCGGACCTGGCGCGTCTGGTGATTGCGATGATCGCGTTCTCGGCCTTTGTGGCCATCCTGCTCCCGCGCCGGTCTGCGGGATCGCCCGGTCCGGTTACCACCGGGTCGGTGGGGGTGATCAGCGGCTTGATGACCGGTTATGCGGGCATGCCCGGACCGCCAGTGGTTCCCTATTATGCCGGGCGAGCACTGCCGCGCGAAACCATCAAGGCGTCCATGCTGCTGATCTTCACCATTGCCGCCGGAGTTGCTTTGCTCGCTGCCGCTTTTGCGGGATTGCTCCGGCTGGAACTGACGCTAGGCGGCCGGTTTTTTAGCCGGCTCCGTGAATGCAGCCAGCAATGGTACCGATTGACAGAAGCAGAATTGCGAAAAGAGCACGACGAATTTTTTAGCCCACTGTGTGGTGGTGAAGGTGTA
>JBCAXQ010000269.1:0-3918 GCA_038534015.1 Pseudomonadota bacterium | reverse complement strand
CTGACGATAGGCAACGGCCTGCTTCGAAAGGTCATCGTAGACAATCACGGCGTGCATGCCGTTATCGCGGAAATATTCGCCCATCGCGCAACCGGTGTAGGGCGCGAGGTATTGCAGCGGAGCAGGCTCCGAAGCGGTCGCGGCGACCACGATGGAGTATTCCATCGCGCCGTTTTCTTCGAGCTGTTTCACGATCTGGGCAACGGTCGAGCGCTTCTGGCCGACCGCAACATAGACGCAATAGAGCTTCTTCTTCTCGTCGTCGCCTTCGTTGACGTTCTTCTGGTTGATGAAGGTGTCGATGGCGACAGCCGTCTTGCCAGTCTGACGGTCGCCGATGATCAGCTCGCGCTGGCCACGGCCAACCGGAACCAGAGCGTCAACGGCCTTAAGGCCGGTCTGCACAGGCTCGCTGACAGATTCGCGCGGGATGATGCCCGGCGCTTTCACTTCGACGCGGCTGCGCTCGGTTGTCTCGATCGGGCCCTTGCCATCAATCGGGTTACCCAGAGCGTCAACCACGCGGCCTAGCAGCGCCTTGCCAACCGGAACGTCCACAATGGTTTCGGTCCGCTTGACGCTGTCGCCTTCTTTGATCTCTGCGTCAGAGCCGAAGATCACGACACCGACATTGTCGGCTTCGAGGTTCAGAGCCATGCCCTGAACGCCATTGGCGAATTCGACCATCTCACCGGCCTGAACCTTGTCGAGGCCGTGAATGCGGGCGATCCCGTCACCCACCGAGAGAACGGAGCCGACTTCGCTGACTTCGGCTTCAGTCCCGAAACTGGCGATCTGGTCCTTGATGACCTTGGAGATTTCTGCGGCGCGGATTTCCATGTCTTTAGTCCTTTAGGCCTTCTTTGGCCCCTTAAGCCTTCATCGCTTGGGCTAGGGAATTCAAACGGGTGCGGATCGAGCCATCAATGCGCTGCGATCCGATGGTGACGACGAGGCCGCCCAGCAGGTCTGGGTCGACGCTCGGGTTGAGCTTTACAGTGCGACCTTCGCGCGCAGTCAGCTTATCCTTGAGCGTGGCAAGCTGTTCGTCGCTGAGCGGGTGGGCGCTGGCAACGTCCGCGGTGACTTCGCCGCGCTGCGCAGCGGCAATGATCTGGAACGCGCGGATGATGTCGGGCAGGGCAGACAGGCGGCGGTTGCCGGCAAGCACGCCCAGGAAGTTTTGGGTCAGCTGTGACAGGCCGAGATGTTCGGAAACCTTCGCAATCGCTGCACCTTGTTCGGCACGGGACAATTGCGGGTTGGTCGTGACGGCTGTCAGATCATCCGATTCGGAGAGGGCCTGGCCAAGCCCTTCGAGGTCTGATTCGACGCCTGTTACGCCACCCGCTTCTGGGCCGTTTTCGGCAGCGAGCTCGAACAAAGCCGAAGCGTAACGCCCTGACAGGCTAGCCTGAATACCGGCGGAAATATCCACGCGCTTGAGGTCCTCTTGGGTAATAGAGAATAACGATGCATTGCTTTGGCCTGTTGAGATGCTGAAACAGCACCCCGGCAAAGCTGGCGCGCGCCTAGCATCGGGGTAGGGGGTTTGCAAGCCGAGTCAGACGCGTTTCCCGGTATAGCGGTTGCACGATGCGCAATGACCGATTGGAAAGGCGCCGCATGCGAAGACTACGGTACTTTTCTGTTCGCGAAGAACACGCAGATCATGGCGAGCATCGCAGGGACAGTCTGGATGATAGCGATCCGTGGTGAAACCGTGAAAGCTCCGAACGCGCCGGCAACTGCAACAAACAACAAGAAGCAATAAGCGACCCGCGCTCGCCATGCGCGGTCCTGGATCAGCAGCGACCAGATAAGCCCGGCGGCAAGGAAGCCATTATAGAGTCCCTGATTTGCCGCCAGCGCTGTGGTCTGTTCGAACAGGTCGGCGGGAAACACTGGAAACACGGTTGGTCCGCGCTCCACCCATGCGAACATTTCGAACCACGCGATGTAAGCGTGCAGTGCGGCGATCAAGCCGATCAAAACGTTCGCCATAGTGCGCATTGCCGTCTCCGATTGGTTTTGTCCCCGTCATGCTACACCCGTTGGTACGTCGCGCGAAGTGGAAGGTAGCGCGGCCTTACGGAAGGGAAGCTGCGTCGGCTTGAGCATCACCCGAAAATTTTGCATACGGGCGGTGAGGGAGAGAACCAATGCAACTGACACCAATGGCCCCGAAATGCGGGGTAGAGGTTTCGGGCGTATCGCTGGCCAAGTGCAGCGATGCCGAAATGGAAGAGATCAAGCGGGCGATTTACGAATACGGTGTCGCTGTGTTTCGCGACCAGGAGTTCTCCCCCGAAGATCACATCAAGTTCGGCCGACGCTGGGGCGGGATCGATGTGAACAACTATTTCCCGCTGCAAGACGATTACAATGAGATCGCAGTGGTCAAGAAGGAAGCTGATCAGGCCACCAATATTGGCGGCGCGTGGCACACCGATCATTCCTATGACCAGATTCCCGCCATGGGATCAGTGCTGGTCGCGCGTGAACTCCCTCCAAAGGGGGGCGATACCGAATGGGCGCATATGGGCGCGGCCTACGATGCGCTGCCCGATGACCTGAAGGCGGAGATCGAAGATCTCGAAGCGTTCCACACCGCTGACCACGTGTACAAGGCCGATGGCCTCTATGCGCAGACCGACATGGGGGAGAGCCTGCGCGGCCAGGACCTGAAGACAGGTGCTGTGCATCCCGTCGTCATCCGCCATCCGCAGACCGGCCGCAAGCTGCTCTATGTAAACACCGCTTTCACGATCAATTTCGTTGGCCAGACCCGCGAAGAGAGCCTGCCTTTGCTTCAGCGCCTGTGCGACGCCGCGCTAACCGATGACAATCAGTGTCGTCTGCAATGGAAGCCAGGCACGGTGGCGATCTGGGACAACCGCACCAGTTGGCACAATGCGATCAACGACTACGCTGGCCATCGGCGTGAGATGCACCGGATCACGTTGAGTGGGGAGGCGCTGGCGGCGTAGGCATGTCTGCGGTCTAGAACGGTTTGATCCGGATCTTGCGGAAGGCGACTTCGTCGCCATGGTCCTGTAAGACAAGATAGCCTTCAGGCGGTGATCCTGCGCGGTCCCAAGCATTGATACGCGGGTCATCGAGCTCATTCCATTCTGGGCTGCCGCGCTTAAGATCCACAATCTTCTCGCCATTGAGCCAATGCTCAATGCCCTCATCCGTCACGCGGATCCGAGCTTCATTCCATTCTCCGGCAGCATTCGCAACGCTACCTGATGGCGCGACCAGATTATAGATCGCGCCAGCGCTGGTGATCGATTCGTCACCATCGCCATGCCCCTTATTGTCGAGCACCTGATATTCGAATCCGCTGCGCGAGGCTGTTTTCTGGCTTTCGTCGGTGACTAGGTAGAAGACGCCGCTATTGCCTTTTGCCGGGACTTTCCATTCGAAGCTGAGTTCGAATTCGGAGAAGGCCTGGCGGGCGTAGACGAGATCGTCATTGCCTCCGCCAAACACCTGGCTGCGCGCCAGACCCCACCAATTGAAGAAACCCGGTTGTGAGGCGACCAGCGCACCATCTTCGATGCGCCATTTATAGACCGTTTCGGGACTACGCCCGTAATTGCGCCAACCACTGAGCGTTTCACCATCGAACAGGTAAAGCCAATCATCATTCAGAGTCACAAGAGTGTCAGCGACGGCTTCGGTTTGCGTGTTGTGACGAGCCGAGTCGTATGCAAAATTGATCCCTAATAGAGCGAGAACAAGGACCGAGACTGCTATGGCAACGATCTTCAGGGCCAATCTCACGTGCCTCTATTCACTCTTGGCCTGGCAACGATAGATCAGGCGCTCGTTCGGCGTATCCGGTAGCGATGCCAAAACACCACCTTGCATGTCTCCCAGTCGCGTGGCCGCATCGATTGCGCCGCAACT
>JBCAXQ010000268.1:0-3921 GCA_038534015.1 Pseudomonadota bacterium | reverse complement strand
GTCGTTCGGCGCGCCGCGCATCACCAAGGACGGCGTGACCGTCGCCAAGGAAATCGAACTGGAAGACAAGTTCGAGAACATGGGCGCCCAGATGGTCCGCGAAGTTGCCTCGCGCACCAACGACGAAGCCGGTGACGGCACCACGACCGCCACGGTTCTGGCTCAGGCCATCGTCACCGAAGGCATGAAGTCGGTCGCTGCGGGCATGAACCCGATGGATCTTAAGCGCGGCATCGACAAGGCCGTTACCAAGATCGTCGATGACATCAAGGCAGGGTCGCGCCCCGTCGCCGACAGTGACGAAGTTGCCAAGGTCGGCTCGATCTCGGCCAATGGCGAGACCGAGATCGGCGCTCAGATCGCGGATGCGATGCAGAAGGTCGGCAACGAGGGTGTGATCACCGTCGAGGAGAACAAGGGCCTGGAGACCGAGACCGAGGTCGTCGAAGGCATGCAGTTCGACCGCGGCTACCTGAGCCCGTATTTCATCACCAACGCTGACAAGATGGTTGCCGAGCTGGAGGACTGCCTGGTCCTGCTGCACGAGAAGAAGCTGTCGTCGCTTCAGCCGATGGTGCCGCTGCTGGAAACCGTTATCCAGTCGGGCAAGCCGCTTCTGATCATCGCGGAAGACGTCGAAGGCGAGGCTCTGGCCACGCTGGTCGTCAACAAGCTGCGCGGTGGCCTGAAGATCGCTGCCGTCAAGGCTCCGGGTTTCGGTGATCGCCGCAAGGCCATGCTGCAGGACATCGCGATCCTGACCGGTGGCCAGGTGATTTCGGAAGATCTGGGCATGAAGCTGGAGAATGTCGGCGTCGACATGCTGGGCTCGGCCAAGAAGATCCGCATCACCAAGGACGACACGACCGTCGTCGACGGTGCCGGCGACAAGGGCGAGATCGATGCACGCGTTGCTCAGATCCGTCAGCAGATCGAGGAAACCACCTCGGATTACGACCGTGAGAAGCTGCAAGAGCGTCTGGCCAAGCTGGCCGGCGGTGTTGCCGTGATCCGCGTCGGCGGCTCGACGGAAATCGAAGTGAAGGAGCGCAAGGACCGTGTCGATGACGCTCTGAACGCAACGCGCGCAGCCGTGCAAGAAGGCGTTATCCCGGGTGGCGGTGTCACGCTGGTCCACGCTGGCAAGGCTTTGGCGAGCCTGAAGGGTGAGAACCCGGACCAGGACGCGGGCATCAAGATCGTGACCCGCGCTCTGCAGGCACCGCTGCGTCAGATCGCCGAGAACGCTGGCGTCGACGGCGCTGTCGTTGCAGGCAAGATCCTGGAGAATGACGACAAGTCGTTCGGCTTCAACGCTCAGACCGAAGAGTACGGTGACATGATGGCCGCTGGCATCATCGATCCGGCCAAGGTTGTCCGCACGGCGCTGGAAGATGCAGCCTCGGTTGCCGGTCTGCTGATCACGACCGAAGCGATGGTCGCCGACAAGCCAGAGCCGAAGGGCGCTGGCGGCGCACCGGGCGGCATGCCTGACATGGGCGGCATGGGCGGCATGATGTAATCAGCCGCGCATAGCGCACCGATCGTCCATCAAGAGACGAGGGACAGGGGGCCGCGCCGAAAGGTGCGGCCCTTTTTTGTTGCAGAAAGCGTGCAGAAGCGATTAAATTTGGCACGGTCTGTGTATTTGTGGCGCAATGTGGAAGGTTTGGCTAAATGTCGTTCGATTTGTTTCAGCCTTTTCTTGATTTACCCGCCCCGACATATGTCCTTCTTTTCGTTACCTTGTTTCAGGCCGGGCTGTTTGTAGCAATCTGGTACTCGCTGGTTCTGGAACGTCGCAGAGCCCTTCGCATCAAGCGCAAACAATGCCGTTGGCCGAGGATTAAGAACCTCATGATTAAGCTTGCATTTCCGTATGGTGGGATCTTCCTGACCATCGGCATCCTTGGCACGTTCACTGGTCTTGCAATAAACGTTGATAGCATGGACGGATACGTCAAGTCTGTTCAGGATGCGGCGAATGCATCGTCCGAAGCTCGGCTGGCACTCGAAGCTGTTCGAGACGCAGAACTGAAGGTGGTGCTTAGTAGCGTCACGCTTTCCTTGATTAGTACAATAGTCGGGATCGTTGTCTATTTCTGCGCTCGATTGACTTGGCCGATCTGTATTCTTACGGAGCTAACATTCGAAGAAATAGAGCGAACACTCGAAGTATATCGTGAAGACCTAGTTGATGAGTCTAAGTCGCAGAAAACGAAATCCGCTGGTCTGTATATTGATGCAGTACGCATCTTGTTCATGCAAGCCATCTCCCGACCGCATGTCTCAACCGATCATCTTTGCGACAATGTCGAACAATTTGTCCGAACCGCAGAGCACATTGTCGAAAAGGATTCGATCAGGCTAGATCAATATGCAGCAGCAAAGGGACTTGTGGATCTTAAAGTCAATCACCTTAAATCACAACTTGAACGTTTAAAACAATTGCTTGAGAGCGCCAAGCTGCACAGCTCAACTCCTAAGCTAATCATTCCCGGAATGATCTGATGAAGATCCAGAAGCACGAAAGTACGTGGGTATTATTTTCTGACTTGTTTGCAAGTTTGGCAATCATTTTTTTATTGATCAGTATTGGCCTTGTTCCGATGACCAATGGCGGCGGTAGCAACGCAAGCACGCATGTCTGCGCGAAACATCTCGTCGAGTTTGAACAAAGTATCTCTGCAAAGCTTGCGGAACTGAAAAAAGATGATCCATCTGGGCCAGCCTCGACCTTCCAAGTGCAGCCAGTGGGCACCGTATTGGAGATGCCCAGCGGCATCACATTTGATGTGGATGAACACACGCTTGGATCTTCTGAACGAAAGAGCGTCGAGGTGTTCTGCGGGGTGTTACAAGATACCGTGAGCCTCCCTCGTGCCAATCACAACTTGTACATGAGTGGTAGTACATCGTCGGAACATTGCACCAGCTTGCGGCCCGATGAAAAGCAATTAATCCAAAAAAAACATCCATATTTTTCGGAAGGAAACCGCCTTGTTACAGTGGAGGGCGATATAAGTATAGAGCTTGTTGAAGAGTGGCGACTTCGAATGTTCACGAAGAACAAGAACTTAGCCGTGAAACGTGCCGAATACGTCGATCAAATCTGCCGCGGTGAAATCCAAAACTTCTACTTGCAGGCGATTGACGTCCCATTGCCGACAGATCATACGATCTGGCAGTGCGCTTCGATTGGGAAGGCAGGGGCCGAGGCGGAACGAACTGTCAAGTTCGTCATCGACGCGAAGAACTGCTAACAACCGTTGCGTGTAATTGCTGCGCCACAAGAGAAAAATGCGGAAGCTTCTTAAGGACATTGCCAGAAAGGCGCGCACGATGTCCGGAGACGGCAAGGTTGCCGCTTACATCCCGATGCTGGCAGCGGTTGATCCGGGCAAGTTCGCACTGGTCGTGCGCACGGCAGAAGGTCAGGAATGGGCCGTCGGCGATGCTGACGAGCCGTTTTCGATCCAGTCGATCTCGAAGCTGTTCGCGCTGGCGCTGGCGATGGAATGGGTCGGCGCGCCGTTATGGGAGAAGGTCGGGCGCGAGCCTTCGGGCATGCGGTTCAACTCATTGATCCAGCTCGAGACCGAGGATGGCCGCCCGCGCAACCCGTTCATCAACGCAGGCGCGATCGCGACCACGGATGCGTTGATGTCGGCGCGCCCAGAGTATGCGCAGGACCTGCTGGAGCAGATCAGGCTGCTTGCGGGAAACCCGGCAATCGAAATGGATGGCGCGGTTCATCGCTCGGAGATGGCGACGGGAGATCTGAACCGTGCAATGGCGTTCGTGCTGAAGGCGCATGGCAATCTGGCAAACGATCCGATTGCCGTGACGGATGCGTATTTCGGCGCGAACGCCATTGCACGGTTCAGATCTCCCGTCGCCATCTCCGAGCGATGAACCGCG
>JBCAXQ010000267.1:0-3934 GCA_038534015.1 Pseudomonadota bacterium | reverse complement strand
TTCGAAATATCCGCGTTTGGCATATTCGCCAAACACCCGGCGACCATTCTGGACCAGACGGATCTCGCCATAGTTCGTGTCGAACGTTCCCTGCCATTCATCGCCGCTCATCCCGTAACCGGGATCGCTTTCGGCGTAGATTACCTTCGCCTGGGCGACCCCTTCGAAGGCCCATTTTGACGCTCTGCCACCTTTGATGTTCCAGAAATCGGCCCAATAATCGGTGCGGTCCACGGCATAGGTAAGGGTGGGGTGTCGCTTACTTTTGAGGCTGCCGTCCCAGTTTCCGCGTGTGTAGGAGACCGGGCCATCATCTGCCCAGTTCCAGCCGCCTTCGAAGGAATCTCCGGAGCGGACGAATTCGATATAGCCGTTCTTGGAACGCGGGCTGTTGTACTGGAACGTACCGCGCAGCCGCTTTCCGTCCTGCGAAACGCGCCCTTCGAAGTATCCGCGCTTGGCATAGTCGCCATAAACTCGGTCGCCTTCCTGGATGAGCCGCAGCTCACCGTGCTGGCTATCCCATGTGCCGGTCCAGTTGGCATGGGCGATCCCCGTGGTGGACATCAACATGCCTGCAAAAGCAGCCAGTTTTGCGCCTTTGATAATCCCGTGTTTCACGTCTTTTCTCCGTTGTTTGGTAGAGCGGCAATCGCGCGCTTCACCCCACCCAACGAGAGGTCTCTAGAAATCCGGACAAAGTTTTTTGGTTTATTGAGCGTTCAGAGCAGCGCTCTATGTTGCACACCCATGGGGCGAGACGATCCAGACAAGACCTATGACAGCGTTGAGCGCGATGTAGCCGCCAGGCTATTTGCGCAGCATTATGACGATCTGGCGGGCCTGGCGCGCTCTCGGCGGAGGCGTTCCAACGCCGCCGACACCATGATGACGGAAGACATTCTGCATGAGAGTTTCCTGAAGCTGGGTCAGGAAAAGAGCTGGCGTGACGAGAAACACTTCCTGTGCGCTGCTTCGCTTGCGATCAGGCATGTGATCATCGACTATGCCCGACGCAAGCTGACGGC
This sequence comes from Pseudomonadota bacterium, assembly GCA_038534015.1. Taxonomy (GTDB): domain Bacteria; phylum Pseudomonadota; class Alphaproteobacteria; order Sphingomonadales; family Sphingomonadaceae; genus Erythrobacter. Next base: position 2,906 of record JBCAXQ010000267.1, on the reverse strand, counting down.
CAAGCGGAAGCATGAACGGGTGGAAGACGCCGAAGCGGTCGAACGGATTGCAGAATATGGCGAGAGTCCCGAAGAACTGGTCGCAATCGGCAACCTGATGGAGCAGCTCGAGGAGGCAAAGCCGCGCTGGGCCCGAATCGTTGATGCGCGATATTTCGCTGGCATGACCGAGGAAGAAACCGCTGCCATGCTCGACATATCCGACCGCACGGTGCGGCGGGACTGGACCGATGCGCGGGCCTGGTTGGCCGAGCGGGTGGGTTAGTTGTTCAAGCCTAGCGTCCGGCTAAGCAATTCCTGCTTGTAAACCAGTTTGTTGTCATCTTGGATTGCATCTTCGTCCAGTGTCTTGAAGATCGCTCGGGCTTCATCTCTCTTCCCTTCCGCATTGAGAACGAACGCCTGAGCGATGTAGCCGCGGATGTGCGGCTTGCCATCCGTACCATCCACCGGAGTCATCGCATCGGCTAAGTACTTGCGTGCCTCCTTCGGTTTGCCTGCCAATGCCGCGGATTCTGCGGCTAGTCCTACCAAGGCCAGCCCGAAAGGTGAGTTAGGAGGGTAGTCTGCAGACGCCAGTTCCCAAGCCAGTTTCGCCTTCTCGAAAGATTCAGCGTGATTGCCTTCAATCTGAAGCATGAGGCTTTCGAGTTGATGAAACATGCTTCGATGCCGGAGGTGCCCTTTCTCCGGATCCATGACCTCAGCTTCATCGGGCATATATTTCCTTGCCCGCTGAACATCTTGCTCGATGTGAAGAATTGCATCGACGAGGTTTAAAGATCGTGTGTTGAGTGAAACAAAATTGATGTTTTCAGCCTGGCTAGAGAGCTCAACTGCTTCAACTCCATACTTGATGGAATTATCAAATTCACCAAGCAAGCCGGAGATCACAGACGCGCTGTTGTAGTAGTATGCCCGGCCTGAGGAATCTTTTGTGAGATCTTGCGCCAGCAAAAGATTGACCCTGAGCGCCTCACGCATATCTGATGGTTCTTTCGTCGCAAGCGCATAGTTTGTCGCGATGCCGGCATAGCCTTCCGTTTTCAGCAGGAACGGCTTTTCCTGCATCCAATCGAGGACTTCGCGAAGCATTTGTGTCGAGCCTTCATTGTCACCGAGTTCACGCAGATTCCGACCGAGCATGATTTTCGCATCCTGCGCCCTAATCTCAGGTGTTCTCTCATGTTCGGCAACATATCGAGCAAGCTCTGCTGAGCTGGCGTAGTCGCCTCGCCGCAGGAGATAATTTGCAACAGAACTGACAATCGCAGACGCTGCTTCCGGATTCTCATCATAGTCAAGTTTTGCCGCGTCAGCAGAGTTAAGGAGGAACGTGCGCAATTGCTCCTCTTCGATGCTAGCTTCTTCAACCACGAAGCGCTGAAACAGCTCTTGTTGCGCGCCTACCCTGTCAGACTCGAGATTGGTTTCTCGAAGAGAGTACTCCGCCCACTCCAACCTTTCCTCAGCCTCCGCGCGGGCTTCGTTGGCTCGCACCGCAAACACGCTCACTCCGATTACGCCTGCGACCACAGCAGCAAGTGCCGCGCCGCTCATCGCCGAAGCGAGCTTGTTTCGCGCAACCATCTTCTTGAATCGCGTAACCGCCGCGACCGGGCGGGCCGCAACCGGAAATCCGCCTGTAAACTTTTGCAGATCGTCTCGAAGTGCATCAACGGAACCATAACGATCCGTCGGAGTGTCCGCAGTCGCCCTGGAGAGGATCGCCACAAGATCAGGATCACCGATCCGGTTCCGGTCGATCGCCACGCTGCCATCCGATTGGCGCAGCGGCAGCAGGTCGGTTTCCAGCAAATGTGCAAGCATCCCGATTGCAAAGATGTCTGTCGCTGCGCTTACCGGCTCTCCGCGCAATTGCTCGGGGGCTGCATAGGCGATTGTCAATGGGCCGCGTCCTTGCGAGCCTTCCGGATCGTCCAGCAAAGATGCAACGCCAAAGTCGATCAGCCGCAACTCACCATCCGCATTGATCAGCACATTGTCATGCTTGATATCGCGGTGAAGAACCAATCTACCATGAGCGTGTGCCACGGCGGCGCAGAGCCTCTCGATCAGGCTAAGCCGCTGGTTTTGGTTCAGTCTGTTCGTGGAAGCGAACTCGTTGATGGGTTGTCCATCGACGAACTCCATTGTCATGTATGGCGCGCCGCTTTCGGAAGATCCCCCATCCACGATGCGCGCAATGTTGGGGTGTTCAAGTTGCGCCAGACGCTGACGTTCAGCGTCGAATCTCTCTCGAAAAGCCTTCGTCTTGGTCTTGGCAATCTTGAGCGCGACCTGTTGTTCGAAGAGACCGTCAGCCCTTTCCGCTCTGTAGACTTCTCCCATGCCGCCGGCGCCCAAGAGTTCGGCGACCTTCCAAACGCCAACCTTCGCCCCTGGCAGAAGAGACGCTTTGGATACTTCCGATCCTCTCATCGTCTCTGGCATGCTCGTTTGCATGAAAGCGCCTGCCGCTGTGCGGCGCCCACTCAATTGAGCGATTTGCTCGGATAGAACGGGGTCCTCAGTTTTGAGTCTCTCAAGCTCATCTACCAGCTCGTCAGCACCCAGAGTGTCTAGATGCTCCATGGTTCTCGATATGATTGCCCAATCCAAAGCCGCATCTCCCCGCCCGTGTGGACGACGAACCTAACTCATTGAAGTATCAACGCAATGGCTTTCGGCAGAAATGCGAATTCGTGTTCGAGCGATCGAAACCCTTGTGGCGATAATACGACTGGGACGCGTAGCGTCAGTTCGAACTCAGCGCGTCAGAAGTAACATCAAGCTAGCCAGCCAACCTTGCTGTTTCGCAGTAGCATCTGCTTGCGGTTGAACCGGGCACTCCAGGCAATATGCCTGCACGCCGTGAGCGCCTGAAAGACGATCAACATCGCTGG
>JBCAXQ010000266.1:0-3955 GCA_038534015.1 Pseudomonadota bacterium | reverse complement strand
ATTTCATAACGCCCCCGGAAAATGGCGTCAGCCATCCGGTCCGAATGCCTGCGTCCGATAAGCGATCGCTGGTCCATTGATTGCAGGAATGAAGGATCGAGTATCGGAGGGTCGATTGGTAGTATGGCGCAGTATCTACCGTTCCGGTCTCGTATGACCGAAAGCCTTGCGAGCCGAGATCTGGCAACTCCGATTCAATCGTTTCGACCAGACGCTGGTATTGCGCGCCGCCGATCGTAAGCGCGCGGCGGTTCTTATGCTCGCCAGGGTTTATCAGGGAGTTGACCCGCAGCAGTCCTTCTCCGCCTGTCGCGGCGATCCGCGCTGCCGTGATAATATCCAGATCGGCAAGGGTTGGGGTGTTCAGAAACACTTCGCGTTCGCCAAATCCGATGGAGATATGGGTTGGAGCGGACCCGTTGATCCATTCACCCGCGCTTGGGAAGGTTTCCCTCCAATCCTTCGTCCGATGCACAATCGGCAGTACCAGTTCGGTATGGACGCCGTTGGTCGCGACCATGATCCGGACCGGGTTGACAGGTGTATCCGGCATTTTCGCGCCGCGCGGGATTGATGAACCGATCCATAGACCCAGCAAGACCAGCAAAACGAAAAGGGCAAGCGCAGCCATCGTGCGAAGCGCAATTCGTAAGGTTTTTGCCAGCATACCGTCTAACTCAGGGCGCGCTTGCGAAACCACAATATTGACCAGTCACCGCGGACAAGGCGCGCAGTCATGCGCATTCCAGCACGGCGATATGCCCGGCGTACGCGCTCCTCCTGAGAGGTCAGCAAACCGGCGAGAAGCACGCTTCCTCCCTCTCTAGTCGAAGCGGAGAAGTCGGGCGCCAGCTCGACCAGAGGGCCGGCAAGGATGTTGGCGATAAGGAGATCATAGGGTCCGCGCACTTGAAGCAATCGATCATCCATACCGTCGGCGATCACCATTGCCATTTCGCCCCATTTGGCACCCATGGGTACCGCATTGAGAGCAGCGTTTTCTTGGACCACTTGCGCGCAGACCGGATCAATGTCGGACGCTGTCATTCTGGCTGTCGGCCACAACTTCATCGCAGCAAATCCGAGCAGACCCGTTCCGGTGCCGATATCGGCAGCATTGCGCACAACCATCCCGGTGCGCTTCATCGCGGCCAGCATTTCAAGGCATCCGGCTGTCGTCTCGTGCTGTCCGGTGCCAAACGCTTGTGCTGCAGGAATGGTGAAATTGATCGCTTCTGGAGCGGGATCGAAATCGGGCGTGTGCACATGGAAGGGGCCAGCGAACATCGGTTTTGCACCTTGCTGACTGAGGGAAAGCCAATCAGTCGGTGGCAATTTCTCGATAGAAACTGCCGGCGCTCGACCGCTAAACAGGCTCGCGATTGCGAGCTTTTCGGAGGCGGTGGGCTTGCGCGGATACCAGCCTTCGAGCACCCATTCGTTCGGGTGCTTCTCGTCAAGCTCAGAGCCAGAAATGACCAGTTCGGGGTCCCAGTCCTCGATCTCTTCATGGGCGAGCAGTGCCGCCTGTACAGCCGTTTTCTTGGCGAAAGCTGTAAGTTTCCAGGTGACGCTCACTGATTGACGCCTGCCTCGCGTTCAAGCCGGGCGTCTAACCGGCGCGTCACAGCCGCCGCATAGTCTTCGCATGTCATACCCCCTTCGAGCGACCCGGTCTGAGCGCGCTGCACCATGAAGCTTGCTGAGGGGTGTGGGGTTAGGAGAATGTCGCATTCGAGTGCGGCGATGCGAGCTATTCCCTCCCTATATTCTGCGACGTATTCGGGATGGTCGGAGAATTTGTAGTCATCGCGACTGACCGGAGACATGCTGTCAGCGTAGACGATGGTCTTGCAGTCTGTCCCATCACAGCTTTTCCATTGCCAAGTGAGTGCGCCGGGCGTGTGGCCGGGGGTGGCGATGGGCGTGAAGGCGATGCCGCCAAAGTGAACCGGCGTTCCCGGCGATACCGGGATCACGTTTGCGACCTTTCCCATCGGTTTGTGCAAGCCCGCTTGCGGATCATTTGGATTGTCCTTGCCCGTCCGGAACACGCTCACGGCCTCTGGTGACGAGAGAACAGGTGCCCCGCTCTTGAGCTGCATTGAAGCGACCCCGCCGATGTGATCGAAGTGCTCGTGACTATAGAGAATGAACTTGATCTGCTTCACATCATGACCAACGCGAAAGACGTTGAACCAGACGTCTGCTCCGCCGAGTTCTGTTCCTACGTCGATCAGCACAAGTCCGCTGTCCGTCTCCACCAATAGGGCAGTGATTCCACAGGTACCGACATAATAAACATCCGAAGTGATCTTGAAGGGCGGCCCGGATTTTTCCCAATCATCCCAGGGCTTGCACACTTTCGCCCATTCGGATGGCGAGACGTAAGGCTCGAGCTTTTCCGGCGGAGGTGCTTCAACTCGAAGATTTTCGACCGCTGGCGGTTTGTCGGCTGCGGCTATCGATCCGCCTAAAAGCATCAGCGCGAGACTTTCAACGAACATAGCTCGCTCCATTCGCATCGATCACGGCACCGGTCATGCTTGCTGGCGCATCGAGTGCGCAGAAGGCGATGATCTTCGCAATTTCTTCGGGCTCTGCGACCCGTCCCAACGGAATGTCGCGCAGCAGGCCATCGCCGCCACGACTGTCTAGATAATCATCTGCCATCGAGGTGTCGGTGAAGCCGGGAGCGATTGCAAAACTGAGAATGCCCTTGTCTGCATAGGCGCGTGCAATCGTCTTGTGCATCGCGATCATTCCTCCCTTGGCCGCTGCATAATGCCAATGCGCCGGTGAGTCCCCGCGATGGCCGGCGCGGCTCGCGACATGCACGATGCGCCCCTCAGTCCCGGTCTCGAGCCAATGGCGAACCGCGAAACGGCTGAGCTGGGCGGACGCGGTCAGATTGATCCGCAACGTGTCCTCCCACGCATCAAGCCACTCGATGTCTGAGCGATCCAGACGGTTGGCTTCAAACAGACCGGCATTGTTGACCAGAACGTCGATCTGACCTCCTGTCCGCTTCAGCGCGTCTTCCCAGAGCAGCTGCGCTGCCGTCGGATCGGTAAAGTCAGCCGCGATGGTCTCGGCATCGAGAGGGCGGGTGGCGTGGCCGATCACGCCAGCGCCGCGACCGGCGAGTTCTGCCCTCGTAGCCGCCCCTATTCCGCGGCTGGATCCTGTAAGTAGAGTGTACGTCACGCAAGCGACTATCCGAAACTTTGCAAGCGGAGTCGAGCGTTGGGTGCTTGCCACGCGCGCGATGAGCGTTAAGTGAGGCGACAAGAACGTAAAACTGGGATCAAAGATACATGGCGAACAGACCGCTTTCCCCGCATCTTCAGATATGGCGGTGGGGGCCGCATATGTTGGTTTCCATCCTTCACCGCGCATCAGGTGATGGTATGGCTCTGGTAGGATTGGCTGTTCTGGTTTGGTGGCTTGGCGCTCTTGCCAGCGGTCAAGCTGCCTACACCGCATTCGCAAATACAATCACATCGCCGTTTGGTTATGTCATTCTGGTGGGGCTGACCTGGGCGTTCTTCACGCACATGATGAGCGGCCTACGGCATTTCGTGCTCGATATTGGCGCCGGTTATGAGCTCAACACCAACAAGATATGGTCGATCGCTTCACCGATCATTGCGATCCTGCTTACCGCAGGATTCTGGGCCTACATGCTGGTTGGAAAGGGCTGAGCGCCATGGGTAACGGAACATCTATCGGCAAAGTCCGAGGACTTGGTTCGGCGCATCATGGCGCACAGCATTGGCTGGTCCAGCGATTCACCGCTGTAGGCAATCTGGTCCTGATGGTCTGGTTGCTGGCCAGCATCGCGCTGCTGCCTGATCTATCCTATCTCACGGTCAGCGAATGGCTTTCGGGCCCGATCCCGGCAACGGCGATGATTCTGCTGGTGATCACAACCTTCTGGCATGCCCGCCTTGGG
>JBCAXQ010000265.1:0-3986 GCA_038534015.1 Pseudomonadota bacterium | reverse complement strand
CAATTCTCCGTTCGATTGGGGCCGCGGTTTGCTTGTAGAGAGGTGTGCTCGAAGGATCGCTTTCTTGCGTCGCCGCTGGCCGCGTCAACGCCAAACCGATCAAAAACAGCACGATCAATGCCACCACTGCTCGTCCGGTTGCATTTTGCAAAACCAAGCGCATGTTTCTCTCCACGTTATGGTAGCGCTACCATAATCCGAATGCTCCGCATTGCAATGGTCTGTTGCCCCAGCTACGATTTCAAGCAGAGACAACAGATGACGCGAACCAAGAGACGCAGTTCCCAGGCAGTAAAGATTGATGATGTCGCTCGTCAGGCGGGCGTCTCTGCCATGACTGTTTCGCGTGTAATGAACCGTGAAAGCGGGGTGCGCAAAGACACCCGGGACAAGGTCCTAAGGGCGGTAAAGGCGCTCAACTACCAGCCCAATCGCTCTGCCCAGCGATTGGCCAAAGGAGCCGATGTCCACATCGGGTTGATCTATTCAAACCCATCAGACAATTATCTTGGCCGGTTTCTTCATGGTGCGCTCGACGCTGCGCAGCGCACCGACAACCACCTGATTGTCGACATCTGCGATGAGAACAGTCCGGCATCGTATGTCGCTTCGGCGCTGCGCCTTTCGAAAGCCAACATCGCGGGTGTGATTTTGCCGCCACCCATCTCCGGATCAGATGAAATTCTTTCGGTGTTCGAGGAATTGCAAATCCCGGTTGCAACGGTTGGCAATGGGGGCAAGATACGCAAATCCAAGGATGTCAGCATTGATGATGAAGGCGCCGCAGCGGAGATGACACGTCACCTGATCGACCTGGGGCACCGCCGCATCGCCTTCATTCAGGGGCAGCCCGATCAGGCGTCCAGCGCGCTTCGAGAACGCGGTTTTCGCCGGGAAATGCAGGCGGCTGGCCTTGAGCTCTCGTCCGACTATGTGGCGCCTGGTCAGTTCACCTACCGGTCTGGTGTAGAGGCCGCCGTGGTCCTGCTGGCCCTGGCGGAACCACCTACAGCTATTTTTGCCAGCAATGATGACATGGCTGCAGCAGCAATAGGGGTGGCCCATCGGCGCGGCCTGAGTGTCCCGGGCGATTTGAGTGTGGTGGGGTTTGATAACAGCCCTTCGGCCATATCGGTCTGGCCCGAACTGACGACTATTGATCAACCCGTGAGTGCAATGGCGGCCGCCGCATTCGATCTCGTCTTGCGGGAGATTGAAGGCGGACAGGGCGGTGTCGTTCATAAGGCCCCCGACCTGCTGCAGACGTGCCAATTGGTTTTGCGCGGCTCGTCGGGCCCAGCCCCGAAAAAACTTTGAACTGGATTTTCCATTCGTTAGCGCTAACATTTACTCTCACGGGCTACGGGAGAGGATTCGAGTGGCTAACCAGAATTCGGAGAATGCGCGCTTTGTAGGCGTGATCGTGGCGGTCGCGACCCTCGGAGGTTTCCTGTTTGGTTTCGACAGCGGCGTGATCAATGGCACCATTGACGGTCTGCAAAGGGCGTTCGATTCTACCACGATCGGTACGGGCTTTAACGTTGCGTCCATGCTGTTGGGATGCGCCGTTGGTGCTTTCGTTGCGGGCAGGCTTTCCGACGTAATAGGGAGGCGAACTGTCTTACTGATCGCTGCGGTTTTCTTCATTGTCTCAGCTTGGGGATCGGGGATCGCGACCGATTCGACCGTCTTCGTCATCGCGCGTGTTTTGGGCGGTTTGGCAGTCGGGGCTGCAAGCGTCATCGCACCAGCCTATATCTCCGAGGTCGCACCTGCCGAACGCCGTGGTCGCCTATCGTCCATCCAGCAAGTCATGATCATCGTTGGCCTGACAACAGCGTTCCTTTCCAACTATGCGCTTGCCCAGTTTGCAGGTGGCAGCCAGACTGAATTTTGGGGTGGTTATGAAGCATGGCGCTGGATGTTCTGGGCTGAGTTGCTTCCGGCGACCCTATTTCTGATCCTGTTGTTCTTTATCCCCGAGAGCCCGCGCTTCCTGGTGGCGAAGGGGCGCGACGCAGAGGCCAAAGGGCTTCTGGCGAAATTGCTGCATCAGGGGGAAGCGGCCCGGAAGCTGGAAGAAATTAAGTCCAGCCTGGCAGACGATCACCAACCTAGACTGTCGGATCTCGTCTCGAGCGAAACAGGTAAGGTTCGCACCATCGTCTGGGTCGGCATCGGCCTTGCCACTTTCCAGCAGCTCGTCGGCATAAACATCGTGTTCTATTATGGTGCGGTCCTTTGGCAGGCAGTTGGCTTTACTGAGAATGACGCCCTCAAGATCAATGTTCTGTCAGGGGCCCTGTCGATCGGCGCTGTCTTTTTCGCGATTGCTCTGATCGATCGGGTTGGCAGAAAGCCGCTGCTGTTCTGGGGCTCCTTATTGATGGCGGCGGGATTGCTTGTTTTGGCCTTTGCGTTTGCATCGGGCTCTTTGATTGATGGCGAACTGGTGCTGTCTGATAGCGCCGGAATAGCTGCACTGATCGCTGCGAATGTCTATGTTATCGCCTTCAATTTTAGCTGGGGCCCAGTGATGTGGGTCATGCTCGGCGAGATGTTTCCCAATCAGATCCGCGGTTCCGGGCTTGCGGTTTCGGGTTTTGCACAATGGGCGGCAAATTTTCTCATCATTATGAGCTTCCCGTGGCTGCTGGCGAACATCGGATTGTCGATCACCTATGGGTTCTATGCTGCGGCAGCGCTCATCTCCGCACTTTTCGTCGCCAAACTGGTGACCGAGACTGCGGGCCGCGAGCTTGAGGCGATGACAGGCTAGTCCGTGATCACCCTTGAATCACGGAATGTCGAACTGGCAATTGATCCCTGGCTTGGCGGGGGAATGCTCGCATTCAAATGGCGTGGCATTGATGTGTTTCGCCCGCACACAATTGGAACCAGCCCGCTTGGTTTGGCCAGCTTCCCGCTTACGCCATTTTGCAATCGAATCGCACACGGACACATTGATTGTGCAGGGCATGGCACAATGCTTCCCATCGCGCCCGACGGCGTCGAACCCGCACATGCCTTGCATGGAGTAGGTTGGACCAGTCCGTGGGCTACCGACGATTTCAGCGCCGAAAGTGCCAATTTGAGCTTGCAGCATGACGGCACGCTATGGCCTTGGTCAATCAAGACGCAGCAGCGTTTCGACATTCTGGAAAATGGGTATTCCCATACGCTGAGCGTTACAAACCGCGATCAGCACCCGATGCCCGCAGGGCTCGGTCTGCATCCATACTTTCCCCGCGCTGACGCAGCACTGGCGCTGGAGGCAAAGGGTTTTTGGAAGACGGGCCCGGATCGATTGCCCCAAGAGTATCGCTTGCTCGATTGTGCTCCTGAATGGTTTGAACACGCCGGCTTTGACAACTGCTTTGCGGAGTGCACCGCGCCGATCATCATAGATTGGCCGACTCATCGGCTGAAGATGCAACCATCGGCGAACCTATGCTTTGCCCATGTCTATACCCCGCCTGGGGAAGACTTCTTCTGTGTCGAGCCGGTCAGCCACATCCCCGATGCCGTGAACAGCGATCTCGACAAAGCGGCCACCGGGCTTGTGATGCTTGATCCAGGAGAAACCATGGAAGTCGCCTGCCGATTTGAATTGGAAGAATTGACCTGATGTGGCTTGGCATTGATATCGGAACATCGGCCATAAAGTCGGTGATCTGCGATGATAACGGTGTGGTCGTGGCTCAAAGCTCGGCCGCGTTGACTGTGCAGCGGCCACAGCCTTTGTGGTCCGAGCAAGACCCGGCGGCGTGGTGGGAAGCAACAAAAGCGTCTGTGTTGGGGCTGCCTAGTGAATTGAGGGGTGAAGTACGGGGGCTGGGACTGTCTGGCCAGATGCATGGGGCTGTATTGCTCGATCATGCGGACGAGGTCCTTCGACCGGCGATACTCTGGAATGATGGACGCTGCTCACATCAATGTCGTGCGCTCGACCCGCTTGCTCGTCGCCACACGGGCAACCTTGCAAT
>JBCAXQ010000264.1:0-3991 GCA_038534015.1 Pseudomonadota bacterium | reverse complement strand
AGGACAGTGTCCTTGACCGCGATGACCGATGGGACCTGATCATTCAGTATGGCCAGCATCGGGTCGAAACTGCGATCACCATAGAAGTCGCCAACCATTATCGGGCCGACCGAAGACAGCATCATTGCCATCCCACCACCGAGAGCGATCCAGATAAACTGGAGCACGATCGCAAAGCGGATCTTCTGCGATTCATCGAGGGCAAAGGCGATCCACATTGCCATACCGATATGGAGGACGTGCCAAGTGTTGTAGAGCCAGGCGATCGGTTGGGTCGCCCAGCCAAGCAGGGCATGAGTGATCCTCCACGGATCAGTGCCGAAGAACAGGGTGCGATCAAGCTCTATGAAGAACGGGTCGAGGTAGAACGGCACCACGAACGGGATCGACTTCTTGATCCCGCTGAAAACCTCCAGAGAGACCGCCATCGAAAGATAGACGGCACCCGCGCCAAGCAGTTTGGGCCAGTGAGTCTTCAGGTCAGTAATCATCTGCCGGGTGGGTTCTGGATGCCGCGTGATAAGCAGTCTCGCCGCATGGCCCGCAAGGAAGATCGGGATCAGGAGAAACGCGATCATCAGGAATGAATTGCCGCGGTTGTTGTCGGGAACGGGCAGAACTGCTGCGAGCAGAGCAATTGCAAGCACAGTCAGATAGCCGATAGAAATTCCTCGGATGGTCATGGCCTGTCCAATATCTCGCAGAAGTTGCGGTTGAATGCGTCGCAAGCCTTCTCGCTGGTTTTGGTTAACAAGACGTTGAGGGGATTGTGTTTGTAGGGAGCGGGTGGCACGGCCCAAACAAGAAAGGCGACCGATGGGCCGCCTTTCGTGAAGTCAGATTTTGCCAGCCGTATTGATCAGGCTTCGACATGCTCCGCGAGGACAGTCAAACCGTTCTCGCCAACCTCGGCAAAGCCGCCTTTGATGTCGATAGTCTCGGGCGCTGCGCCTTCGCTCTTGTAAACCTGCACCGCGCCATCGCGGATGGTCGACATGAAGGGCGCGTGGCCTTCGAGCACACCGAATTCGCCTTCCGCCCCGGGCACGACGACCATATGGACGTCTTCCGAGCGGACGAGCTTTGCCGGGGTTACGAGTTCAAAATGGAGTGGCATGTTCGAAATTCCCTCAGGCCCGCTTAGGCGTCCTCGGCCATTTCAGCGGCCTTCTTGACCACATCTTCGATGCCGCCGACCATGTAGAATGCCTGCTCTGGCAGGTGGTCGTATTCACCTTCCACAACCGCCTTGAACGAGGCAACCGTGTCTTCGAGCTGCACGAAGCAGCCCGGGATGCCGGTGAAGACTTCCGCAACGTGGAACGGCTGCGACAGGAACTTCTGGATCTTGCGCGCGCGGGCCACGGTCAGCTTATCTTCTTCCGAAAGCTCATCCATGCCCAGAATGGCGATGATATCCTGCAGCGACTTGTACTTCTGCAGCGTTTCCTGAACCTTACGTGCGGTCTCATAGTGCTCGTTGCCGACAACGCGCGGTTCGAGAACGCGGCTGGTGGAATCGAGCGGGTCAACCGCCGGGTAGATGCCCAGCTCCGAAATGGCGCGGTTCAGCGTGGTCGTCGCGTCCAAGTGAGCGAACGAGGTGGCTGGCGCAGGGTCGGTAAGGTCATCGGCTGGCACGTAGATCGCCTGGACCGAGGTGATCGAACCCTTGGTCGTCGAGGTGATGCGCTCCTGCAGATTGCCCATGTCGGTGGACAGGGTCGGCTGATAGCCCACCGCCGAAGGAATACGGCCGAGCAGTGCGGACACCTCCGAACCCGCTTGGGTAAAGCGGAAGATGTTGTCGACGAAGAACAGCACGTCCTGGCCTTCCTGATCGCGGAAGTATTCCGCCATGGTCAGACCCGACAGGGCCACGCGGGCGCGGGCGCCAGGAGGTTCGTTCATCTGGCCGAACACGAGCGCCACCTTGGAGCCTTCGGATATGGCGTTGCCGTCTTCATCCTTGGCGATAACGCCCGCGTCGAGGAATTCGTGGTAGAGATCGTTGCCTTCACGGGTACGCTCACCCACACCGGCGAACACGGACACGCCTCCGTGGCCCTTTGCGATGTTGTTGATCAATTCCTGAATCAGCACGGTCTTGCCAACGCCAGCGCCGCCGAACAGGCCGATCTTGCCGCCCTTTGCGTAAGGCGCAAGCAGGTCGATCACCTTGATCCCGGTGACCAGAATGGCCGCCTCAGTCGACTGGTCGACGAAGGCCGGTGCCTCGGCATGGATAGGAGCGGTCTGGTCCGCGCCAACCGGGCCGCGTTCGTCGATTGCTTCCCCAACGACGTTCATGATCCGGCCGAGCGTCTTCGGACCAACCGGGACCGAGATTTGCGCGCCGGTGGCGATCACTTCTGCGCCGCGAACGAGGCCTTCTGTCGCGTCCATCGCGATGGTGCGGACGGTGTTCTCGCCAAGGTGCTGGGCAACCTCGAGAACGAGGGTCTTGCCGTCATTCTTGGTTTCCAGCGCCGAGAGAATAGCGGGCAGTTCGCCGGGGAACTGTACGTCGACGACAGCGCCGATGACCTGGGCGATGGTGCCGTTGGTGGTCTGGTTGAGGACTGGTGCGGTGGCCATGTGTCTTTCCTTAGCCTTCTCTTAGAGCGCTTCCGCGCCTGCGATAATTTCAATAAGTTCGGTGGTGATCGCGGCCTGACGGCTGCGGTTATACTGGATTGTCAGCTTGTTGATCAGGTCGCCTGCGTTGCGCGTGGCGTTGTCCATCGCGGTCATCGAAGCGCCTTGCTCCGATGCCTCGCGCTCAAGCAGCGCGCCAAACAGCTGCGTCTTCACGTAACGCGGCAGCAGTTCTTCGAGGATTTCCTCTTCGCCGGGCTCGTATTCGACCACAGCGCCGGTGTCTTCGCTCGCTTCGGGCGAAGGAACCGGGATCAGCTGGTTGACAGTCGGATTTTGAACCAGCGCCGACTGGAAAGTCGGATAGATCAGATGCGCGACGTCAAACTTGTCGGCTTCGAACATCTCGACCAGCTCGGCAGCGATTCTGTCTGCTTCTTCGAAACCCGGCGTTTTCACGGTCGATGTATCAAATCCGCCGTTGATCTTGTCGGCATAGTCCCGCTTGAGCGGCGCGCGACCCTTCTTGCCGACCAGGTAGAATTCGACCTGCTTGCCTTCGGCCAGCAATTCCTGAGCCTTGGCCTTTGCAGCCTTGACGATGTTCGAGTTCAAGCCGCCGCACAGTCCTTTATCGGTGTTCACCACAACCAGCAGGTTGCGTTTGTCCGATCCGGTTCCTGCCAGCAGCTTTGGCGCGCTGTCGCCCGAAACCTTGCCCGCGAGCGAGGCCATGACGGCACTCAACCGCTCGGCATAGGGACGGCCAGCCTCGGCAGCGGCCTGCGCACGGCGAAGCTTCGCCGCAGCGACCATCTGCTTGGCCTTGGTGATCTTCTGGGTCGACTTAACCGACCCGATCCGATCCTTGAGTTCTTTGAGACTAGGCATCTCTTCAGCTTTCCAACGGCTTCACTTCGGTGAGAACAGGGTCAGATTCGAGCCAGTTCTCATATTTTGCAAAGACGTCTTTCGTGTACTCCTGAGCATGATGGAAATCGAATGCGTCTCCGTCAGCCCATTCTTCAAAAATCGTAATCGTGCTCGAACCATCTGCCGCACGGCGCGGCTCGAATGCGATGCATCCGGCCTCATCGCGCGTTGTCGAAGCAATGGCTGCGACCGCTTTGCAGGCCTCTTCCATATGCTCCGGCTTTACCGGGATGGTCGCAAGATAGGTCAACGTCACGTGTGGCCTTAAGCGAACTGCTTGGCGAAAGCTTCGAGAGCCGCGACGGTGCGGTCTTTCACATCGCCTTCGAACTTCTTGCTCTCGCGGATGTCGCCGAGAATGTCGGCGTGTTCCGAACGGAAATGCGCCAGCATCTGCTCTTCATATTCACCGACGCGAGCGACATCGACATCATCAATGTAGCCATTGGTGCCGGCGAAG
>JBCAXQ010000263.1:0-4007 GCA_038534015.1 Pseudomonadota bacterium | reverse complement strand
TGGCTGAGCGATAAGCCACGGTCGGCTAGCGCTCAGCATCGCCAGATTCGAGAGCAACTCCATCTTCGCCAATTCGCAGTTCAAGCGGTTGGCCATCGACATCGCCGCTGATCGTAAGGCCATCCCCTTCAATACGCAGGGTGGCGCCGTCTTCACCAAGTGGGATCTCCGCGCCTTCCTCGATATCGAATGGAACGATGGGACCCTCCGGATCAGGTGACGCGCTGGGATTCGGTGCTGGCCTGAGTGACAGAGCACCGCGCATGAAGTCCTTCCAGATGCGCGCAGGCAATCCGCCTCCGGAGATACCATCCAGCGGAGAACCATCATCATTGCCGATCCAGACACCAACAATCAGATCCCCGGCATAACCAACGAACAGCGCATCCCGGTAATTCTGGGTCGTGCCGGTCTTACCGTAATTGGCAATCGGCAACATGGCGCCCCTGCCCGTCCCGCTATTGATGGCAGTCCGCATCATTCGTTCGATATCTTCGTGGTCGCTGCCAGAAAGGCTATCGGCGTCGGATAGGAACCACTCCCACCAGCCCTGCTCCTCTTGCTCGAACGCATATGGACGCACGGGAAAGGAATTGGCTGCAACTCCAGCATAGGCTGATGTGAGTTCGAGAAGGCTCATGCTTGACGTGCCGAGCGCTATGCTCGGATCGCCTTCTGTCAATGGCGATGTGACGCCGAGATCGCGCGCCATCTTGATCACGCGCTCACTACCAAGGTCGTTGAACAGCCTTACCGCAGCGACATTGCTGGAAGTCGAAAACGCCTGTTCCAGAGTGATCTCGTCTGAGTATTTTTCGCCCGCATTTTTCGGCCGGTAACTGCCCGCATCAATCGGCGTATTTGCAATCACGTCCGTCGGATCCCAACCCGCCTCGATCGCGGCAAGATAGACGAACAATTTGAAAGTTGATCCCGGCTGGCGCTTGGCCTGGGTCGCACGATTGAACGGCGAATCCGCATAGCTTTTGCCGCCGACCATCGCGACCACTTCACCTGTCGGTCGCATGGCCACCAGCGCGACCTGGGCATCACCAAGAGGTGCCTGGCTGACAACACGGCTGGCAAGCGATTGCAGCCGCGCATCCAGCGTCGTCGTGAGCACTTGTTTCGTGTAGCTTGCCTCGGCATTCTTTCGCGCAATCGGAAGGGCCCAATCTGCAAAATAGGTTCCAGTGGGCAAATCGTTGGTCGCACGCACATCAAGCTTGGGTGAAGGAAGATTCGCTGCTTCTTCTTCAGTCAGAAAGCCATCTCTAACCATCGCACCGACCACCAGGTCCATGCGCTTCTCCGCGCGAGCATAGTGCCTGGTAGGGTTATAGCGCGATGGAGCTTGCAGCAGGCCGGCGAGCATAGCTGCTTGTTCCGGCAACAGGTTTTCGGGCTTGCGATAGAAATAGTGCAGGCTAGCTGCGCGAAGGCCATATTGATTGTCGCCGAAATAGGCGTTGGACAGGTAGCGTTCGAGGATCTCATCCTTAGTCAACCAGGCTTCCATCCAGAATGCGATCAGCGCTTCGCGCGCCTTGCGTGTTAGTGTCTGTTCGGGCGATAGGAAGGTGAACTTTGCAAGCTGCTGCGTGATGGTGCTGCCGCCGCCTACGCCAGTCCAGGCTGCCCTTGCGATACCGCGCGGATCGACGCCCCAATGCGAATAGAAGCGGCGATCCTCAATCGCCAGGAATGCGCCGACCACGTGCTCTGGGAGCTCCTCCACATCGACTGGCGCATCCACCACAGCACCACTGCGCGCGATTGGCGTGCCGTCGCTCGCCAGCAATGTGATTTGCGGAGGCGCAATCGGCTCTAAAGACTTTGAAAGCGGCGCTGTAAAGAACAGCCAGATGACCGTGAGGAAAAACAGCAGCAATGCCGCTGCGATCCCACGGATGAACCATTTCTTCCGCGTCTGCCACTTGGTCGGAGGGATTGCAGGTACGTTGAACCTGGGCTGTTCGATCGTCTGGCTTTTGTTACGACCGAACTTGGGCAGGCTGGGCCATTTCAGCCAGCTGCGCTTCTGCTTAGGCCCTGAGGGCCCAAAATCGAATTTCTCGTCAAACGCATCCAGCGCGCTGCCATAGGGATCAGACGACGAGTAATAGCCCGCATCCACGCGGTCATCATAGGACCGCAGAGGAGCTTCTTGGGGCCGTTTGGATCGATTCCAGGGGAACATCAGTTACTGTGTTAGCAATATAACACAGCCGATGCAATCAAACCGCGCTTTCGGGCAAGTCCTCATTGAAGACCCGCTGATAGTATTCGCTCACCATGGTCCGCTCTGCCTCGTCGCATTTGTTGAGGAACGACAGGCGAAAGGCAAAGCCCACTGAATTGAATATCTCTGCATTCTGGGCCCAGGTGATGACTGTGCGCGGGCTCATAACGGTCGAAATGTCTCCGTTCATGAAGCCTTGGCGGGTGAAGTCGGCAACCTTGACCATGTTCGCAATCAGCGCATCGTCGGTATCTGGTGTCTTCGACTTGACGATTTCCTGCTCGGTTTCTGCCGCAAGGTAGTTCAGCGCCACAACGATGTTCCAGCGGTCCATCTGTGCCTGGTTGATTGCCTGCGTGCCGTGATAGAGCCCGCTTGTATCCCCGAGGCCAACTGTGTTGGTCGTCGCGAACAGCCTGAAGTTCGGATTGGGCGTGATCACACGGTTCTGGTCAAGCAGAGTCAGCCGGCCATCGAATTCGAGAATACGCTGGATCACGAACATCACATCGGGGCGACCCGCATCGTATTCGTCAAATGTCAGCGCAACCGGATGCTGAAGCGCCCAAGGCAAGATGCCTTCTTTGAACTCCGTAACCTGCAGACCGTCCTTGAGCACAATGGCATCACGCCCGACCAAATCGATCCGGCTGATATGCGCATCGAGGTTTACCCTGATGCTGGGCCAGTTGAGCCTAGCGGCGACCTGTTCAATGTGCGTCGACTTGCCCGTGCCATGGTAGCCCTGGATCATGACCCGGCGGTTGTGCGCGAATCCTGCGAGAATGGCGAGCGTCGTGTCCGGATCGAACACATAGCTTTCATCTAGCTCGGGCACATGTTCTTCGTTCGCACTGAAGGCCGGAACCTGCCAGTCGATATCGATGCCAAAAGTATCGCGCACGTCGATAGTCGTGTCGGGCGCGGTGTGGGCATCTAGTGAGTTGGGATCGAGATTTGTGTCAGTCATGTCGTTCATCGCCGCAGCGGACTAGATCAGCACGGCCCGACCCGCAATGCCCGTTTTGACAGGAAACTGATTTCAGCCGGTTTGTGGCACTCGAACATGATCGAGATGTCCGGTCTTGATCCAGATCCGCGCGCCTCTTGAACCGGCCGTCAATCGCAACCGATCGCCTTTTGGCAGACGCAACCAGTCGTGTGTCTCAAGCGTTATGTCTTCTCCATCCAAAGAGCCATCAAGCACCAGCAGTTCAAGGCCGCCCCTGTCCCCGATCTCCAATACAACCTCGGCTTCCCACTGCTCCAGCAGGACAGTTTCGCGGGCATCGCTGTGCAACTCTGCGCCCGCGATCCCCTGGCCGACCGGTTCAAGCACCAGCGCGTTCATATCAACGCTGAACTGCTTGCGGTCTTCCGGGTCGAACTGCCACAGCTTCACAAAAATCGTACAACCATCATCAGCCCGGGGGAAGTGATGGGTGGTGGGCGGATTGCGAACATAGGTTCCCGCAGGATAGTCGCCGTGTTCGTCCTGGAATGTCCCTTCCAACACAATGAATTCTTCACCACCAGCATGGGTATGTTCTGGAAAAGCACGACCTTCGGCATAGCGCACGATCGAGGTTGCGCGCGCGACTTCGTCACCAATCCGGTCAAGCATCCGCCTGTCCACGCCCTCCATGGGTGAAGGGACCCATTCGAGTTCACTGGTGTCAACATGAGCGCGTTTATGAAAGTTGGCGTTGATTTCCATGCGAGTGAGATGGGCTTTCGCGGGAAATTTTGAACCAGCAGCCACCTC
>JBCAXQ010000262.1:0-4036 GCA_038534015.1 Pseudomonadota bacterium | reverse complement strand
GTCGCACTCGCTAAAACGCGCCCATTAGCGATGGCAAAGGTCTCCGCCGTATACTCTCCGGTCGTCACATTTGAGGGGAGACCAATGCGTGCCTGGTACAACACCCCTTCGGAAATGGTCACACCGTCCATATCCTGCTGATAGAGACCAAGGCGTTGCCGCATTTCAACCAGCCCTTCGACAAAACGATCCTGTTTCTCTGGCTCAATCTGTCCCGAGGGGCTGAGCTGGATGAAGTCGGTGCCAAGTTCGTAGATCGCTGCAGTCCGCTCATCGACGATCTCACTGATCGGTCGCGACGATGCAACGGCAAAAAAGGAGGGCACAGAGCGGAAATCGCTGCTTTCGGCATTCATCCAGATGCCAGCAACGCGCTCCTTTTCCCGCAGCCGGATCGGCGCTGCAGGCCCTTTGAGAACAACTACGATGTCGTACTCCGTACCTTGCTGCGGCCCAGCTGGATCGACAATCGCTCCGTAAAGAAGCAAGTTCGCTCCGGTGAATCCTTGGCGCACCTCAATTAGGTTCCGACTAACCTCAGGCACCAGAATCGGCTCACGCTGGGCAGAGAGCATGACAGCCGCAACGGCTAGGAATGCAAGGCGAACTCCACCTTTCAAAGCGGGCTCACCGTGTAGATTTCATCCGGCTGTACGCCCAGGCCATAGAGCATCCGCAATGCAACCAGGAGAACGATGCCAGCGAGCACAATACGAAGGATTTCTGGACGGGCCTTGAGCGCAATCTGTGTCCCGAACTGCGCGCCCATGACCGAGCCAAGCAGAAGGAGACCCGCAAGGACGATGTCTACTGCTTTGGTCGTGAGCGCGTGAGTCATGGTCGTAACCATCGTCACGAACAGGATCTGATAAAGCGAAGTGCCCACAACCACATTGCCGCTCATGCCCAGTAGATAGAGCATGGCCGGAACGAGGATGAAGCCCCCACCTACACCCATGAGCATAGTCAGGATGCCGACGATTACCCCCAATACCATCGGAGCGAGCGGCGAGATGTAGAGCCCAGAACGATAGAATCGCCATCGGAAGGGCAGCGAAGCAACAATAGGATGATGGCGGCGTTTCCGCGGCTGGCTCACGCTATCAACCTTCTTGCGAATTGTGCCAAGGGCCTCCTGCATCATTAACGAGCCAATTGTTCCCAACATCAGGACATAAAGGATGCCGATCACCACATCGATCTGGCCCACAGATTGGAGAAATCGGAACAACAGGGCGCCGAGCAAGGCCCCGACGACGCCTCCTCCTACGAGGACCAGACCCATGCGATAATCTACGCCTCCGCGCTTGCTGTGAGCAAAGACACCGGAAACGCTGGCCCCGGTGACCTGGGTCGCAGCCGAGGCAGCGGCCACGGTAGGTGGGATGCCGTAGAAGATGAGCAAAGGTGTGGTCAGGAAACCTCCACCCACTCCGAACAGGCCAGAGAGAATACCCGTCGCAAATCCAAGGATAACGATAACAAAGCCGTTCACCGAGAGATTCGCAATGGGCAGATAGACATCCATAAAACCCGACTAGCCCACCGACTGTCCGGATTAAAGGCGTATGCTGTAGCGCATCCCCCAACGTTGGGATGCAGGTTCAGAGCGCTATGGAGTCATGCAACCTAGAATTGCGTCGAGATTGTCGCCGCCACCCCGGAAGAAGGCACCGCCTCGCCAGCAACCTGTTCCCTCCAATCAACCGAGAGACGCGCCGGGACTGGTCCCAACTCAAGATCGAACCTGACTGTCGGGCCAAGGTCAACCCGGCTAGCTCCTTGTTGCGCACCACCCCATACCGCAGCACCAACGCTGATATCAGCGATGCTAAATGTCGCCATCTTGCGCGTTACAGATGCTTGTCCATCAGCAAAAAAGGTTGCCCCTTCACCTCCAACATATCCCCCTTGGGCATAGGCCTCGCCAACAAATCCCAACGGAAGCGACTGAGTGGGAAGTTCAGTCGCAACATATGCCGACGGCCGCACCTCGTTGCTGGAACTTCGTTCGGTGAACCTCGCCTCTGCAAAGAGGCGCACCGGGATACCCTGGACCGGTCGCAGAGACGCGCCGATACCGACTTCGGATTCTCCCTTGCTGACAAGAGCGCGATACCCGCGAACATAAGCGCGCAGATCATAGCTTGAGTTCGGAGTGAGATGATATTGAACGCGCGCTCCCAACTGGCTCGCGCCATAGATGGGAACGCGGCCTTGAGACACCTGAGCAGAATTCGATCCACCACGCCAAAAGCTCCAGCCATCGAAGCTCCAGCGATCGGTCGATGACTTGGGGGCGCGTGGCGGAGCCCAAGGACCGTTGGCTTCCGTGCGCGATAACTCGGCTTGAGAGTCCCAAACGGTTTCGATGGTGCGCGGTATCGGCACGTGCCCGAGTGCAGCCAGCAGCAGCATGTGATGTCCACCTGCAATGGCCGTTCGATCGCCAAAGAGTTCATCGGCCAACGCGCCCGATTTGGCATTCCTTAGCGGAACAGCAGCTGCAGAAAATCGCGGCAACCGATTGCCGGTCGGTGGGAAGGTCAAGCCAATTTGCGACGCAGCCAACCCCACTTGGCCGGTTGATTGTTTGCCAATCTCCACCTGCTGCGCGCTGGCGATGAGGCCCTCGGCCGCCTCAGTCAGTATCTCAGCCGATGGGAAGGGGTTCTCCCAAAGCATCACCCGCCCTGCGCCCCAGAATGAAAGTACCAAAGCAAACACCAGAAGTGGGCCACCGCGCCGCGATTTCGCTGATCTATTCATGCTGTCGCAGCTTTCGCGGGGCCAACACGAACAGGGTGCGCATAGTGAGGAGTCTTATCCCAGATTGGCTGATGTCCGAGCAGCGAGCGGATATAGGCAAACAAAGCCCGACGACCGGCCATGATAGCGATAATGTTGGAAAGCGGAATCCGCAGGACTGCTCTGACCCCTTCGGCGAAGCCGTATATCCTAGCAGTAAACGCGAACCTCCAAACCGCTCGCCAGACAAAGGCTGCCAAGTTGGCCAGCAGCAACGCCTTCAGCATTGGAGAAACTGTTTCGGGCTCCATGCCGCCCACGCTGGCCAGAATCCACAAGAGCCCTGTCAGAAGCAATAGCGAATAGCCCACAGCAAGCACCAGAGCCGTTATCGGACCGCGGCGGTCACGAGCGCGCATCCAGCTTTCCAGCATGTTGCCTGACCATCCCATCCTGTCCCAGCCCTGAAAGGCAATACCGTGCACCCAGCGCGTTTTCTGCCGGACAATCTGATCTAGCCTGGCGGGAAAGAAAGCTCGCGTAGCGATCTGTCGCCCATGTTCGTCAACCGCCCGCAAAAAGCGGCACCTGCCACCATTGGCACCAATATTGAGACCCAACTCATAGTCCTCCGTGAGCGAGTCTGTCGAAAACGGCTGGCCGTCGGCGCGTTCTGCACGTAGCCTTTCGAGCGATTCGCGAGACGCCGCACAACCAACGCCCGCTGCGGGCAAGGCTGCACCCAGCGCATCGCGCACCACCATTCCTTTCCCGTGGGATTCCGCAAACTCTTCGCAATAGTGGCTGCCAAGCCAGCGGCTATCCGGATGGACTTGCGGTTCCACCGGGATTTGGGCGAAGTCAGCGTCATTCATCGCTTCGTCCAACAATGACAAAGCCGCTGGATCGACCATGTCCTCCGCATCGTGGAACACCGCCATACGAAATCTCGCGCCCAGACGTTGCTCGTCGTCGCGCATCGCGAAATAGAGCCGGTTGAGACAGTCCGCCTTCGTGGTCGGGCCATCCTGATCATGGATTACAATCCTGAGCCTCGAATCTCCACCTGCGGATTGCACAATCGCGGCGATCGTTTCGGGATCATTGCGATAGCAGCCGACATAGAGGCGCAAATTGTCTTGCTGCCAAGCTTTTAGGGCATGGGAAACCGTATCTCCGATCACTGGCGCCTCACGCCAGGTCGGTATCAGTACAGCCGTGCTCGGGCGCTGAAGATTGATCGTGAAGAATGGGCCATGCGTCGTCTAACCGGAAGCGCGGCTGTACT
>JBCAXQ010000261.1:0-4055 GCA_038534015.1 Pseudomonadota bacterium | reverse complement strand
GATCACCTATCTCATTGCGACTATGACGGTCATTTTCGCGGGGGCTTATCGACCCCTCAGCTTTGGACACTCGCTAATCGATGCAGACAATATTTCAACGGCTTTGGTCCTCGTTGTTTTCCTAGTTCTTGCCGCTACAAAGCGGCGGATCGTGCATGAAATACTGGTGCCAGTTGTATTCGTCGCCACGCTGCTCGATGTGCTGATTTTTCATCTCAACATTTAGCGACTGCCGACTGCCAGGGGACACTTTGGCCAGCCCGGCACCTTCCTTCTGGCCAAATCTGGTAGAAGAGGACGCACAAAAGTGAGCGAATGGCCTCGCCAGTTCTCTTGCAAGTACTTTTCTGGGCGGGCGTCGGACACTCATCAATCGATCAGTTTGGTCCGATCGTTTCGAACCAAGAACTCACCGTTCAGTGAAATGTGAAGAGGTTCGCCGCTGAGCATCGGTTGGCCCGGATCCGCTGGCCTTTGGGCATGAATATGAAGGTGCGGTTCGAAAGTCCTTCCCGAATTTCCGACGTCTCCGACGTGTTGCCCGAGACCGACGGGATCGCCGCTCTCGATCTTTACGCTGCCTTGTCTGAAATGTGCGAGAAGGACGACGTGCTTACCGCAATCCAACACCACGTGGTTACCCTCAAGGAGCGTCAGGTCTGGGATTGGCACAGGCATGTCAGGTATGCCGTCGCGGGCTCCAATCACAGTTCCTTCGCATGGCGCAAAAACCGGCTCCCCAAAGATCAAGTACGATTCAGGGTTCGCTGGTCTCCAGCCTGAGGCGCGTAGGCCGAGGCCATTCACCTTGACCAGATCGACCGCATAAGACTGGCCACGATAGGCGCGCTGGCGTTCAGTCTTCGGATCGAGCGTCAGCAAATGTCCATTGACGATTTCGGTCGCACCACCGTTCGCGACGAGATAAGTGCCAGGACCCAGCGGCAAGGGTAAATCAACCACATCCACGGATAGCGGCGGTGTTCGTCCTGCCAGGGCCTGAAACGTCAAGGTCGCAGCCCAAAGGCCGAGCGGCAGCAAGACAGCCAAGCTGAGATACTCAAGGAGCCGGCGCGGCCAGACGGAATTGTTCTGCCATACACGCCGAACGCCCCATACAAAGGCAATCAGCCAGAGGCTGAGATAAATGTAGGGCACCCACCAGGGCGGGATCATCCAAAGCGCGGTCAAGGCAAGCGCGATGAGCGAACTCAAGACCGCCGCCGACCGCAGGAGAAATCCAATGCGGCTCGCAACAGGCGCAAACACCATCCACGCAAGCAGCGTGAATGGCAGCAGGATCTGGAGTCCGATCGATGTGATCTCGAGTATGCTCATTTGTCCTTTGGCTTCGGGAACTGAACATCCGTGACGTCTGCTTTGAAAAACGGAACGTAGTCTGGCGTGCCGTAATGATTCCCGGCGACGACGCGCGTCGGAAGCCTGTAGCCGCCAAAGGATTCGAACCCCGACAAGTCGCCTCCAAACGGTTGAAACCTATGAACCTTGTCCGGATTCTCATCGCTCCAGCGCTCGAACACGATCTTGTACGGCTTTCCCTCTGCATCGACGTGAACATCGACACCTTGTTCTAGATCATCATAGCGCACGATAACGCGCGCACTATCCGGCCCGAGCGCCTGCCAGGTGACATGCTCCGAGGGAAGCATGCTCGCAGGTGCCCAGAAGACGCTGTCAGCGACCATTCGACCAAACGAGGACCGCCGGTGATCATCGCCACCAGCGTGAACGATCGGAACGATGTTGAACAACCAGAAACGCGTCCAGGATGTCTCGGCACGCGCCCCATCTGAGCCACTGACCCCATTCCACTTGAGCGACCAGACAAAGCCAAATGGTGCAGCACTAATCTGCCGGGCCTTCATTGGGCGATAGTTCGGCGAGCCCTTACGGCCCAGGCTCAGTTCCCCCTCCATTTCGATTTCGGCAACCCGCTTCAAGAGTGTCCCGGTTTCAATCGTATAGTTGAAGTAACGCTGCGCGGGTTCCGGGAGATCCGCCACTAGGGAGGACTGGAAGACCGAGCCGTCCACAGTTTGGTGCTCAGTCAGATTATCCCAAGACAGCTGGTCAGCCCGTGCGTCCCACGCTCGCCAGACGAGCAGGATAGCCAGAGCCGAAACGATGAGCGCAAGGAGATACCAATGCCACACCATTGCGTTTTCTGTTCGCCTCTTCGTTTCAAAGGTATCGATAGGATCGACCAAAAGACATCCAGGATCATGCTCGAGAAAGCCTACTTGACCATCAGGAAATACCCTGACTGAAGGGTGCCAAATACATCTGATCCAGTCTTCTAGAGAGCGCGACGTCTTGCCGACGAACCAAGCGTCTAGCAGCAGCGTGATCATTGCGAGTGTTGTAGGTGAGGCGGAGTAGGCCTCATAGGCAATCTGTGAGTTTGCGCCCAGTTCTGTCTTTGACGTCTATAGGGATCTCAGCCGGTTCCGAACGTACTTGGTCGCTGATCGGTAGTGGCTAGATCCGCTCGCTTCGGCCCATCTGCCAGCTGTCCAATTACTGTTAGCGCCCTTCATAGGCGCGCCATAGAGATCATGCTCGCTGGTTGCTTCGATGAAGCTGCATAACTCTTCATGAGCGCTGTCCAAGCGTGCGAGCGCGTCCGCCCAACCGAGCTCTTGCTGCTTTTCACGAAGGTCGCGATTGTAGTCTTTCAATTGGTTCCATTTGTAGCCTTTAGCGGGAAAGAATACTTCCTTGCCGTCTTGGCCGTCGCGATACCATCCAAGAAAGAGGTTCACCCAATGTGCTCGGTGCGCGATGACATCCTTCACGGACGTATCATCTTCATCCCTCGTTAGCGCTTCGCCATCTTCAATCTGCGCGATAGTCGCCCGAAGTTTGTCAAATTCTGCACGCGTCGTCGCGAGTAATTCCTTTTTCGAAAGAGCAGCTGGCATTCTGACCGTCCCTTTCAGCGATTACTAAGTGCAAAAGGTAAGATTTGAACTGGTGAAGTCCCGTAGGCGAGTTTCTGAAACCGAAATGGGCTGCGATACGATGTCCGGATTTGCGCCCATAGCAGGTTTCCCGATATTATTCGGCGGGGACGATCGGTGCCCGGTATTTCGGACAATCGCTGCGGCAAACGCCATCATGCGACCATTCCGGAGGCCGATACAGATAGGCGAGTTTGTCCAACCAGTTATCCGCGGTGACCATCCGGTCCAGCAACTGCTGAATCCCCGCAAATTGCGCGGTCAGCGGATTGTTATCGTTGACGGGTTTCACCAGGCCCACAATCGGCCGTTCTTCGTAGGGGTGGAAGGAACCGAATAGCCTGTCCCAAAGGATCAGGACTTGGGAATAATTTTTATCGATATATTTCGGCTGATTGGCATGGTGCACCATGTGATTGCGGGGCGTCGCAAAGACTTTCTCCATCCAGCCAAGATCACCCACGTAGCTCGCATGGTTCCATATGCCAAAGGCGCTCTTCACAACCACGATCGCCAGATACACCATGGGTGAAACACCAAGCATAGAGGCTGCAAGCACCCCCGTGATTTGCAGTTTTCCATCCAGATAGAAGCCGCGCGCGGCGGTGGAGTGATTGAATTCATTCGAGGAATGGTGGATCGAATGAAAGGCCCAGAATAGACCGACCCTGTGCCCCAGCCTGTGCTCCCAATAGTAGGCAAGCTCATGGCAGAGAAATGCAACAATCAAAGCGAGCCAGACTGCGTCAATCGTGAACAGGCGCGCATGGTCGTACAGCCAAACCGATGCTGCAAAGGGTAGGGCAAAACCGATCGCCAACCCAATCATGCTGTTCATAAGGTTGAGACCAATGCTGCACAGAGCGTCCCCATTATTGTACTGGCCCCGTCTTGCAAGGATGTAGAAAACCCTCTCAGCCAGGACCATCCCGAAATAGGCTCCTGCTAATAGCCAAATACTCATCGGGCCGCCGAGCAGTTCAACAATAGGGTCCAGCATTCAAGACTCTCCGTTTAGGAGGAAAAACCAGCAAGAAATGGCGATTTTGGCAAGACCGCTTCGATGCTATGGAC
>JBCAXQ010000260.1:0-4100 GCA_038534015.1 Pseudomonadota bacterium | reverse complement strand
CCGCCGGCTCAACATGCGCGAGCAGCTGGTCCGACAGGTCGAGATCGTCCCGATTGAAGTCGTGGTGCGCAATGTTGCCGCCGGTTCGATTTGCAAGCGGTTGGGTCTGGAGGAAGGCGAACCACTGCCCCACACGCTCATCGAATATTACTACAAGGATGATGCATTGGGTGATCCGCTGATCGCGGAAGAGCATATTGCGTGCTTCAACTGGGCGACCCAGGAAGAGATGCAGGATATCTCCTCCATGGCCATCCGTATCAACGATTTCATGAGCGGGATGTTCGCCGCGATCGATATCCGCTTGGTGGATTTCAAGCTCGAATTCGGTCGCATCTTCGATGGCGATTTCAGCCGGGTGATCCTGGCGGATGAGATCAGCCCTGACGGCTGCCGCTTGTGGGACATGAAGTCGGGCGAAAAGCTCGACAAGGATCGCTTCCGCCGCGATCTTGGTGGCGAAGAAGAGGCATATCGCGAAGTCGCCCGGCGGCTTGGCCTTTTGCATGAAGAAGACAACAGCCCCGGCGAAGTTCTCGACATGTCGAGTCATCGCAGCAGACTGCGTGGGACACCGCCCAAGCCATAGCGTGCTCCGCTGCCCTTTATTGCTGGCTGAACACGCGAGATCTGCGTGAAAAACTAAGCTGACAGTCAGACTTTGAACACTAGGCTGCAGCCTCAGAAACTAGAATGAGGCATCTGATTTGGGACTTCGAACACCGTGGCGCGCTTTGGCAGCAGGCCTGTTGCTGGCATCTTCAAACATCGCCCTCGCGCAGGAAACTGCACCCACTGCAGAAACAGTACAAGCCGCCGATCCAGTCTGGGCATTTGAAACCAGCGATGTCCCCGTCGATCCCGGCTACGTGTTCGGGCAACTCCAAAACGGGCTGCGCTATGTCGTGCGCGAAAACGCGACGCCTGAAGGAACGGCTCTCGTCAGGCTTGTGATAGGGTCCGGTTCGTTGGACGAGGCGGATAGCGAGCAAGGGCTCGCACACTATCTCGAACATATGGCCTTCAACGGGACAACCAACATTCCCGAAGGCGAGATGATAAAACTGCTGGAGCGTGAAGGGCTTGCATTCGGTGCCGACACCAATGCCTCGACCGGCTTTGAAGTCACCGAATACAAGCTCGATTTGCCG
This sequence comes from Pseudomonadota bacterium, assembly GCA_038534015.1. Taxonomy (GTDB): domain Bacteria; phylum Pseudomonadota; class Alphaproteobacteria; order Sphingomonadales; family Sphingomonadaceae; genus Erythrobacter. The sequence goes on along the minus strand of JBCAXQ010000260.1, from coordinate 2,949 downwards.
CGCAATGATGCGGAATTGCTGGATATCGCTCTGATGCTGATGCGCGAAACCGCCAGCGAAATGCTGATCGAAGAAGGCGCGGTCGAACGAGAGCGCGGAGTAATTCTTGCCGAACGTCGTGACCGCAACACATTCCAGCTCAAGGAAGCGCGCGACTCTCTGGAATTTGCAGCGCCCAATGCGCGGTTTCCAGACCGTTTTCCAATCGGCACTCTGGAAGTCCTGGAAAATGCTACGGCAGCCGATCTGCGCCGCTTTTATGAGCGAACCTACGTTCCGGCCAACGCAGCGATCGTGATTATCGGCGATTTTCCCGCCGAGGTGATGGAAGCCAAGATCCGCGACAAATTCTCGAACTGGGAAGCCGCACCCGACCCAGCCGAGCCGGTGACCGGCCCGATTGATCTTGGCCGCAGCGGCGAAACACATATTTTTCTTGATCCTGCCCTGTCGGAACAGGTCAGCATTGGCAGATATCGCGCGTGGGAAGATCGCCCCGATACCATCGAAAACAGGCGGCTTGGTACGTTGCGTTCGGTTGGATATGCAATCATCAACCGTAGGCTCGCGGCCCTGGCCCGAGGAGAAAGTGCCCCATTTCGCGGGGCGAGCTTTAGCAGCAGCGATTTGTTTGAAGACGCGCGCGCAACCAGCATTACTGTCGGCACCGCTGATGGTGAATGGCGCGAGGGCATGCTTGCGGCATCAAAGGAAGTCCGGCGGGCGCTTGAATTCGGCTTCACCGAATCCGAAGTGGCGGAACAGGTAGCCCGAATCCGCCAGTCGCTGGAAAATGGGGTTGCAGCAAGCTCAACGCGAACGAACGGAGCTCTGCTGTCAGGCGCGCTTGGTTTGATCAACAATGATCGCGTTCCGAGCACGCCAGAAAGCGGGCTTGAACGCTTCGAAGGCTATGTCAGCAGCATTACCCCGGAGGCTGCATTGGCCGCGGTTAAGGCTGACGCAGCGCCATTGGTCGATCCGCTGATCCGTTTTCGTGGGAGAACTGCGCCAGATGGCGGGAAAGAAGCGTTGCGCACCGCATGGGCCGATGCACAACAGTTGGCGATCAGTCCACCAGAAGACACCGGCATAAAGAAATTTGCTTACACCGATTTCGGCCCGCCGGGAGAGGTCGTGTCAGACACGATTGATGAGCGGTTCGATTTCCGTTTGATCACCTTTGCCAACGGTGTGCGTCTAAACCTGAAACAGACGGACATTCGCGAGAACCGGATCCGTTTCGCGCTGACGCTCGATGGCGGCAGCCTGCTCAACACAGCAGAAGACCCGCTGAAGACGGTGATGATTGATTCCTTGCCGCTGGGCGGCCTTGGCCAGCATTCTCAGGATGAGCTGGAGACTGTGCTGGCCGGCCGGAGCGTCAGCTTTTCACTCTCATCACGGGCAGACAGTTTCCGCATTGGTGGGGGTACAATACCCGAAGACCTGGAACTGCAACTGCAATTGCTCGCTGCGGGGATCACCGACCCTGGCTATCGCCGCGAAGGGGAGGAGCGATACCGTCGTAGCATCGACAATTTCTTCGCAAATCTCGATGCAACTCCAGGGCGCGCACTCAGGAATGCGTTGGGCGGCATCCTATCTGGTGGCGATCCGCGTTTCACGCTGCAACCAGAAAAGGCCTATCTTGATCGCAGCTTCGAAAAGCTGAAAAGTGATACGGGTGATCGAATGATCAACGGTGCGATCGAGCTGGCTCTGGTCGGTGATTTCGATCCCGACACCGCCATCGCGGCCGTTGCATCGACATTGGGGGCCCTGCCGATGCGCGAGGCCAATTTCAATCCGCGTGAAGAAGCCCGCACCCGGCCATTCACCGACAAGCGTGGTCAAGTGATCATCACGCACACTGGCGAGCAGGACCAGGCATTGGTGCGCCAGACCTGGCCGACGACCGATGACAGCGATCTGACAGAGACTCTTCGGCTTGCGCTTCTCAACCGCGTCGTGCGCCTCAAGCTGCAGGAACAATTGCGCGAAGACCTGGGCCAAGCCTATTCGCCATCCTCCAGCAGCAGCCCCAGCCGGATCTATCGAGGTTATGGCACCTTCAACCTCTCCGCATCGGTTGATGTAAGCGAAGTGGAGCCGACGCGCGCTGCGATCCGCACCATAGTGGATGAGTTGCGTATCGACGGCGTTGACGAAGACACGCTCAACCGTGCTCGTCAGCCCCTGCTCGAAGGGTATGACAATGCACTCAAATCGCTGGGTGGCTGGATCGGCCTGGCAGACCGGGCACAAAGCGAAAGTGAGCGCTTGAACCGGTTCGTTGATGCACCTGACATACTGAGATCGCTGACCCCGGAAGATGTTCAGTCAGTCGCCAATCGCTATCTCGATCCAGATCAGGTGGTAGAGATTGTGGTGCTGCCGGAAGAAACTGAACCGTCAGCCCCCGCTACAATGCAGTAGCAGCGACCCAAAGAAACGGGGCCAGAAGCAGATGCCTCTGGCCCCGAACTCTTTTCAAACCAAGCGCGCGGGGCGCCCCTCTTTTCGACTCAATAGCCGAAGCTGAACGATACTCCGATTATGCGGGGATCGTTCACGAATGCTGTGTTGTTGTTGAAGTCGATCACACCCTGAACATTGTCCTCATCGGTGATGTTGCGGGCAAACACTGCGACTTCATAAGCACCATCGCCACCCGCATAACCAAGCTTCAGACCGCCCTCGATGCGGCTGCCCGCGTTGAATTCGAGGCTTTCGTAAAGCAGGAAGTTGGTTTCGCCGAGCAGTGTCCAATCGGTGAAGATGAAGAACTCACCCGAATCGCCGACCGGAATGCTGTACCGCGCGGTCAGATCACCACTGAATTCCGGCGCATTCGGGAACGGATTGCCATCCACCAATGCACGTGTGCTGCCGTTGATGACCGTGGTTGGGTCGGTCACCGTACATTGGGCACAAATACCAACCGCC
>JBCAXQ010000259.1:0-4129 GCA_038534015.1 Pseudomonadota bacterium | reverse complement strand
AACAAGGTCTGGACCGAGCGGGGCTCACCGTTGGCAGATCTAACGGCCAGCCAGGCTGAGGCAATCAGCGGCGAGATGGGTGACAACATCGTGGTGGAATATGCGATGCGATATGGCTCACCTTCCATCGGGGACAAGCTAGAACGGCTTACCGCCGCAGGCTGCGACCGAATTCTGATTGCTCCGCTCTACCCGCAATATTGCGCAGCGACCACGGCGACGGTCTTCGATGAAGTGGCCCGCATTATGGGCGAAATGCGCTGGCAACCGGCGCTGCGCTTCCTGCCACCCTATCATGACAACGCGGCGTATCTCGATGCGCTCGAAAGCGATCTTGCGCGTCAGGTCGAAGCGCTAGACTTCCGACCCGAAGTGATGCTGCTGTCGTTTCATGGCATGCCACAGCGGACGCTTGAGCTGGGCGATCCGTATCATTGCCATTGCTGCAAGACAGCCCGCCTGCTGCGTGAGCGGCTGGAGATACGAAGGGAATTCGCGGGCGTGCGGTTCGAAACCACATTCCAGTCGCGTTTTGGTCCCGCGCAATGGCTTGAGCCGGCTACCGATGCTACCCTGATTGCCGAGGGCGAAAAGGGTACGAGGAATATCGTTGTTGCTGCGCCGGGATTTGCTGTCGATTGCGTCGAAACACTGGAAGAGCTTGCGATCGAAGGGCGCGATGAGTTTCTCGAAGCGGGCGGCGAAAACTACGCGGTGCTCGACTGCCTCAATGTCAGCGATGCCGGTGTCGGGTTGCTGGATGCCATGATCCGGCGTGAACTTGCGGGCTGGATTTGACGCTTACGTCAGCGTAGGGTGCAATAAGTTGTAAATCCGAACTGGATAAAGGCGCCCGATGGCAACCCTAGCTGAAAAACCCGCCGCTGAACCGACCTTTTCGCATTGGAGCGAAGGTATCCCCACCGATGTCGATCTCGCCCACATTCCAGGCGAGAAGGGACTGCCGGTCATCGGCAACACGTTCAAGCAGCTGGCCGATCCGCATGCCTTCACCAAGCGGATGATCGAAACCTACGGCAAGGTTTATAAGACCTTCGCCTTTGGTGGCTGGAATGTTGCCCTGATCGGGGCCGAAGCCAACGAGCTGGTGCTGTTCAACAAGGACAAGATTTTCTCCAGCGAACAGGGTTGGGGGCCGGTGCTCGACCAGCTCTTCCCCCGCGGGTTGATGTTGATGGACTTCGACCATCACCGGATTGACCGGCGCGCGCTCTCGATTGCCTTCAAACCAGAGCCGATGCGACACTATTCTGGTGCGCTCAATACGGGAATCGCGCAGGAGGTGACGGGCTGGGAAGGCACAATGCAATTCTACCCGGCGATCAAGAAACTTACGCTCGATCTTGCGGCGGACAGCTTTCTCGGAATTCCTTGGGGACCGGAGGCGGACCGCATCAACACTGCCTTTGTCGACATGGTCCAGGCCTCGGTCGCGCCGATTCGCAAGCCGCTGCCCTTTACCAAGATGAAAAAGGGCGTCGATGGCCGCGCATATATGGTCGACTATCTGACCCGCGAGACCAATCGTCGCCGGGCCGAGGGCGGCGGGCAGGACATGTTCAGCCAGTTTGCGACGGCTACTCGCGAAGACGGATCATTGCTGCCGGTCGATCAGGTGGTCGATCACATGAGCTTCCTGATGATGGCGGCGCATGACACGATCACGTCGAGCGCGACATCTTTGATCTACTATCTCGCGACCAACCCCGATTGGCAGGCCAAGCTGCGCGACGAAGTGTTGGCTGTGACTGGCGGGCCTGATGGTTCTGGCCAGCCGCGCGCGCTCGACTATGGCGACCTCGGCAAACTTGAACTGACAGAGATGGCCTTCAAGGAGGCGCTGCGGATGATTCCGCCCGTGCCATCCATGCCGCGCCGCGCTCTCAAGGAATTCGAATATGAAGGGTATCGCATCCCCGCCGGGCAGCTTTGCGGCATCAATATCTACTGGACGCACCATTCAGAGGAATATTGGGACAATCCCTTCACCTTCGATCCGATGCGCTTCACGCCCGACAAGGTGAAGGCGCGGCACAAATATGCCTGGGTTCCGTTCGGTGGCGGCGCGCATATGTGTCTGGGGCTGCACTTCGCCTATATGCAGGTGAAAATCCTGCTCGCGCAGCTGTTGCAGCGTTATGAGATAGTCGCGGAGGCTGGCTACAAACCTGACTGGCAAGCTTGGCCTATCCCTCAGCCGAAGGACGGGCTGAAAGTGGAGTTCCGGAAGGTTTGATTGCCGCAGGCCCGATCGTACTGCGCAACGGGCCAGCTAGGTAGAGGTGGTTTGACGCCGCAGGCGTCGCAAGCGCGATTGCGCGCCCGCAGCGACGCGACCTTCAGGTCGCTTGAGCGAGGATTTCGCGTCGCGGATGCGATGCGCACACCAGACTTCAAAAATCCCAGGCGATGCCCTCGCGTTCCCAATCGCCATAGCGGGTGGGAGAGAGCTCGCGCGGCTCGTCCTTCAGCGGATCGACCGCCTTGGGTTTCGGCGGCGGGTCGTTGCTCCAGTGCGCAGGCTTCTTGAAATCCTTGGCGGCTTTGGATTTTTCCTTGGTCATCACTGCTATCGAACGCACGGGATGGAACTTGGTTTCACGTGCGGCGCGCTCGCCGCCGCATTGCAAAACGCGAAAAACCGGTTCCCACTCTTTCGCGCAATGCTCTAGGGGCGAGCCAATGGCACAACCTCCCGGAATTCACGCGCGCCGCGCCGCGCTCAAAATGCTTGATGCAGTGCTACGGCGAGGAGAGACGCTGGAGCAGGCAGAAGGTCCCGCTCTACGCGATGTTCGCAAAGCGCCAGACAAAGGCCTGGCACGCGCTATCGTAAGCGAAGCATTGCGCTGGATGACGGATTTCGATGCGCTGATCGACAGCGCGACCAAGAAACGCCTGCCTGATGATTCCAAACCGCGCATGGTGTTGCGATTGATGCTGGCCCAGGCCCTGCGTCTCGAAACGCCGCCGCATGCGGTCATTGCCACGTGTCTGCCGCTGCTTGCGGGCGGACCCAGGCGGCTGGCGCACGGCGTTTTCTCGACGCTGATGAAACAGGAACCCGTACTGCCAGCTGCGCCGACATTGCCAGAGCGCGCGGTGGAACGCTGGGGCGAAAGGGCAATCCAGATTGCGCCCGGCCTTGCCGAACCACCCGAACTTGATCTTGCATTAAAGGCCCCTGCGCGGACGGAGGTGATGAAGGTTACACTAAGCGCTACCAGCCTGATGCCTGGCCACCTCCGTCTGCCAAGAGGGACCCCCGTTGAGGAGCTTTCCGGCTTCAAAGAAGGTGATTGGTGGGTTCAGGATCTTGCCGCACAGCTTCCGGCCCGATTGCTGAGCGCCGGCGAAGGCAAGCATGCGCTTGACCTTTGCGCGGCACCCGGCGGCAAAACGCTCGCGCTGGCTGCGGCGGGTTGGAAAGTGACTGCACTGGATATCAGCAAGCGGCGGCTGGAACTGCTCAAGGCCAATCTCAAGCGCACCGGATTAAAGGCATCGCCTGTCCGTGCCGATGCGCTCACTTGGGAGCCGAAGCATCAGTTCGATGCGATCCTGCTCGATGCGCCCTGCACCGCGACCGGTACATGCCGCCGCCATCCAGACGTTCTGCACCGGATCGGGATGCGTCAGATTGCTGAGATGGTCGAGCTGCAAAGGGCGCTGATCGAGCGCGCGACTGGCTGGCTTAAGCCCGGCGGAATGCTGGTCTACGCGGTCTGTTCGCTGGAACGCGAAGAGGGCGAAGAACAGGCTGCAAACGTCAAACTGGAACCAGCGCCCATCGCCGCCGATGAGTTGCCTGACGGCATTGGACCAACTGCCGAAGGCTGGCTCCGCACCCATCCGGGCATGCTGCCGGACGAGGGCGGGCTGGACGGGTTCTTTATCGCGCGTTGGCGCAAGGTTTGATCTGGAAGCTACAGACCGATCAGAGATCAAACTTGTAACCATAGCGAGATGGTGTATTAGTGATATACATCACTAAGTATGCAAAGGCTCGCAATGTTCTGGCCCTATTTCGCAATTGCTCTTGGGATCGTCTATGCGATTGTGATCCTTGGCCGAGCCTACGCCAACCGGGCACCTGTGTTTGGTTGGA
>JBCAXQ010000258.1:0-4191 GCA_038534015.1 Pseudomonadota bacterium | reverse complement strand
GGTCTCTCGGTCGACCAGGCTTTCGGCATCGAATTGCTTGGGGTCGACCGTCGCCGAGTTCACATTTGTGAAGATCTTGAACTCTGGGGCGACGCGCGCATCATAGCCATAGGAACTGAGGCCATAGCTGATCACTCCTTCGCGTCGCTGCGCTTCCACGAAGGGCTCGATCATCCCTTCGCTTTGCGCTTTTTCCCGAATCCACTTGTCTGAAAGAATCGCCATGATCGACAGATTCCGGAGACTGGGAGCCGCGGCAAGCGCAGCGCTGAGCTTATCCGGAAGAGTCTTCGTGGTCGCGCCCCAGTTCCCAGTTCCGTAAAGCCGTTATCTCACCTGCGCCGCCCCAAGTCGCGGATTGAGTGCAGTCACATGATTGAGCCAAGCTTTGGGACGTCTGAGCATGTCATTGGGATATTCAACCTCAAGCCCGACGATCCGCGCCATTGCTCCGACAAAGTGGATACAATTGCGGCGCTCGAGATCGTAATACTTCCCCGGTGCGTTTTTCCACGCCAGCACTTCGCGTTTAATCCGGCGGTATTGGGCATCGTTTAGCGTCACCGTGAAATGGCGATTGGTCTTGGGGATGGTCTTGGCCTTCTCGGCCAGCACCATGTGTTCAACCGGACCATTCAGGATAGCGGGCGTGACTTTGCGCGCCGAAAACCCAAAGTTCTCATTCACGACGGTACCATTGGATAGTTTGCCCTCTAGTACGATGAAGGTGTGCGGATAGCGACCGACCAGGACCGATCCGTTGAAACTGTGAAAGTGCATTTCAACAGCGGCAAGGGCAGGAGTGGTCCAGGTGAATGCGAAAAGGAGCGCGAACAGCGACAGCAAGCGTTTCATATTGAGAGGTTTAAAAGCGGTTTGTCGCAACTTGCAAGCAGGCAATAATCAGCTCGCAAGGAGGCTAGCATTTCCCCCTGCCGCCGTGGTGTCGGTGCAACTCACCCGTTCGGTGGCGAACCGCGCAACATAGTGGGGTCCGCCTGCCTTCGGCCCTGTGCCCGAAAGACCTTCTCCGCCGAATGGTTGGCTCTCCACCACAGCCCCGATCTGGTTCCGGTTAACGTAGAAATTCCCAACGCGCGCTTTGCTTTCGACAAATTCTCGGGTCGCCGCGATGCGGCTGTGCAGGCCGAGTGTCAGGCCATAACCGGTGGCGTTGATATCTTCGACAACCTGGCCGATCTCTTCCGCGGCAAATCGGGCGACATGCAGCACAGGGCCAAAGTTCTCGCGCTTCAGATCAAGGATAGAGCCAATCTCGATAATGGTTGGAGCGACGAAGCACCCTGCCTCGGTTTCGTGTGGCATTTTCGCGCGCCAGACTGAGTCGCCCTGTTGCTCTCGCCGGGCGATGTGGCGTTCGAGAGCGGCCTTGGCGTCTTCATCAATCACCGGGCCGACATCGGTCGATAGCTCCGTCGGATTGCCGATTTTCAGCGCGTCAAATCCGCCGCGGATCATCGCCAGCATCTCGTCTGCAACATCATCCTGCAGGTAGAGCACGCGCAAGGCGGAACAACGCTGGCCTGCGCTTTGAAATGAGCTGGCCAGCACATCGCGCACGACCTGTTCGGGCAGAGCCGAAGAGTCGACGATCATGGCGTTCTGGCCGCCGGTTTCAGCGATGAGTGTTGCGATGGGTCCGTCGCGCGCGGCGAGAGTGCGATTGATGGCCCGTGCCGTTTCGGTCGAGCCGGTGAAGGCGACGCCGGCGAGGCGCGGATCAGCGGTGATCATTTGGCCGACATCACCGGCACCAGGGATCAACTGCAATGCCTCTTGCGGGATTCCTGCCTGGTGACAGAGCCTGACAGCCAAAGCCGCGATCAGCGGCGTCTGTTCGGCGGGTTTGGCAATCACGCTATTGCCGGCGGCGAGTGCGGCGGAGGCCATTCCGATGAAAATGGCGAGCGGGAAATTCCATGGGGAGATTGTCGCGAACACACCGCGACCATGCATGGTAAGCAGGTTTTCTTCGCCTGTTGGCCCGGGCAGAATGGTCGGCTCGCCAAACAGCCGCCGCGCTTCGGTTGCGTAATAGCGCAGGAAATCGACCGCCTCGCGCAGTTCCAGTACGGCATCCGGCAGGGTCTTGCCGGCTTCGCGCTGGCATAGCGAAAGAAGCTCGGGCGTGTTGGCTTCAAACAGATTGGCCGCTTCTTCGAGCAGCAGCGCGCGTTTCTCCCCGCCCAGCGCATCCCAGCCTGGCTGGATCGCGACGGCACGCGAGATCGCATCATCAACTTCCACGGCGGTGGCATCGCGGCGCGTCCCGACCTGATGAGCAAGGTCATGCGGGGAAGTGATGGGCGCGATTTCGCCCGCATCGTCGGCAGCAAATGTCGGTTCTGCATGCCACAGCGTCGCCGAAAGCTCTGCCAACTTCGCTTCGAGTGGTTGGACTAACAACGGATCGGCAAGGTCGACGCCGGCGCTGTTGTCTCGGGCACCAAAAATCTCCGTTGGAAGGGGGATCGCCGGGTTGCGATAGGGCTCTCGTTCACGAAGCTCTGCAACGGGGTCTCCGACCAGTTCCTCTGCGGGGATATCGGCATCACCCATGCGATTGACGAAGCTGGTATTCGCCCCGTTTTCGAGCAGTCGCCGGACCAGATAGGCGAGCAATTCCTTATGCCCGCCAACCGGCGCATAGATTCGCACTGGTGTACGATCGTTGCCTTCCAGCTTTCCGAGCGTGTCGTAGACTTCCTCTCCCATTCCATGCAGGCGCTGGAATTCGAACGGCTTGAATCTTTCCAGGCCTACCGCTTCGCCACTTGAGCCCGGGATCCTCGCCATCTGCTTGATTGCGGCCACGGTGTAGGCGTTGTGCGTCGCAAAGGCCGGTCGGATCACATCGCTGTGTTCGAAAAGCCGTGCAGCGCAGGCGAGATAGGACACATCAGTGCCGCGTTTGCGGGTGAAAACAGGGTAGTCCTCGTGCCCACCGACCTGCGCGAGCTTGATCTCGGCATCCCAATACGCGCCTTTCACCAGCCGCACGAACAGCTTGCGTCCATGACGCCGTGCAAGTTTAGCGACCCAGTCGCATAGCGGCACGCCGCGCTTCTGATAGGCCTGCAACGCCATGCCGAACCCGTCCCAGCGCGATCCGTCTGCACGGGTGAACAGCGTATCGTCGGCAACCAGATCCTCGATGATGTCGAGCGAAAGCTCCAGCCGTTCGGCCTCTTCTGCATCAATGGTGAAGTGAATATTGGCGTCGCGCGCTTTTTCGGCGAGTTCACGGACGATCGGGACAATGTCTTCGCGCGCCTGAGCGGCGTGGAGAAAATCGTATTTGGGATGGAGCGCCGAAAGCTTGACCGAGATGCCTGGTGAAGGCCCGATTCCGCCAGATGCTTCCTGGGCGAGCCGGTCGAGTGCTCCGCTGTAGGCCGCGCGATATCGCTCGGCGTCGGCGAAAGTCATCGCAGCCTCGCCAAGCATGTCAAAAGAATGAGTAAGCCCCTTCGCGCGTTCGGGGGCTGCGCGTTTGAGCGCTTCCTCAATGGTCCGCCCGAATACGAATTGCCCGCCCATGATCCGCATTGCCTGAAGCGTGGCTTTGCGAATGACCGGTTCGCCCAATCGGTTAATGGTGCGCTTGAGGGTAGAGCCCATACCCTTCTGGTGTTCTTCCGGCGGATCAAGCACTTCGCCAGTCAACATCAATGAGAATGTTGCTGCGTTCACGAAGGTCGAAGAGCTCTCTCCAACGTGCTCGCCCCAATCGATCACGCCGATTTTGTCCTTGATCAGAAGGTCTGCCGTCTCGGCATCCGGAACACGCAAAAGCGCTTCGGCAAGGCACATCAGCGCGATGCCTTCTTCCGTGTCGAGGCCGTATTGCTGCAGGAAGGCATCGATGCCGCTCGCCTTTTGTGCGCGGGCGCCCTCGATCAGTTGGGTGGCGAGCGCTGCCGATTGCTCGTGCACACGGACTGCCGGTGCGGCCTGCTCAATCCGTTCGGCAACACAGGCGTTCTCTTCTGCCCGGAAAGCGCGTCGCAGGACGGAACGATCCACTGGTTCTTGGACAATCGGCTGGTGGGCGGTCAAATCGCGAAACCCTTCATTTTGAGTCGCTGCAGATTGAACGATCTGGACCCGCGCAGGCCTGTGATCAAGGCCACCAATCAAGCGGGATCAGATTCCGCCCAGCAAGCGCCC
>JBCAXQ010000257.1:0-4220 GCA_038534015.1 Pseudomonadota bacterium | reverse complement strand
CTCGGGCGGCGAGGCCACCGAACCGGTTCTGGACGTTCACCGAGGGCCGGGCGATGTTCGAGCTCGGGGCGTTCTACGCGTCGAGACCACTCCTGTCGCAATTGCCCAAGGGCGACGGCCACGGCGTGATCGTGATGCCGGGCTTCATGGCATCGAACAGCTCGACGGCACCGATGCGTCGTCTGCTGGAGGACTTGGGCTATCAAGCGCATGGATGGGATTCCGGGCGCAACGTTCGGGTCACCGAGGCCCTGATCTCCCGGCTTGAAGACCAATTGCACGAAGTGGGCGAGACAAGCGGCGGCAAAGTCTCATTGATCGGCTGGAGTCTCGGCGGCGTCCTCGCACGTGAACTTGCAAAACTGCATCCCGATCTGGTCCGGCTGGTGATCAGCCTTGGCAGCCCGATTTCCGATGATCGCAACCACACCAATGCGGCACGGCTGTTCCAATTCTTCAATGGAAAAGAGCCTGAACAGATGCGCGGCGGGCAATTCCGAGGACTTGACGTGGCACCGCCTGTCCCGACGACATCAATCCTGACCAAGACCGATGGTATCGTGCATTGGCGCGGCAGCGTGCAATCAGAGGGGGACCACCCGAGCGAAAACATCGAGGTTTACGCAAGTCATTGCGGGCTGGGCGTCAATCCAAGCGTGATGATAGCGATGGCAGATCGCCTGTCTCAGGACGAAGGCAAGTGGGAACCGTTCCGGCCTGGCTTTGGCCAGAAGTGGATGTTCCCAGAGTTCAAGCCTTCGACATAGCGGTCAGCGCATTCGACGCTCATCGCAGGCACTAAGCCAACCTAAAAGAGCTTTCTCAGATCGATCCCGACGAACAGGCCCGTTGGATCAATCACAGATGACTGAAAGTTGATCGGGGTATCGCCATTGGCGTCTCTCACGCTGCGACGCGCGTCGAAAACGTTGTCCGCCCGCAAGGCCACGCGGAAGTTCTTGAGGAAACCGGATTCCTGGCCGGTCACGGCTCCAATATCAGCAAACAATCGCAAATCGAAGGTCACCAGATCCCCGAAAAAGAGATCGGTCGATGTCCCCGCATCGGATCCGTTGATGCGCGCTTCTCCAGTGTACCTGCCGGACAATCGCAAGCCCATACCATTGCGGAAGATCCCGGCTTCAAGCCGGGACGTATGGCGCGGTGTCCCAAAGGCACTGGTTGAATCGCCATCCAGTTGATCGAGCAGCGGCACCCCATTCGCAATCAGTATTTCGCTTTTGAGTTCAACGGTATGTGTCAGATTGAAAAAGTATCGTCCGGAGCCGTCCCGCCCGAAACCGGACGCCAAAGGATTGCGCGGAGGACCGCCCCCCGGACGCCCTTGCGGCGCGCCCTGCGCGCTGGGAGGCCCGCCCCGTGCGCCAAACATGGACGGGTCCACACTGCAGAAGCGTTCGCGGAATTGCGCCAGCCGCTCCGGGGTGATCTCGCCATTCTCGTCGCGAACCCGACTGAGGATACGTTCGAACCGCTGAGGATCAAAACCGGGCGCAACGCCGGAAAGATCCTGCCCGTTTTCCACGGCAGTCGCGAGTCTTGTCAGGACTTCGAGACCGCCCTCGGCGCATATACGCTCGCGAAATTGCATGAACTGCGCACGCTGTTCTTCTGTAGGCGGCGCGCGATCAGGACGACCACCGCCCGGGGGCTGGCCTTGTGGACGCCGTGGGCGGCCAAGTCCCGCGCCTGATGGACCAGCGGGCGGACCGCCTGCACCTGCACGGCCGGGTCGCCCGCCCTTTTGCTGGGAGCCGCGCGAAGGCTGACCCCATCTGCCACGTGCTGAGAGACTGAATTGCAGCCGATCCGCACGAGTTTCCGCAAAGGTGACCGGGCGGCGATCCAGTTCCGTCAGCACGCCATCGGCGTCGCGTGTGACACGGTCGGAGAATGCAGCTTCGATGTCGTCCGTCAGCGTCGGGAAACCACTGGTGACATCATCCGAACGATTGCGGATGTATTCGACCCTGAACCGGGTGCCACTCCAGAATGGCAATTGCCAATTGGCACCGAATTTCCAGTCAGCCTGCGTCTCGGCAAGCAAATCTGGATTGCCGCCCGAGATCACCGTTGCAAGAACAGTTTCGCCGGTGGTGAAATCAAACACCGGAGAATTGAAGGTGACGGTTTCCGGGCTGCCAAGATTGCTGAGCGAAGGTGCAACCTCGCGGCGGATATACGTCGCGGAGAGATCGAGATTGTCAAATGGAGCCCAATTCAGCCCGACGCTCCAATCGGTCAACGTTCCGAAGTCGGACAATTCGTTGATGCCCGCCTGCAAGTTCAGGGTGAAACTGCCAAGCGCATCAGCCACCTGTTCGCGACGGCTGGTCAGGGGAAGCACAAGGTTGAGCCCCGCTTCCATATCTCCACGTGTAAGCTGTGTATCTTGCAAGCTGCGGGTGTCAGCGCTCTCTATCCGATTCCAACCATAACCAAGATCGATGGTGGCGTTGACATCGCCAGCCGGAAGCACCGCGATCGGACCTCGCACTGTTGCTTTGGGAGCGGCACTCCAAGAGCGGGTGCTCGCGACAGCAAAGCCTGCATCCGCATCCTGTGGCAACGGCCCGTCCAGGGCCAGGGTCCCCGCCAGCGCCGCGTCTTCGAATTCCTGCGTATCGAACCGGTTGTCGATTTCGGTTTCACTATCGGTCAGGCTGGCATCAACCGTTGTCGTAAGCCGGAAGATTCCCAAAGAGCGGGTCAACGATCCAGCGATCGAATAGGTATCAGTCGACGTTCGCCTTTCGAGGGGGTCATTTTCTCCAAAGGTGCGAAACTCACTGTTGCCGCTCGCATCGGTCAAGGTCACGCTGTTGAGACCCGACAAGCTCCGGCTTTGGTTCCTTGCGTAATTCAGATTCGCACCCAGCGAAGTTCCGCTCTCAATCATGGTCTTGGCCCAGCTCACGCTGCCTTCGAGAGACAGCGTATCGGCAATCAGGCTGCGAAACTCGCCTTGGTCAGGGTCTGTCGCGATATCGGAGACCGACCCTTCGGTCTGGATCACGCCGAGGTCGTCCTCAGTAGCAAGAGAGATATCTCGCGCTTCGAAATTCACATTGAACCTTCCGCCGTCGGCGATCTGGAGATAGCCAAGCTCCTGCTCAAGCGCGATGTACTCCCCGCTTGCCGGCCCTTCGAACTCCAGCTCGACTTCGCGGCTCGAATAGTTCTCTTTCAGAATCAGATTGATGACGCGGCGATCCGGAGCGAAGCCGAACCGTTGGGCGACCTCTTCCGGGAACACCTCAACCTTCTCGAGCGCTTCGGGCGGGTATTGGGCCAGTTCGCGGAAACTGCCGATCCTGATCCCGTTGACCAGAATAACCGGCCGACCACCACTTCCGCGTCCGCGCGCAGATCCCGCCTGGTCGGTGATCTGAGTGACAAGATCCGCGATTGAGGTCACGCCCTCAGCGGTGATATCCTGTTCATCGAGTTCCAGCAGCGGCGCCTGATCAACAAGCAATTGGCCGCGGGTCCGTAGGCCCTGCACGACAATGTCCCGACGCGGATCGCTGCCAACCTCACCATCGCTTTCGTCCGGCTGGCTTTCAGTTTGCTCGGCTGACTGCGTGGGTGGCGATTCATCCTGCGCAGAAACGGGATGGGAGAACGCTCCAAGAGTGCAAGCGCCAGCAATCAACAGCCTTGCGCGGTAGCGGGAAATCAGGGGGAGACCGCTTGTGTGGGAGAGGGGGCGGGTCATGACGTCCGATCTGAGCGATAAGGCTATTAGAGGCAACCTGCTGAATTGTATCGATTTGCACCGCAACTTCGCAGCGCTGTGGCGCACCGGATGCGCGCCATGGCGAAACTGACAACGCACGAGGCTTCACTTTTGTTCACGCCGGGGCTAAAGGCCGCGCGCAGATCACCAATTTAATAACGAACCAAGGACTTACATGGCGAAAGAAGAACTCCTCGAAATGCGTGGGCGTGTGGTTGAGTTGCTGCCCAATGCGATGTTTCGGGTAGAGCTGGAAAACGGCCATGAAGTGCTCGGTCACACGGCTGGCAAGATGCGCAAGAACCGTATTCGCGTTCTTGTCGGCGACGAAGTGCTGTGCGAATTGACTCCGTATGACCTGACCAAGGCTCGTATCACCTACCGATTCATGCCGGGTCGCGGCGGCCCAGGCCAGGGCCCCGGCCCTCAGTAAGCTGGTGCGCTGAGTGAGCGCGCCTCA
>JBCAXQ010000256.1:0-4228 GCA_038534015.1 Pseudomonadota bacterium | reverse complement strand
CGCGGGGTTGCGATCGTAGAATTCGCCTACATCGCTGGCGAGCCCCTTGATCCCATCCAGCGATAAAAAGCTTCCGAGATCGAAGATGAAATAGGCTGCGATCAGCGCCGCCAGTGCAAGGATGATGACGATCTTCTTCATGGATGCCCCTTAATGCTCGCGGGTTCGCTGCCAATCGGCCAACGGTTACTGATCATGCGCCATTTTCGCGTAGGTTGCGATCCATCCTTTGTCGATCCGGCGCTTGAGTTTTGCGACCCAGCGCCCCTTCGCTGCGAATGGGCCATAGCTCGCTATGGCCAAGCCATTGCCCGTGGAAATCAGGTAGAGGCTGGTAGGCCGCGGGGTATAGCTCCGTGCCGGATACTCACCCTGAAGAACGGAACGCAGATTGGCCGCAAGAACAGGACCCGTGTGCACAGCATGGACGCCTGAATGCGGGACATTTCGGTCCTGGCGCGAAGCGATGTCGCCCACGGCAAAGACTTTGGGGTGCGAAACCGACCGTTGGAAACGGTCGACTGCAATGAAGCCGGATTTATCGGCGGCAAGGCCGCCTTGGCGTGGCCAGTTTGGGGCACCGCTACCCAAGGCCGCCACGATCAAATCATCTGATCCAAATTGTCCGGATCCCGGTATCAATACCTCCGAAACCCGACCTGCATCCTGTTCGATCAGGTCGATACTCTGCGCGGCCAGTTCGGCGCCAACTGCCTTTCGCACTGAACTTGCGAATTCGGGCAACAACCCTGCCGCACCGGCAATCAGACGTATCCGCGATCCGGTCTCCTCCAATCGGTTGCGCAATGCAAAGGCCAATTCGACACCTCCAGCTCCACCACCGACCACAGTGACCTGCCTGATGTCAGACCCTTTTTCGCTTTGCCATTGAGTCAGCCGTTCCACAAAACCGCCGATCGGCCTCACATCAATAATGCGCTGGTCAGTTCCCAATACTTCACTGGCGCGACCAACTCCCCCGACATTTATTGAACAAAAGTCGAACTTGAAGCTGTGCCCAGCCGCAGTACAGACAGTGCCTGCATCAGGATCAATCGCGGTACACGAGTCTTGGACAAACCGGATGCCGGCGCGTTTCGCCAACGCAGCGATATCGAGCAGTCCCTCATCACGTCCGTATTCGCCAGATATCCAGCCCGGCACCATTCCCGAATAGCGCAGATGCGATGAAGGTGAGATCAGAGCGATCTCAGCATCCGGCAGACCGCCGCGGATCCAGTCGGCAAGCACCGCAACATGCGAATGACCGCCGCCAATCAAGATCAGCCTGTTTGAAACATCGCTCAACACCTTGCCTCAGTCATAGCCAGTGGTGGCCGGTGCATCAAAGAGTGAGAGGTTGAAAATGGCGGAGAGACAGGGATTCGAACCCTGGGTACTCGTGAGAGCACAACGGTTTTCGAGACCGCCCCGTTCGACCACTCCGGCATCTCTCCGCGTAGAGAAGCGCTCCAACTCGAGCGCGCGCCCTGACCGGTGCCGCAGCACCCAGGTCGATTTGGGAGCGCGCCCGTTAGCGCAGCAATGCGCCTTTGCCAAGGGCCGAATGGGCAACACTACCATCGAAATCTGGGGACCGAATGGGTGCGCCGCTTGTTTTGCAGCTGCGAAGAGCCATATTCGCCCAATGGAAAGTGCACAGTTCTTCTCCAGCCAAGCTGGCCGCACCATCATCGCCCCTCGACAGACACGAGCACGCTTCGGCATCGGGGACGTCGTGCGGCATCGCATGTTTGATTTTCGCGGCGTGGTGTTCGACATTGACCCTGTTTTTGCGAATAGCGACGAATGGTACGAAGCCATTCCGGAAGACATTCGTCCGAACCGCGACCAGCCATTCTACCACCTCCTCGCCGAGAATGAGGATTCAAGCTATGTCGCCTATGTCAGCCAGCAAAACCTGGTAGCAGACGCCGCAGGTGGTGAGATTGACCATCCCACGGTTCCGGAACTGTTCGAACAGTTCGCGGATGGGCGTTACCGGATGCGGCGCACGCTTACGCACTAGGAACCCTGCGGCCCGCTGTTAGGCATACTTAGCTCCTTATTTTCCAGCCTGACTTCAGCAGCAAATAGACCACGAGCGCCATCACCAGATTGAGCAGCAGGATTCCCGCTGCGGCGACCATCACTGCGCCGTCCCCGCCAATGTCGCTTTCGCCCAGGAAACCATAGCGAAAGCCCGATATCACGTAGAAAAACGGGTTCATCCGGCTGACGGCCTGGAATGCGGGCGCAAGGTTGTCGATCACGTAGAACGTGCCAGAAAGCAGCGAGAGCGGAGCAATCACGAAATTGGTGATCGCGGCATTGTGATCAAACTTCTCTGCCCAGATCGATGTGGCAAGACCCATGATCGCGAGCATCACCGATCCCATCAGCCCAAACCAGACCACTGCCCACAAATGCTCAACCGAAAGGTTCACACCGGGCCATAGCGCCATGGCGATCGCCACCGTGCAACCAACCATCACCGCACGAGTTACAGCCGCAGTTATGATCCCCGCCATGAGCTCGCCATGCGAGAGTGGCGGCATCAAAAGGTCAATGATCGTGCCCTGGATTTTTCCCGAAAGCAGCGAGAACGACGAATTAGCAAAAGCATTCTGCATCATGCCCATCACGATCAAGCCAGGCGCGACAAAGCTGGCGAACGGCACACCCAGAACTTCGCGGCCTTCTCTACCCAATGCGACCGTGAAAATGATCAGAAACAGCAGCGTTGTAACTGCTGGAGCCCAAACAGTCTGTGTCTGGACCTTGAGAAACCGGCGAACCTCCTTAATATAGAGGCTCCACACGCCAATGCGATTGATCCCGATAATCAACGGGGTTCCGCGCGGCGGAAACCGGGTGCCCCCACCGGGATTGTCAGATAGGGGGGCAGCGTCCGAAATGCGTGTCGCAGAAGCTTGATTGGTCATGTCCGCGCGACTACGGCTTCGGGTCAACGCTGACAAGCCAGGCGCTGAACACAAACGGGAATGGAATACCTCTATGAGTTGGACGGACGAGCGGATCGGTACGCTCAAAAAGATGTGGGAAGGCGGTTCAACAGCCAGCCAGATTGCCGAAGAGCTTGGCGGCGTCAGCCGCAATGCTGTGATCGGCAAGGCACACCGGCTGGGCCTCAAATCACGCCCCTCCCCGGTGAAAGCCAACGAAAAGAAGAAGAAAGCCGCCGCCAAAAAGGCTCCGGCCAAAGCGCCAACTGCAAAGAAAGCGGCGCCCAAGGCGGCTGCAAGGCCCACGAACAAGCCTGCTGCCGACAAAACGGCTGCGGGCCCAGCAGCGCCAAGCGATAGCGGCAGCCCCTCGCAACCTCTGCCAAACCCGACGCCCGACCTACCCAAAATCGTTTCTGTGGGTCCAGGCGGATTCCTGCGGCAAGGCCCCGGTGACCAGCAGGCTCCAATCCCGCCCGCGCCGCCGCGGCGCCTCGTACCGGCAAAGCCAAGTCCCGAAATTGCGAACAAGACGAGCCTGCTCGATCTATCGGACAAGGTCTGTCGCTGGCCGATGGGCCACCCGGGCGAACCCGATTTCCATTTCTGCGGCGCGCCGGTAAATCCTGGCTTCCCCTATTGCGTTGAACATTGCGGGCGGGCGTATCAGGCCCAGCTGCCGCGTGGCGCGCGCAGACCCCCTCCTCCACTGCCATTTGGTGGCCCACGGGTTCGGTAAAGGACTTCGGCAACCTGCTCGGTTCGTCTCAGCTGACGAACGCTTGAAACACCTGAGACACTGTTCAAAGGCGAAAAACCTGCCGGGTCTTCGCCTTTGGTGCTGGCGTATGTGAAGGTGGAATGATGGTTGGCCGCGCGCTCGCATACTTTCGCAACAGCCAGACATTGACCGAGTAGGAAAGCGATTTCACATCGCACCTTGGGGCGCATTCCCACTTGATCGGCTTGCCATCAACGTCGACGGTTGTTTGCGCACCCAATTCCAACCAAGGAGAGAACCGATGCCGATGACCCTCTACGACGCCTTCGTTCCAAACTGTCAGCAGGGGCTCAAAGGCCTGCGCGGACTGATCGACAAGGGCGAGGCGCATGTGAAAGAGCACGGCCTCGACGATGCAGAATTGCTTGAAGCCAGCCTGGCCGAGGGGATGTGGGCGCTCCCATGGCATGTCCGCGCCTGCTGGGTGCATTCGGGCTACACTATCGGCCTGATCCCAAGCGGTGAGTTTACACCGGACTTC